>NZ_CP095482.1:310922-621844 GCF_023028225.1 Halorientalis litorea
ACCGCGACAGCGGCCGCGAGCGTAAACAGCGGGGCGTGTGTCGGCGGGACGTCGGGCCGGGTGAGGACCGACAGCCAAATCCCGCCGCTGGGTGCCGCCCACTCCCGGTCGAGTCGGCCGCGGCCGCCGGTCTGTTCGTCCGCGAGGACGGCGACGTCCTCCCGGCCCGCCTCCGCGAGTTCGCGGGCGCGGTCGTTGGTACTCCCGACGGCGTCGTGATACTCCACGTCGAAGGGCGCGTCGAGGCCGAACTCGACCGCCGCCCCGCCGAACTCGGGGACGCCGACGAGTTCGTACCCGTCGTCGGTACTCGCTATCTCGAACGCCTCGTCGCGGAGTTCCTCGACGTGTTTCCAGACGGCCGCCCGCGACACGTCGAGTCGCTCCGCCAGTTCGGGACCCGACATCGGCCCGTCCGAGAGCGCGTCCAGTACCCGTCGGCGTGTCTCGTTCATACCTCCGATAGCAGCCCGGCTATACAAAAGGGCACGCACCCACCGACTGGCGGGCAACGGCGTCGACAGCACGGGACCGGGCTTTAATTCCGCGTCAGTCCAATCCGACCCATGCGTTATTTCGAGGATATCGAGGTCGGGACGCGCCGCGAGTTCGGTGAGTGGACGCTGACCGCGGACGAAATCGTCGCGTTCGCAGAACAGTGGGACCCCCAACGGTTCCACACCGACCCGGACGCGGCGGCGGAGTCCGTCCACGGCGGCCTCATCGCCAGCGGCCTCCACACCGTCGCCGTGGCGATGCGCCTGTGGGTCGATTCCTACCTCGACGACACCGCCAACATGGGTGCCCGGTACCTCTCGGAACTGGGGTGGCACGAACCGGTCCGGCCCGGCGACACCCTCCGCATCGAGGGCGAACCGCTGGCGACGGAGACACCTGACCACACGGACACGCACGGGTACGTGGACTACGAACTCACCGCCCACGTCGGCTCGGAGACAGTCATGACGATGGTGAGTGACCTCGTGGTGGGGCGACGCGAGGCGGACCGCTGAGGCGGTCGCAGGCGGCCTACTCCAGCACGATGAGCAGGTCTCCCATGTCCACGCTGTCGCCCTCTGCGATGGCCACCTGTGCGACGGTGCCGCCGCGGGGCGCGACGACGTCGTTCTCCATCTTCATCGCTTCGAGGACACAGACCACGTCGCCGGAGGCGATTTCCTCGCCCTCCTCGACGCCGACTTCGAGGATGGTCCCCTGCATCTCCGCGGTGACCTGCTGGCCGTCGACGGCGGCGGCCGCGTCACCGCCGCCACCACCGCTGCCACCGCCGCCACCACCGCCACCGCTCCGACGCTGGGGCTGTCCGTTGCCGCCGCCACCGCCACCGGCCGGGATGGGCGCGCCGCCGCGCTCTTCGAGGTTGACTTGGAAGCGTTTGCCGTTGACCTCGACGGTGAACTCGCGCTCGACGACGTCCTCGTCGTCGTCCTCGGCCTCGGTGTCGCCCGGCCCCCACTTCTCCTGTGCCTCGTCGATGCGCTCGGGGTCGAGTTCCTCGTCGAGGTACTTCGTGTGGTGTTTGCCCGCGACGAAGGTGTCGTCGGTGAGCATCAACCGGTGGAACGGGATGATGGTCGGGATGCCCTCGATGTCGTACTCGGCGAGGGCGCGCTGGGAGCGGGTGATACACTCCTCGCGGTCGGACCCGTACACGATGAGTTTGGCTATCATCGAGTCGTAGTCGGTCACGAGGTCGTCGCCCTGCCGGAGGGCGTCGTCCATCCGCACGCCGATGCCGCCCGGCGGGTCGTACACCTCCAGTTCACCGCCCGTCGCGGGCGCGAACTCCTCGGCGGCGTTTTCGGCGTTGATGCGGAACTCCATCGCGTGGCCCTCGACGTCCACGTCGTCCTGCGAGAAGGAGAGTTCCTCCCCGGCCGCGACCCGCAGTTGCCACTTCACGATGTCGATGTCGGTAATCTCCTCGGTGACGGTGTGTTCGACCTGAATTCGGGTGTTGACTTCGAGGAAGTAGAAGTCGGTGTCGGGGCCGAGCAGGTCGCCGTCGTCCCGGTCCGGGTCCTCCTCGACGAGGAACTCGACGGTCCCCGCGTTGTAGTAGTCGGCGGCGTCGACGCCGCGGCGTGCGGCCTCGCCGATTTGTTCGCGCAGTTCGTCCGTCAGGGCGGGACTGGGACCTTCCTCGATGACCTTCTGGTGACGACGCTGGAGCGAGCAGTCACGCTCGCCGAGGTGCCGGACGTTGCCGTGGTGGTCCGCGATAATCTGGACCTCGACGTGGCGCGGGTCTTCGAGGTACCGCTCCAGAAAGACCGAATCGTTGTCGAAGTACGCCTCACCCTCGCGCTTTGCACTCTCCAGTTGCTCCTCGATTTCGCTCTCCTCCCGGACGATTTTCATCCCCCGGCCACCGCCACCGCCCTCGGCCTTGATTGCTATCGGGTAGCCGTGTTCCTCCGCGAACGCCTCGACTTCCTCGGGGTCCGTAATCGGGTCCGTCCCGGGGACGATGGGCACGTCGGCGTCGGACATCACGTTTCGAGCCTTGGTCTTCTCGCCGAGACGCTCCATGGCGTCTCCGGCGGGACCGACCCACGTGACGCCTTCCGTCTCCTCGACCTTGCGGGCGAACTCCGCGTTCTCCGCGAGGAAGCCGTAGCCGGGGTGGATGGCGTCCGCGTCGGCTTTCTGTGCCGTCTCGATGATGGTGTCGTGGTCGAGGTAGGAGTCGGCGGCCCGTGCCGGACCGACGTTGTACGCCTCGTCCGCGTGCCGGACGTGGCCGCTGTGTTTGTCGGCCTCGCTGTAAACGGCGACAGTATCGACGCCCAAGTCTTCACACGCTCGCATCACCCGAACTGCTATCTCGCCGCGGTTGGCGACGAGAACCTTGTCGAACATACGCAACCTATCCGGGGTTCGGGTGATAAAAGTATGCGGAACGGCGACCTCGTAAACGTCCTAGCAGTTGTTTCTAAATCGGATGACAGACGGCGGCGGTGGACAGGGTGGGTCACATCACAGGTGAAAGAGCTATCACGATGGTCCGTGTCCGACCCGCACGATGGAACACACGGCAATCGCGGACCTCGACCCGTTCGAGCATCCCGCGGGCGCGACGGACGGTGCGCGCGCGCTCTCGGACGTGCTCGGGACCGAAGAAGTGGCACTCAACCACTACACGCTGGAACCGGGGGACGCGTGTGACGGCGGCTACCACACGCACCTCGACCAGGAGGAAGTGTTCTACGTTCTCTCGGGGGCGGTGACGTTCGACACCGAGGACGGCGAGCGAGTCGTCGAGACGGACGAGGTTATCCGCTTCGCCGCCGGCGAGTACCACCACGGGCAGAACGAGGGCGACGAGGCGGCGGAAGTGCTGGCACTCGGCGCGCCCGGCGCGCGCCACGATTGGGGGAAAATTCGCGTCCCCGTCGCGTGCCCCGAGTGTGAGGACGTGGACGCGCTCGGTGTCGAGTTCGGGAGCGACGGCGGGTCGCTCCGCTGTCCCGAGTGCGGGACGACGGTCGGGTGACCTACAGTCTGTCGGCGCGGCTGGCGGCGGCCCACGGGTCCGCGGGTGCCGACTCCGGCACGCGGACGTGGCGGCCGTGCTTGCGTCCGAGTCGCCCGGCGTAGGCCCAGCGACGGCCCTCCCAGCCGGGGGTCGCGTCGTCCGTCGCCGCGGCGGCGGCCGCGCGTTCGCGGTCACTGAGATGGGCACCGAGCGCGACGGCGATGGCGGCGGCCTCGTCCGCGTCGGCGTTCTCCAACTCCGCCGCGATGGCCGCCAGCAACGCTGCGTCCGTGCCTGTGCGGTCCTCGGTCATGTCACAGCGGAATGTTGCCGTGTTTGCGGTCCGGGTGGTCTTTCCGCTTGTTCCGAACCATTTCGAGGTCCGAGATGAGACGCGAGCGCGTCTCGGCTGGTTCGAGCACGTCGTCGACGAAGCCACGCTGGGCCGCCGTGTACGGGTTGGCGAAGGCATCGCGGTACTCGTCGATGAGTTCCTGCCGCCGGGCCTCCACGTCGTCGGCGTCCGCGAGTTCGTCGTCGTAGAGGACGTTCACCGCGCCCTGTGGCCCCATGACGGCGATTTCGGCCGTCGGCCACGCGTAGTTCATGTCCGCACCGACGTGTTTCGACGCCATCACGTCGTACGCTCCGCCGTACGCCTTCCGCGTGATGACTGTCAGCAGGGGCACGGTAGCCTCGGAGTACGCGTAGAGCAGTTTCGCGCCGTGTTTGATGATGCCGTCGTGCTCTTGGTCGGTACCGGGCATGAACCCGGGCACGTCCACGAACGTCAGAATCGGGATGTTGAACGCGTCACAGAAGCGGACGAACCGCGCGCCCTTCATCGAGGCGTCGATGTCGAGCGTCCCGGCGTTGACGTGCGGGTTGTTGCCGACGACGCCGACGGACCGACCGTCGAGGCGTGCGAACCCGGTGGTGAGGTTGCGGGCGTACCCCTCGGCCACCTCGAAGAAGGAGTTCTCGTCGGCAATCAGGCCGATGACCTCGCGCATGTCGTAGGGCTTCTGTGGTACCTCCGGCACGATGTCCAGCAGTTCGTCGGGTTCGCGCTCCGGGTCGTCCCACGGTTCGACGCGGGGCGGGTCCTCGACGTTGTTCTGCGGAAGGAACGAGAGCAGATACTTGATGTCGTCCAGTGCCTCCTCCTCGGCGGCGGCGGTGAAGTGGGAGACGCCGGACTCGGTGGCGTGGGTCTGTGCCCCGCCCAACTCCTCGAACCCGACTTCCTCGCCGGTGACCGTCTCGATGACGTCCGGCCCCGTAATGAACATGTGGCTCGTGTCCTGTACCATGAAGATGAAGTCCGTGATAGCGGGGGAGTAGACGGCCCCGCCCGCACACGGCCCCATGATGGCCGAAATCTGGGGGACGACGCCGGAGGCCAACTGGTTGCGGTGGAAGATGTCGGCGTAGCCGGCGAGCGAGTCGATGCCTTCCTGAATGCGCGCGCCGGCGGAGTCGTTCAGCCCGATAATCGGACAGCCAGTCTCGACTGCCTTGTCCATTATCTTACAGACTTTCTGGGCGAACGCCTCGCCGAGAGACCCGCCCATCACGGTGAAGTCGTGGGCGAAGACGAACACCTTCCGGCCGTCGACTTCGCCGTAGCCGGTCACCACGCCGTCGCCGGGCATCTCCCGTTCGTCCATGTCGAAGTTGGTCGACCGATGTTCCCGGAGCGTGTCGATTTCGTTGAACGTCCCGTCGTCGAGGAAGTAGTCGATGCGTTCGCGGGCTGTCTTCTTCCCCCGGTCGTGTTGAGCCTCGATGCGGTCCTCGCCACCGCCGAGTTCGGCCTCGCGTTTCTTCTCACGGAGTTCCGCGACGCGTTCTTCCATCGTCATCCAGTCTCACATCCCGTCGTCAGGCGTCGGTCCATGCGGAGTGAACACGAACACGCAGGTAAAGGATTTTCCGACCTGTCTCGACACAATCGGGTGCGTCGCCGACAGCCACCGAGCGACACGCAGGAACGCTCGGGCAGGCGGCACGGTGCGAGTCAGGCCCGCTCCCGTGCCACATCTAGCGACCAGAAGAAGCCGAAGTAGGCGACGACGCCCGCGAGCATGAACGTGTAGTACGCCCACTGCGGGCCGTCGACGAACGTGAAGAACACTTCCACGATGGTCACCCACACGAGCGCGAACAGGAGGTCCGACACCATGCCAGACCCGTTCTCGCGAACGTGTTCTCGAATCGTCTCGACGAGACTCACCGCGCGTCACCCCAGCCCGTTCGTGTTGTCGTGTGGTGCATGTTCGTGTGTCGGGTGCGGACCGCTATTCCTCTTGTGTCGGCGGTGCGTCGGTTTCGACATCGTCCCCGTGTACGTCGACGACGAGGACGGGGAGTCGCGTCCGGCGGAGTACTTTCTCCGTCACGCTCCCGAGGATGACCCGCGAGAGGCCGGAGCGACCGTGTGAACCCATGACGACGAGGTCGATGTCGTTCTCCTCGACGAACTTCCGAATCGCCCGGGCCGGTTCACCGACGCGGACGTGTCGCTCGACGGTGAGGCCGTGTTCGGCGGCTAAGTCGGCGACGTACTCCGTCGCTTCGTCGGCGTCGGCTTGTACCTCCGGCATGTCGTCGATGTGACCTTGACGGATGCGGTCGACCTGTTCGGTGCCCAGCGAATAGCTGGTGGCGTCGACGTCCACGACGTAGAGGACGTGGACCGTCGCGTCGTACTTTCCGGCGATGTCGACCGCTTGGTCGACCGCGCGTTCTGCCGTCTTGCTACCGTCCGTGGGGATGAGGATGTTCTCGTACATGGTTCAGTCGTCCGCGGGGGTCTGGCCCCCGTCGGTGCTGACGACGTCTTCGGCGGTTTGTTGCTGGCCCATCGGTTCCGGGCTGTGACACTGCCGGACCATCTTCTTGATGTGTTCCGGCGGGTCACTGGTCGCGAGCGAGACGATGATGGTCACGGCGAACACGAGGGGCGTCCCGACGAGTGCGGCCCCGATGGCCGGCACGAGTTCGCCGTACAACTCGCTGAACGGCATGATGAGGTCGTTGACCACGGCCGCAATCCAGACGACGAGGCCGACGGTCATCCCGGAGAGCGCGCCCTGACGGTTGGTGTTCTCCCACCACAGGCCGAGGAAGAACATCGGGAACAGCACGATGGCCGCGAGCGAGAACGCGAGCGCGACGAGTTCGCCGATGAGTGCCGGCGGGTCGAGCGCGGTGAGCGTCACGAGCGCGCCGATGCCGACGATGGTCGCACGGCCGAGCAGGACCTGCTGGCGTTGGGTCGCGTCGGGGTTGATGAGTTCCGTGTAGATGTCGTGTGCGACGGCCGAGGAGGCCGTGATGAACAGGCCGGCAGTCGTCGCAATCGCCGCGGCCATCGCACCGGCCGCGACGAAGCCGACCAGCCACTGCGGGAGTTGTGCCAACTGGGCCGCCAGCACGACGATGACGTCCCCTTCCGCACCGCTCATGCCGCCAGCCTCGGCCCCTGCGAACACCTGTGACGCCGAGATGCCGGCGTCAGCCGCGAACAGGTCGACGCCGAGCGCGGCCATCGCGGGGGCCGACCAGTACAGGAGCATGATGAAGAACAGCCCCGAGACGGTCGACCAGCGCGCGGTCCGCTCGTTCTCGACGGTGTAGAACCGCACGAGCACGTGCGGGAGGCCACAGGTCCCGAAGATGAGCGAGAACGCGGTGGCAATCCAGACGTAGAACGGCGCGTTGACGAACGGCTCCGAGAACTGGTTGCCGAGGTCGCTAATCATGGCCCCGTACTGAATCTGAGGGAGGACCATCCCCTGGTGGTACCAGCCGACGGCGAACACGCCCACGAGGAACGCGACGATGAGGATGACGTACTGGACAGCCATCCCCTTCGTCGCGCCCAGCATGCCCGAGAGCGCGAGGTAACCGACCGTAATCGCCATCATCACGATGACCATCGGAACGAAGTCGAGGCCGAAGACGTACTGCCCGACCAAGCCCATGCCGCTTGCCTGCCCGACCGAGTAGACGTACGCGATGAGCAGCGTCGTGAACGCGGCGATGGCGCGTGCGGTCGGGGAGTTGAAGCGGTCACCGACGAAGTCGGGTGCGGTGTACTTCCCGAAGCGGCGCATCTGCGCCGCGAGGAAGATGAGCAGGACGAAGTAGCCCGTCGTCCAGCCGATGACGAACGCCAAGCCGTAGAACCCGGCGAGGGCGATGAGACCCGCCAGTCCGAGATAGGAGGCGGCGGACATCCAGTTCGCCGCGATGGCCATGCCGTTCTCGATGAACCCGATGCCACGCCCGGCGACCCACATCCCCTCGGTGTCGGCGACCCTGAACAGATAGCCGATGGCGAGGAACGAGGCCATCATCAGGAAGACGATGACCGCGCCGGTGGGTTTGAACGAGATGTCGAGTGCCTCCGCCTGGAGTGGGAGCGGCATCATTCGTTCACACCCCCGTCGGTGGCCGCCTTCTCACCGGACCCGCTGGCAGTCCCGGTCGGGGCGGTGGTGTTGATGCCGTACTTCTCGTCGAGTTTGTCCCGGCGGCGGGCGTAGATGGCCGCCAGCACGAGCGAACTCGTCGGGGCGAACAGGGCGACCATGAAGTAGTGCGCCGGGAACCCGAGGATGGTCAGCGACGTCATCGTACTCGGCGCGAGGAACGTCGCTACGACTGGCCCCCACGTGGCGAGAACCCAGACGGCGAAACTGCCCCAGACCAGTTTCAAGTGGTCACGCATGAACGGCGTGCTCGGTTTCAGGAGGTTCACTTCGCGATTCAGGTAGTCGGTGTCGCGGTGGTGCTGTGCGGCACCGGTGACAGTGCCACCGTCGGTATCGACCACCGCGTCGTCGGCCGGTTCGTGTGAGTTGTTCTCTGTCATAGTTTCGGTCGTGTTGTGTCGTCGTTTGCGTCGTGTGTGTTCGAAAAGCGTGGTGTGAGTCAGTCCCCGCCGACCTTTCCGGCGATGTCGTCGACGATTTCGGGGTTCCGCAGCGTGTTGGTGTTCCCGAGTTCGTCGCCGTTCGCGATGTCTTCGAGCAGGCGGCGCATTATCTTCCCCGAGCGCGTCTTGGGGAGTTCGGGGGTGAAGATGACGTCCTCGGGCCGTGCGATGGGGCCGATGGCGTCCTCGACACCCGTGACGATGCGTTCGCGCAACGCCTCGTCACCCTCGTGGCCGTCCTCGGTGATGACGTAGGCGTAGACTGCCTCACCCTTGATGTCGTGGTCACCGCCCACGACGGCAGCCTCGGCCACACCTTCGACGCCGACGATGGCCGATTCGAGTTCCATCGTCCCCAGCCTGTGCCCCGAGACGTTGATGACGTCGTCGACACGCCCGAGGACGGTGATGTAGCCGTCCTCGTCGAGTTTCGCTCCGTCCTCGGGGAAGTACACCCACTCGTCGTCCTCGGGGTCCGAATACTCCCGCCAGTACTCTTCGACGAACCGCTCGTCGTTACGGTACAGCGTCCGCAACATGCCCGGCCAGGGCTTGTCGACGGTCAGGTAGCCCGCCTCGCCGGGGTCGACCGGATCGCCGGACTGGTCGAGGACGTTCGCGCTGATGCCCGGCAGTGGCGGCCCGGCCGACCCCGGTTTCATCTCGCCGACGCCGGGGAGCGTCGTAATCATCATGCCGCCGGTCTCGGTCTGCCACCACGTGTCCACGACGGGACAGGACTCGTCGCCGATGTGCTTGTAGTACCACTTCCACGCGCGGGGGTTGATTGGCTCGCCGACGGTCCCCAACAGACGGAGACTGGAGAGGTCGTGACGGTTCGGGTACTCCGCGCCCCACTTCATGAAGGCCCGAATCGCCGTCGGTGCCGTGTACAACTGAGTCACGTCGTAGTCCTCGACGATTTCCCACAAGCGGTCCTTCTCCGGGTAGTCCGGCGTCCCCTCGTACATCACGCTGGTCGTGCCGAGTGCCAACGGCCCGTAGACGATGTAGGAGTGACCGGTAATCCAGCCGATGTCCGCCGAACACCAGTACGTGTCCTCGGGCTTGATGTCTAACACCGCGTGGGCCGTCCACGAGACGTAGGACAGGTACCCGCCCGTGGTGTGTTTGACGCCCTTGGGTTTGCCCGTGGTTCCCGACGTGTACATCAGGAAGAGCATGTCCTCGGCGTCACGTTGGACGGGTTCGACCGTCGCCCCTTCGTGAGCCGCGAGCAACTCGTCGAAGTCGTGTTCACCGTCGGCCATCGGGTGGTCGTACTCCTCGCCCGTCCGGTCGGCGACGATTGTCGTCACGTCGTGGCCGACGGAGGCGAGGCCCTCGTCGGCCTTCTCCTTGTGCGGGAGTACGTCGCCGCGGCGGTAGTAGCCGTCACAGGTGACGAGGTACTCCGAGTCGGCACTCTCCATGCGGGTGGCGAGTGCGTCCGCGGAGAAGCCGGCAAACACCACCGAGTGAGGCGCGCCGATGCGGGCACACGCCAGCATCGCCACCGGCAACTCCGGTATCATCGGCATGTACAGCGTCACCACGTCGTCTTCGGCCACGCCCAGTTCACGCAGGGCGGCGGCGAACTCGTTGACCTCCCGGTGGAGGTCGTCGTACGTGTACGTGCGTGTCTCGCCGAGTTCGCCGACCCACTCGATGGCCGCTTCGTCGCCGCGGCCCGCCTCGACGTGTCGGTCGACGCAGTTGTACGACGCGTTCAGCGACCCGCCCGTGAACCACTCGTAGAACGGAGCGTCACTGTCGTTGAGGACCGTGTCGTAGTCGTCGTCCCAGTCGAGCAGGTCGGCGGCCCGCTCCCAGCAGGCCGGCCAGTCCTCCTCGAACGCCTCGTAGATGCCCTCGTCGCTCACGTTCGCCTGTTCGACGAACGACGCCGGTGGCTCGAACGTCTCGCCGTCCGGCAATCGCGCTTCGAGTTCACCGGCTGATTCACCGTCTTCGGACATGATTCATAATTACACTCACCGACATCCCTGTTAAGCCCAGAGTCTAATTATGACAAGCCGATTCTACGAACGCCGGCGTACAGGCCGCCTGCATTCGGTTTACAAACAAACAAGGAGAAACGAAATTTGTGTTTCAGACACTGGAATCGAGAGTGTATTTCTTCAGTTTAGAAACCCACGTCGCCGCAGTACGGGGATTACGTCCGCGGCACCACGGACCACTAAACAGTTAGCGGGTCAGCGGTCCCACGGCGATTCCTGACGGCGGCCGCCCTCCCCCTCGAAGAACTCGCTCAGGAGTTTCTGCTGTGCCCGGCGCAGGTGGTTGTGGAGCGTCGGCGACGTGATGCCGATGGCGTCGGCCAGTTCCTCGGCAGTACTCCCGCGGGGCCACTCGAAGTAGCCGGCGTGGTAGGCGGCCTGCAGGACGGCCGACTGTTTCTCGGTCAGGCCGTCGCGGAGCGAGGAACGGAAGGCGGCGGCAGTCTCGACCGGTCGCTCACGCTCACGTTTCGTGACGAGTTCGGTCGCCGGAAACGCGTCCGTGATGGCGTCGAGCAGTGCGCGGATGTCGGCGTCGGACGGCACCTCGCTGACGACGCGCTGCTGGCCCGAACTCGCGACCATCTCGCGGACCGTCGCCCCCCGTTGGACGAGAGCCTTCGAGGGGTCGGGGCCGACGACGACGAACTCGAAGAGGGCCTCGTCCTCGTACTCGCGCACGAGGCGGGCGTCGGCGACGGACTCGTGGTCGTTCACCCATTCGAGCAGGCTGTCGGGCGGGACGTTCTCGACTGCCACGAAGTACAACAGCGAGCGGTCCTCGCCGGGGACGACGCCTTCGAGCGCGAACGTGCAGTCGTGTTCGGCCGACGCCGCGACGAAGAACGACGCCGGGTCGGTGCTCCGGAGTTCGAGTTCGACGGCGGTGTCGGCGAGAAGCGTCTTCCGCTGCTGTGCGGCGGTGATGGCACTCCCGATACGGGTCCCGAGGGTGGCGAGCAGTGTCCGCTCCCGGTCGGTGAACGCGTCGGCAGTCTCGGCACCGACGCAGAGGACCCCGTGTGTCGTCTCGCCGTGTGCCACCGGCACGGCGGCCCCGGCCCGGTAGCCCACCTCCGCGGCGTGGTCCCCCCAGTTGGCGAAAGCGGGGTCGTCTCGCACGTCCCGCGTCGCCCGTAGCGCGCCTGTCTCGCGTGCCTCGGTGACGGCACTCGCCGTGCCGAGGGGGACCGCCGCCGCGTCCGCCACGCCCGCGCCCGCCACGACTCGCACGTCGTCGCCCGAGTGCTCACAGAACACCGCGACGGCGTACGCGTCGCCCACGAGTTCCGCACAGGCCGTCCGTGCGGCCTCGTCGGCAGTCGACGTGCGGACGAGGGCGTCACCGGCGTCCCGGACGGCGTCGAGGACGGCATCGAGACGACTGTCGTCGGCAGGCTTCCCGGCGTCCCCGTCGGCGGACGGGGCAGCCTCGGTGGCCGTCTCCGCGTCGGGACCGCTCCCCGAGAGAGACGTGTCGGCGAACGCGGCGACCA
Source organism: Halorientalis litorea (assembly GCF_023028225.1). Lineage (NCBI taxonomy): Archaea > Methanobacteriati > Methanobacteriota > Halobacteria > Halobacteriales > Haloarculaceae > Halorientalis > Halorientalis litorea. The sequence goes on from NZ_CP095482.1 coordinate 322,884, forward strand.
CGTCCTCCGGTTCCGGCGTCTCGAAGTACGGTTCGAGGCTGGCGAGGCGGTCCCACCCGCCGACGGCCTGCACGACGCGCGGATGCACGCCCTCGTCGGTGAGCGTCTGGTGGGCGAAGTACCGGCGGAGCACCCGACTCGACGCGTCGGCGAGGCCACCGTCCCCGGTTCGGTCGGCCGCGCGTTCGGCCACCTCGGTGACGAGCATCTGAACCCGGCGGGGCGTCACCGGCAGTATCCGGTCCTCGGCGTCGACGCCCTCGGCACGGACGAACTGCCGGAAGTCGTGTTCCACGTCGGGCGGGAGGTACGCGGTTCGGTCCGCCGCCCCCGATTCGTCCAGCACCGTGAGGAGCGAGTGGTCCCGCCCGTCCCGGGAGTGTGTCGACACGTGGGCCGGACGAATCCGGGTCATCTCCGCGGGCCGGAGGCCGACTTCACCGCCGAGTCGCACGACCAGTTCCTCCCGATGCGTCCGCGTCGCGCGCCGCAATTGCTGGTACTGCCAGTCGGTGAGTCCGTCGTCCGCGACCGCCTCGCCGCCGACCATGTTTCGTCTATATCTCTCAATCCGAAGTAAAAAATCCACCGCAGGCTGCCCGTGTATCCGAACTCTGGGCCTCCGACGGAGAAATATCCGTCCCAGCGTTTCGTTTTACTTCATTTTCCCGAAGCAGGTCGAGTGTCCCGAGACGACAGGTGGTCAGTCCTCGCGCTCCGGAATCGGGTCGAGTTCGCCGATGACTTCCGGGTTCCGCAGCGCGCTGATGTCGCCGAGGTCGTCGTCGCGGGCGACGGCTCCGAGCAGGCGGCGCATTATCTTCCCCGAGCGCGTCTTCGGGAGGTCAGGCGTGAACACGATACCGGCGGGGACGGCGATGGGGCCGATGGCGTCCTCGACGCCCGCGACGATACGCTCGCGGAGCGTCGCCTCGTCGTCGGCGTTCACCGGCGTGACGTACGCGTAGATGGCCTCACCCTTCAGGTCGTGTGGCGCGCCGACGACGGCGGCCTCTGCCACGCCCTCGACGGCGGTGATGGCACTCTCTATCTCCATCGTCCCGAACCGGTGCCCCGAGACGTTGATGACATCGTCGACGCGGCCCAACAGCGTGATGTAGCCGTCCTCGTCCACGGCAGCGGCGTCCTCGGTGAAGTACGCCCAGTCGAACCGGTCGAGCGGGGGGCGGCCCTGCTCGTGGTCCGCGAACCAACCCGTGTCCTCGACCATCGACAGCGGCATCGCGGGCCAGGGCTTGTCGACGGTCAGGTAGCCCGCCTCGCCGGGGTCGGTCGGCGCGCCGTCCTCGTCGACCACTTCGACGCTAATGCCCGGGAGCGGGCGTCCGGCCGACCCGGGTTTCATGTCGTCGACGCCGGGGAGCGTCGTCACCATCATCGCGCCCGTCTCGGTCTGCCACCACGTATCGACGACGGGGCACTCGCCGTTCCCGATGTGTTCGTGATACCACTTCCACGCGCGGGGGTTGATTGGCTCGCCGACAGTGCCGAGGAGGCGCAGGCTGGAGAGGTCGTGGCTCTCCGGGTACTCCGCGCCCCACTTCATGAACGCCCGAATCGCCGTCGGTGCCGTGTAGAACACGTCGACCGCGTTCCGCTCGATGAGTTCCCACACGCGGTCTTTCTCGGGGTAGTCGGGCGCGCCCTCGTAGAGCATCGTCGTCGCCCCCAACGCGAGGGGGCCGTAGACGATGTAGGAGTGGCCGGTAATCCAGCCGATATCCGCCGAACACCAGTACGTGTCCTCGGGCTTGATGTCGAGGACCGACCGGGCCGTCCACGCGGTCTGTGCGAGGTACCCGCCGGTCGTGTGACGCACCCCGGTCGGCTCGCCGGTCGTCCCGGAGGTGTGGATGAGAAAGAGCATGTCCCCGGCGTCTCGGGGCACGGGGTCGACCGTCGCGCTGTGGTGCTGTCTGACGAGGCGTTCGTAGTCGTACTCGTCGTCGTCGAGCGGTGGCTGGTCACCGAGTCGGTCGACCACCACCGTCGCCTCGACGCTGTGGTCGAGTTCGACGCGGGCGTTGTCGGCCTTGCTCTTCTGGTGAACCGGCGTCCCGCGGCGGTAGTAGCCGTCACAGGTGACGAGGTACTCCGAGTCGGCACTCTCCATGCGGGTGGCCAGCGCGTCCGCGGAGAAGCCGGCGAACACCACCGAGTGAGGCGCGCCGATGCGGGCACACGCCAGCATCGCCACCGGCAACTCCGGTATCATCGGCATGTACAGCGTGACGATGTCGCCCTCCTCGACGCCGAGCGCGCGGAGGGCGGCGGCGAACTCGTTGACCTCCCGGTGGAGGTCCAAGTACGTGTACGCACGACTCTCGCCGAGGCGGCCCGCCCACCGCAGGGCGACTTGGTTCTTCCGCCCGGCCTCGACATGTCGGTCGATGCAGTTGTACGACGCGTTCAGCGACCCGCCCTCGAACCAGCGGAAAGGCGGGCCGTCGCCGCCGAGGACCGCCTCGTAGTCGTCTCGCCAGTCGAGCAGGTCGGCGGCCCGCTCCCAGCAGGCCGGCCAGTTCTCCGCGAACTCCTCGCGGAGCGACGCCGCGGTGACGTTGGCTTGTTCGGCGAACGCCGGTGGTGGGGCGACGGCCGCGCCGACGGACGCGCTCGCAGACCGCGCCGCCGGGTCCTCAGAGGGCATCTATCGCTCGGACCTACGGTCTGACGCGAATAAACGTTGGCACTTCCGGCCGGCAGTGCGGTGCTGGACCGGGCGGCGTGTGTCTCGGTGGTCAGAACGCCGACGTGGGTCGCCGGAGGACGGCGATGGCCGCGACGACACAGAGGACGGCGGCGACGAGCAGCCACCGTGCGGGGACCGACACGCCGAGCACGCCCGAGACACTGGAAAGCAGCGTGAAGGTCAAGAACATCGGGAGCACGACCGCGATGGCGTACAGCCACGGCCGACCGAGCGCGCGCGCTACCCGCCCGGCTCCCGACTCGTACTCCGCCAGCGCGTCACGCCCGAGGACCCACCCGGCGAACAGGAGATACCCGAGCAGTCCGACGGTCAGGGCCACGTTCGCGACAGTATCGGCCAGCAGCGTAAACAGCGAGGGGGAGAGCGCGGCGAGGCTTCCGGTGACCAGAAACAGGCCGCCGACGCCAGCGGTCGCCCGCGAGCGAGCGATGCCGTGTTCGTCGACGAGGTAGGCGACGGGCACCTCGAACAGCGAGATGGCCGAGGAGAGCGCCGCCAGCGCGACGACGCCGAAGAAGGCGACGCCGACGAGCCTGCTGTAGGGCAACTCCGCGAAGGCCCCGGCGAGGCTGATGAACAGCGCGCCGGGGCCGCCCTCGCCGGGCGGGACGCCGAGCGAGAACAGGACCGGGAAGATGACCAACCCGGCCAGCAGTCCCACGGTGGTGTTGAGGACGGCGATTATCGTCCCGTCGGCGGCGAGCGAGCGGTCTTCGCCGAGGTAGGAAGCGTAGGTCAACATCACACCCGCACCGACGGAGAGGGTGAAGAGGGCTTGCCCGGCGGCGGCCGCGGCCACGTCGACGAAGTTCGCTTGGAGGTAGCCCCAGTCCAGCGAGAGGTAGAAGCTGTAGCCACCGGCCACGTCGGGGAGCGTACTCGCCCACGCGGCCAGCCCGACGAGCAAGAGGACGATGCCGGGAACCATAATCTTCGTCGCCACCTCGATGCCGCGGTCGACGCCGGCGTAGACGATGCCCGCCGTCACGAGCAGAAAGACGACGTGGGCGACGACCGACCCGAGGCCGTAGTCGATGGCCGCGAAGAACTGCTGCGGGGCCGCGAAGTACGCGCCCGTGACGCTCCCGAGCAGGTAGCGGAGAATCCAGCCGCCGACGACCGAGTAGAACGAGAGGATGACGACCGAGGCGAGCAACGCGACGCCGCCCATCGCCCGCCAGTTGCGGCCGCCGAGGGCCGAGAACGCGCCGACGGGGTCGCTCCGACCGCGGCGACCGATGACGAACTCGCCCAACAGACCGGGCACGCCGACCAGCACGACGAAGACGAGATACAGCAGTAGAAAGGCGGCACCGCCGTTGTCCGCGGTGAACCACGGGAACCGCCAGACGTTCCCGATGCCGACGGCACTCCCCACGGCGGCGAGGATGAACCCGATTCGCGTGCGCCAAGATGCTCTCGTCATCAGCGAAGATTCCAGCGGCGATGGAAAAAGCGTGTCGAGACGGTTAGAACGGCGCGAAGAACGTCGGCTCCGGTGCTAAGAACAGTTCGTAGACGCCCAGCCCCAGCGTCGCCAAGACCAACAGTGGCACGACCAAGCGGAGTCCCCACAGCCACACCGGCCCGAGCGACTCCAAGCCCCCGGCCCCCTTGCGGAGTTCCGCGACTGCGTCGTCCGCGAGGACCCATCCGACGAACAGCACGAGCAACAGCACCGACAGCGGCAACAGCAGGCTGTAGGCGATGTTGTCGAACCACGTCAACAGTGACACGTCCCACGCCGAGGGCAGTCCCAAGACGAACAGGCCGACGCCGATACCGACCGCCAGCTGGGGCCGCGGGATGCCGAAGTTGTCGTTGGCCCACGCCACCGTCACTTCCATCAGGCTAATCGCGGAGGAGAGTGCCGCCAGTGCCACGACGCCGAAGAAGACGACGCCGATGACTTCGCCCAGCGGCAACCCGGCGAACCCGGAGGCGACGGCGATGAACAGTGCCGACGCGCCGCCGTCCAGCGCGGGGTCGATACCGTTGGCGAACAGAATCGGGAAGACGACCAGGCCTGCGAGGATGCCGATGAGCGTATTGACGACGACGACGGTGCCGCCGTCGACCAGTAGGTTGTCGTCCTCACCGATGTACGACGAGTACGTTATCATGATGGCCATCCCCAGCGAGAGAGTGAAGAACGCCTGCCCGACGGCGAAGGGGATGGCGGTGCCAGCGTTGTCGACCATCGCGTCGAGGCTGGGCGTGAGGAAGTAGGCGTACCCCTCACCGGCACCGGAGAGCGTCAGTGCCCACGCCGCGAGGAGGAGCATCAGGACGACGATGCTCGGTACCATCACCTTCGTGGCCTTCTCGATACCGTCCTCGATGCCCAGCGCCACGATGCCGACGACGATGACGAGGAAGACCAGTTGGGCGGCGATGGCCTCCGGTCCGGCCGAGACGGCACCGAAGTACTCCGCCGGCGCGCCGAAGTATGCCCCTTGCGCACTGCCGACGATGTAGCGCAACACCCAGCCACCGACGACGTTGTAGTACGAGAGGATCCAGAACCCGGTCACCACCGCCAACGCCCCGAGGACACGCCACTGGCGGTGCCCGAGTTCGGTGAACGCGTCGACGGCGTTTCGGTGTGTCCGTCGCCCCATGACGAACTCCGCGAGCATCGCCGGGAACCCTATCAACAGGACGGCTATCAGGTAGAAGGCGACGAACGCCGCCCCGCCGTTGCCCGCTGTCTTGAACGGGAACTGCCAGAGGTTCCCCAGTCCCACTGCACTACCGATGGCTGCCACCAAGAATCCAGCACGAGTTGCCCATGTCTCTCGTTCTGTCATGTGTGTCTCACCTCGCGGACCTATTCGACCCTGTATGAAATGTTTGTTGACCAGCGTGGCTCGGACTGGTGTCAGCGCGGAGGTTCGACGGAATGCACACCTATAGCCGAGCGGTCATATCTGGGCCGGGGTCGCCGTGTTCCGTCATTCCTACCCCACGCCTGATGCTGGTCGCGTCCGGACACAACGAGAGGATGTGCCCGTCGCTGCGGTCGACCGTGGATAACGTGTGCCAGTGCAGGACGCGACTCCTCGAAGAGGTACGTCGGCGTCCGCCGCCGGACAGTCAGGGCGTCACGACGAGTTTGCCGAAGTAGCTGTCTTCGAGGACGGCGCGGTGGGCCTCGGCGACGTCCGAGAGGTCGTAAGTGCGGGCCACCTCGGCGGCCACGTCACCGTCGGCCGCGAGCGAGGCGAGACGGGCGAGGACGCCCCCCACGTCCGGCGTGTTGAACATGCTGACGTGGTGGACCGCGAGGGCTTTCCCGCGACAGCGCGGGACGCTCTCGAACGTGGCCGACTGGGCTTCGTTGCCGATGGCGGCGATGCAGGCACCGAACGCGGCCACGTCGGCATCGAACGCGAGGTACTCGTCGAGGCGGTGGTCCAGAATCACGTCGGGTCGGCCCGCATCGGTGACTGCCGCCCCGAGGTCGGAGCGCGCGTAGTCGAACACGTCGTCGGCCCCCAACTCGCGGAGTCGGTCGTGGTAGGTCGGTGCGGCGGTGGTCGTGACCCGGGCACCAGACGCCGCGGCCAGTTGGACCGCGACGTGACCGACGCCGCCGGACCCGCCGTGGACCAGTACGCGCTCGCCGGGTTCGAGGCCGCCGCGCGCGACGAGTGACTGCCACGCGGTGACGCCGACCAGTGCCGTCGCGGCCCCCGTCTCGAAGGAGACGCCGTCGGGCAACACCGCGAGGGAGTCCGTCGGGACGGTGACGTACTCCGCGCAGGTGCCCTGTCGGTCGTTGCCGAGTCCGGTGGCGAATACGCGGTCTCCTTCTGTGACGGACTCGACGTCGGAGCCGACGGCCGCAACCGTGCCAGCCACGTCGGAACCGGTCGTCCACGGGAGGTCACCGGGCGGATACGCGCCGTCTCGAAAGTAGGTGTCGACCGGGTTGACGGCCGCGGCTTCGACAGCCACGAGTACGTCCTCGGGACCGGGGGTCGGTCGGTCGATGTCGTCTACCTGCAACACGTCTGTCCCGCCGTGGTCGTGGAAGCGAACGGCACGCATGGGGAACCGGTTGGGTGACCGGGCAAAAACACTTTCTCACGCGCCGGCCGATACCTCTCCGTGCGCTGTATCGCCCACCGCGGTTTCGCCGAGACGTACCCCGAAAACACCGTCGCCGCGGTCCGCGCCGCAACGGAACGGGTGAACGCCGTCGAAGTGGACGTTCGTCGCTGTGGCTCCGGCGAACTTGTCCTCGCCCACGACGAGGCCGTCGACCGCGTGACGGACGCCACCGGCCGGGTCGAGGAGTTCACCAGCGACGAACTCGCTTCGCTCGACGTTCTCGGGTCCGGCGAGGGTATCCCGACGCTCTCGGCGGCCCTCGACGCTGTCGAGTCGGGCGTCGAACTCAACGTCGAACTGAAAGAGGCGGGGCTCGCGGCCGACGCGCTCGCGTCGGCCGACGACGCGGGCGTCGAGGTACTCGTCTCCTCGTTCGGGCCGTCGGTCCTCCGGGAAGCGCGCGACGCTGGCGCGGAGCGGGTCGCGTACGTCTCGGCTGAAGACGACGAAACCGGGATTTTGAACGTCGCACGCACCGAGGACTGCACCGCTGTCCACCCACACTGGCAGCTCTGCGTCGACGATTTCGTCGAGCGCGCCCACGACACCGGCCTCAACGTCAACGCGTGGACGGTCCCGTCGGTTCACGACGCGAGGGCACTCGAATACGTCGGGGTGGACGGCGTCATCGTCGACCGGCCGGAAGTCTGCCCGGAGTGAGCAGTCGCTCACCGGTTGTAGGAAAGGTGGGGGGTGGGGGGATGGTGGGGGTGGCACAGTAAACTGTGCCAGTACAGCCTACTCACGCCTGCAGATTTATAAACCCGTCGGCCGCTGGTCGGGGAGCGATTACCGGACGCCGATGGCTTCGATTTGCTCCTGATAGCGGTTACGGATGGTGACTTCGGTGACCTGGGCGACGTCGGCGACTTCGCGCTGGGTTTTCTTCTCGTTGCAGAGCAGCGAGGCGGCGTAGATGGCGGCGGCGGCGTAGCCGGTGGGTGACTTCCCGGAGAGGAGCCCCTTCTCGGCCGTCTCGTCGATGATTTCGTTTGCCTTCGACTGCACCTCCTCGCTGAGTTCGAGGTCGGAGGCGAACCGCGGGACGTACTGTTTGGGGTCGACCGGCTCCATCTTCAGGCTGAGTTCCTGAGCGACGTATCGGTAGGTCCGTCCGATTTCCTTCTGCTCGACCCGGGACACGTCGGAAACCTCCTCCAGACTGCGCGGAATCCCCTCCTGTCGGCAGGCGGCGTAGAGACAGGAAGTGGCGACGCCCTCGATGGAGCGGCCACGGATGAGGTCCTCGTTCAGCGCGCGGCGGTAGATGACCGACGCGACTTCACGGACGGAGCGCGGGACGCCCAGCGCGGAGGCCATGCGGTCGATTTCGCTGAGCGCGAACTGGAGGTTGCGCTCGCCGGCGTCTTTCGTGCGGATACGCTCCTGCCACTTGCGCAGTCGGTGCATCTGACTTCGCTTCTCCGAGGACAGCGACTGCCCGTAGGCGTCTTTGTCCTTCCAGTCGATTTGGGTAGTCAGCCCCTTGTCGTGCATCGTCTGGGTGGTGGGCGCGCCCACCCGGGACTTGTTCTGCCGTTCGTTGTGATTGAACGCGCGCCACTCCGGCCCGCGGTCGATGTTCTCCTCCTCGATTACCAACCCGCAGTCGTCACAGACGATTTCGCCGCCGTCCGCGCTCGATACCAGATTGTCCGACTGGCACTCTGGACAGTTCCGCACCTCCTCCGTTTCGTCCTCAGTTTCGTTTTCATCCGCTGTCTCGCGCTCGTGTTGCCGTTGGCGACTCGGACGAACCATCGTTCTTATATAGAAAAATCTTTCTTACATTTAAACCCTTCGTGGACCCACCCAGACTAATACATACATCCACATATGAGGTAGATGATTAAATTTTGTGTGCTGAAATCGGATTTGTGCACCACATATTCCATTCGACGGGGCGACCGGCGGCAGCGTGTCGAAGGTAGCTGGCGACCACCCGGTACGTTCGAGGGGAGGACTGTCGGAACTATTATGCGGGATGTGGCCGATAGATTCGGGTGACTCGCGCTTCGGGGGACGTGGGATGACAGAACGGACACTATCACGACGGCGGTTGCTCGTCGTTGGCAGTTCGGTGCTGCTAGCTGGCTGTGGGGGCCAGAGTTCGGGCGACAACCGTTTCGCACAGCAGACGCCGGACTCGGGAGCAGCGACGCCAGCAGACCAGCAGGACGCGCCGAGTACGGAGACAGAGACAGAAGCACCGACCGACACACCGACCGAAACGGAGACCGAGACTGAGACCGAAACGGAGACCGAGACAACCGAGGAGGAACCGACGGGCGAAGACGCGCTCGTGGCCGCGGAGGATGAACTCATCGCCGCCGTCTCGGAGTACCACGACCCAGTTTTCGGGGACAGTATCGTCGATATCGACTCGGCAACCGAGACGTTCGCACCGGCACTCGTCAGAGACCACTTGGAGCGGGCAGAAGACCATCTCGTCCGCGCGGCGGACTCGATAGCGGTCGAGTACAGTTCGGTTGTCGAACTCCGGGCTTACGCGGACTTCGTAAACCGACTCGTGGCCGCACAGCGTGCGGTCTCCGGCGTGTACGAGGACGTGGACTCTGCCATGGTCGCTCTCTCACAGGAGGACTTCTCGGGTGCGGACGCGCCGATAACGTTCCTCGACGGCACCGTCGAGGACGCCCGTGCCGTCGTCGAGACGCTCGAATCCGAGACGGACCCCGACGACGTGACCGCTATCGACCCGGTCACGACCGACGAGTACGAGGCGAAAATCGAACAGTTCCACGCCGAACTCGACGGCTTCGCGGAACTCGAACCGGAACTCCAGTCGGTGAGCGACGGACTCCGGGAGTTCCAGCAGGGGGTCGACAAGTACATCACCGGTCTGTGGGAGACGGCATCTCAACGGTTCTACAGGTCGAACCGCGAGTTCCAGAACGTCTCGGGCGAACTGCGTGACCGTGACACGACTGGCGGGGTCAGTGACATGATATCCGACCTCAGGAACATCGCCGGCACGATGACCGACGGAACCGACGAGTTGATAGGCAGCTGTGAAGCGGGAATGAACCGGAACGGCGGGCGTCGGGAACAACGTCTCAATACCGCAAAGTCGACGCTGTCGAGTCCGCCGTTCGTCGACGGCCTCCCGAGCGTCCGGGACCTCCGTGGCCGAACCGGGTCGTCCGACGACGACGATGACGACGACGATGACGACAACAACGACCGGCCGTTGACATAGCTCGACAACTGAGTGGGTGTTGCCCACGGGAAGGGGGAGTTTTAAGCCGGTACCGGACGCCAGTTTCTCCGGATGAAACTACACGAGTATCAGGCCAAAGAGGCCTTCGCGGACGCAGGGATTCCGACGCCCGCGTCCCGTCTCGCTGGCACCGTCGACGAGGCGGTGGCCGCGGCCGAAGACATCGGGTACCCGGTCGCTATCAAGGCACAGGTACAGGTCGGTGGCCGCGGGAAGGCTGGCGGTATCGAACTCGCCGACGACGAAGGCGAGGCCCGCGATGCCGCCGAGTCCATCCTCGGGATGGACCTGAAGGGGTATCACGTCGACCGCGTGCTGGTCGAGGAGGCAGTCGACTTCGTGAACGAACTGTACGTCGGCGTCACGATGGACCGCGGCGAGGGTCGCCCCGTAGCGATGGTTTCCACCCGCGGCGGCGTGAACATCGAGGAAGTCGCCGCCGAGGACCCCGACGCAATCGCCCGGGAACACATCGACCCTGCCTTCGGAATGCACCCGTATCAGGCCCGGAAGGCCGTCTACGACGCGGGCGTCGACCGCGAGGTCGCGGGCGACGTGGCCTCCGTGCTGACCACGCTCTACGACCTCTGGGCGGCGAAGGACGGCTCCGACGCCGAGATAAACCCGCTGATGGTCACGGCCGACGGCGACGTCATCGCGGCCGACGCGGTCATGAACATCGACGACGACGCCCTGTTCCGGCACCCGGACCTCGCGGAGATGCAGGACGAGGCGGCCGAGGACGACCTCGAAGCCAAGGCCAACGAGTACGGCTTCGACTACGTTCGCCTCGACGGCAACGTCGGCATCATCGGCAACGGTGCCGGACTCGTGATGACGACGCTCGACCTCGTGGACCACTACGGCGGCAGTCCCGCCAACTTCCTCGACATCGGCGGCGGCGCGAAGGCCGAGCGCGTGACGAACGCGCTCGATATGGTGTTCTCGGACGAGAACGTCGACGCCGTCGTGTTCAACATCTTCGGCGGTATCACCCGCGGCGACGAGGTGGCTCGCGGTATCAACGAGGCACTCGAAGCGTTCGACGAGATTCCCAAGCGCGTAGTCGTCCGCCTCGCGGGCACCAACGCCGAGGAAGGGATGGAGATTCTGAACACCGACCTCGTGACCGTCGAGGCGACGCTGGAGGCCGCCGTCCAGCGAGCGGTGGAGTACGCGGAGGAGGATTCACAATGAGCGTTCTAGTAGACGAGAACACCCGCGTCGTCGTGCAGGGCATCACCGGCGGCGAGGGGAAGTTCCACACCGAACAGATGATGGAGTACGGCACGAACGTCGTGGCCGGTGCGGTTCCCGGCCGCGGCGGGCAGGAAGTCGCGGGCGTCCCCGTCTACGACACGGTGGACCGCGCGGCCCGCGCCGAGGACGCGAACGCCGCCGTCGTGTTCGTCCCGCCGGCGTTCGCCGGTGACGCGCTGTTCGAGGCACTCGACGCGCCCCTCGATTTGGTCGTCGCCATCACCGAAGGCATCCCGACCCAGGACATGAGCAAGGTGTACCGCAAACTGCGGGAGACGGACACCCACCTCGTCGGGCCGAACTGTCCCGGCGTCATCACGCCCGGCGTCGCCAAACTCGGCATCCTGCCGGGGAACATCTTCAGCGACGGCAACGTCGGCCTCGTCTCGCGGTCCGGGACACTTACCTACCAAGTCGTCGACAACCTCACCGAGCGCGGACTGGGCCAGACCACTGCCATCGGCATCGGTGGCGACCCCATCATCGGGACGGACTTCGTCGACGCACTGGAGATGTTCGAGGACGACGAGGAGACGCACGCCGTCGTGATGTGTGGCGAAATCGGCGGCGAGGACGAGGAAGAAGCCGCCCGGTTCATCGGCGGCAACATGGACACCCCCGTCGTCGGCTTCATCGCCGGGCGGACGGCCCCGCCGGGCAAACGGATGGGCCACGCCGGTGCTATCGTCTCCGGGTCCGGCACCGGGACTGCCGAGTCGAAAATCTCCGCGCTGGAGAACGCGGGCGTCCCCGTCGGCGACACGCCCGAGGAAGTCGCGGGCCACGTCGAGGACCTGTTGTAACGGTCCGTCGTCACCCCCGTTTCCTACCACGTATCGGGACGGGCGATTCCGGCTGAAACCCCGAAATCGAGGGGCGTGAACGTTCCGGTGCAGATATAAGGGACGAATCGGAATGTCACTAGCATGGCTCACACCTGCAGGAACTGCAAACGGACGTTCGCCACCGAACTCGAACTGGAGCTCCACCGGGACACGTGTTCGGACGGACAACTCTTCTGTGACAAGTGTGGCGAGCGGTTCGCGGAGCGGTCCGGGACGACCGACGGCTGGTACTATCGATGCCCGACAGACGGCTGTGATGGACAGGGAATCGGCGAGGACATTTATCAGGTAGAGAAGGCACGCGTAGCCAAGCAGTAATCGACACCCGCCCGCGCCGACTACTCGCCCCCCGTGAGCGTGTCGTCGGCGAGCAGGGCTAGTTCCTGCAGTGCGTTCGCACACACCACCGCGTAGCCACCGGCGAGCGGCGGTATCTCGAAGACGGGGCGACACGCCTGCTCGCCGTCCCCCACGGCGTCGACGCGATGCCCGGTCGCTGGAATCCGAGCGACGCGCCACGTCCAGCGGTAGTCCCGACACCCCGTCACCTCGAACGGGAGCCACACGTCGCCGACAGTCCTGACTCGCCCCGTCGTGCCCGCGTCGATGTACCGGCTGTCACACTCGACGCCACGGACCGACGGCCCCCAGTCGGGCCATCGGTTCGTGTCGGTAAGCAGGTCCCAACACGTCGCTCGGGGCGCGTCGACGCGCCGCGACACGCAGACGCGGCGGCCGTCGGGCGTCCGTTCGACTGCGACTGTCGCGTCGGCGAGTGCCGTCCGAAGTCCCATAGGGAGCGTGGGGAAAGCAGAGCGAAAAGCGTTGTCCAGTCCGAGAGTCGGGCCAAGGTATACGGTTACGGGTTTCCTACCGGCAGGCGAATGATAGAGGTCCGGGACCTGCGGAAAGAGTATGGGGGTTTTACAGCCGTCGAAGGAAGTACCTTCTCGGTCGATACCGGCGAGGTGTTCGGCATCATCGGCCCGAACGGGGCGGGCAAGACGACGACGCTGAAGATGCTCGCCGGACTACTCGACCCGACGGGCGGCGAGGTGTCCGTCGCCGGGTACGAGGCGGGGGACCCGGAGATGCGGCGGCGACTGGGGTTTCTCCCCGAAGAGTCGCCGCTGTACGAGGAGATGACACCGCTCACCTATCTCCACTTCTTCGGCGACCTCTACGACGTTCCCGACGGTGTGGCCGACCGGCGCATCCACGACACGCTCGACGACCTCGACTTGGAACACCGCGACCGCGCGCTGGGCGACATGTCGAAGGGAATGAAACGGAAGGTTGCCATCGCACGGTCGCTCATCAACGACCCGGACGTGCTGGTGTACGACGAACCGGCGAGTGGCCTCGACCCGCTGACGACGAACTACGTCATCGACTTCACGAGCGGCCTCGCCGAGGAGGGCAAGACCATCGTGTTCAGTGCCCACAACCTCTACCACGTCGAGAGCATCTGTGACCGGGTCGCAATCATGAACGAGGGGCGCGTCGTGGCACAGGGGCCGCTCGAACAGTTGCGGGCCGACCACGGCGAGACGGAGTACCACGTCTACACCACCGTCGAAGTGCCCGGCAGCGTACAGGAGAACGGCCGGTACCACCGCGTGGTCGAGACGATGGATGCCGTCGAGGAGACGCGAACGGCGGCCCAGAACGCCGGCGGGTCGGTCGTCGACATCAGGACGGAGGAGTCCAGTCTCGAAGAGGTGTTCCTGGACCTCGCCGAACCGGAGGCAGAGGTGTGAACCCCCGGAAAGTCCTGCGCATCGCTCGCTGGGAGGTCACGAAGAACGCGGGCGGTGTCGACAAACGGACGGTCGCCGTTGCCCTGCTGACAGTCCTCGCTGCGGCCGTCGTCGTCCCCTTCGCCGCCGCGCAAGGGGCCGCACTGGACGAGGGCATCTACCGTGTCGGCGTCGACGAGACGAGTCCGTACCACGAGGTGGTCGCGTCGGATGCGACGTTCACGGTCCGTGAACCGAGCAGAGACGCGCTCCGGGCGGGCCGCATCGACCTGCTCGTCGAGGGCGAGTCGGTGTACCCGGCCGACACCGAGAAGGGGCGGGCGGCCAGCGCGGAGTTGCGGTCGACGGTCGAGTCGTTCAACGACGCACGGATGGCCGAGGAACCGAACCAGTCCGCCGCGTACCCAATCGTCGTAACGCTCGGCTACGCCGAACGGCAGAACGTGCAAAGCGTCGTCGCGGCGGACGGTGCCGAAAGCGACGACAGCAGTGACGCGGCAGACGGACCCAGCGACGAAGGGGGCGCGACCGCGACGGACGGCGGTGAGAGCAGTGACGACGGAGGCGAAGCGACAGCGACGACGGCCGCGGACGGCGGCACGTCCGAGGAGTCGGACGGAGCGGGTGCCCTCGGCGGCATCGTCGGGCAGTTAGGCGGCGGTGGCGGGTCGGGGTCGCCGAGCGACATCGCGCCCCCGTTCCCGTTCCAGTCCCTCGTCCTCGCGTTCCTGTTCGTCCTCCCGATGAACTTCGTCGTGCAGGCCTACGGGAGTACGATACTCTCGGAGCGACTGAACCGCCGCGGCGAACTGCTGTTGGTCGCGCCGGTCACCCGCACAGACATCATCGCCGGGAAGACGCTCCCGTACTTCGGTGCGACCATCGGGGTGACAGCCGTCATCGCCACCGCGCTGTCGCTCCCCAGTTTCGACCCACTCTCGGTCGGGGTGGCCGTCATAGCGATAGCACCCATCGCCGCGCTGTTCCTCTCGGCGACGTTCGTCGGCGCGATGTTCGCGCGGTCGTTCAAGGAACTCACCTTCGTCACGGTGACCGTCACGGTGTCGCTGACGACGTACGCGTTCGTCCCGGCCATCTTCACCGAGGTGAACCCCGTCGCGCTCATCTCGCCGCTGACGCTCGTCGTGCGGAACCTGCAGGGTCAGTCGGTCGCACTGGGCGAGTTTGCGTTCTCGACGCTCCCGCCGACGCTGACCGCGGGGGTGTTGTTCGCCCTCGGCGCGGGGCTCTACCGCGAGGAGGACATGTTCACCCAGCGGTCCATTCCGCTGAAGATTCTCGACGCGTTCGCGGCCCGCGTCCACGGGAAGTGGACAGTCGCGCTGACGAGCGCGATACTGCTCCCGTTCGTGTTCGTCGCGGAGTTGGTCGGCGTGGCCCTGCTCTTTGCCATCCCGCAGGCGTTCTCGATTCCCGCCATCCTCGTCGTCGTCGCCGTCATCGAGGAGGTGGCAAAGAGCATCCACGTCTACGCGGGTTACGCACACCGGCGGTTCGCGCCGGGACTCGTGCCCGCGCTGGTCGTCGGGACGTTCAGCGGCCTCGGTTTCTTCGTCGGCGAGAAAATGACCCTCATCGCGCAAGTCGTCGGGTTGGAGGAGATAGCTGTCGGACAGGCCGCGCTCGCCTCCGGGACCGAAGTACCGTCTGTTCCGGTCTTCCTCGGTCTCCTGCTCGCGCCACTGGTCCTCCACACGGTGACGGCGAGCATCTCGGCCGTCGGTGCCAGTCGGAGTCGTCGCGCCTACTTCCTGGCGGTGGTGGCCGCCGTCGTCGTCCACCTCGCGTACAATCTCACGGTGGTGAACGTCAGTGGCTTGGTCTGACGTGTTCGGCGGGGCGCGGGCGGCCATCGCACGGCGTGAACTCACCTCGCTGTCCCGCGAGAAGACAATCGTCCTCGCGTTGCTCATTCAGTTGTTCGTGGCCGCGTTCTCGTCGTTCCTCGTCGTCGGCCTCACCTCGCTGTACGACCCCGGGTCGGTCTCGGGCGGCGGGGTCGACGTGGGTATCACCGGCGACGACGTGCGCGACCTCGAAGCCGCCGCGGCGTCGGTCGACGGCGTGACGGCCCTCACGTTTCCCGACAACGCGGCTGCCACCGAGGCGTTCCAGCGCGGGCAGGTCGACGCGATACTGGCGACCGACCGGGGTGCCGACAGTCGCATCAGCGTGACGGCGACGGCACCAGACAACAGCCTGCGGACCACGCTCATCGTGGTCCAAGTGCGTGACGTGCTTGAGGCCTACGAGCGCGCGGAGCGACAGGACCGAGCCGGCGACATCGACGCACAACTCGTCTCGCTCCCGCCGGAAGCCCCCGCGAGTCCGTACTTCGGGTTCACCTACACCGTCCTGCTTCCGCTGTTGCTGTTCCTGCCGCCCTTCATCAGCGGGTCCGTCGCCGTCGACGCCGTCACCGAGGAAATCGAACGCGGGACGCTCGAACTCCTGCGTGTCGCGCCCATCACGCTCACCGACATCGTCGACGGGAAAGCGGCGGCGATGGCAGTCCTCGCGCCCGTGCAGGCACTGCTGTGGCTGGTCTTGCTCTGGTTCAACGACATCGCCATCTCGAACGTCGTGCCGCTGGTGCTCGTCGTCGCGGCGGTCGCGACCATCGTCGTCGCCATCGGCGTCTCGATGGGACTGCTCCTCCGTGAGCGGCGGTCGGCACAACTCGTCTACTCGACCGGCGTCCTCACGCTGTTCGGGGCGGCCGTGTTCCTGCCGGAACACCCCGCCACCACCGTCGCGAAACTCGCCGTCGGCAGTCCGACGACGACGACCTACGGGTTGGTCGCGCTGTACGTCGCCGTCGCGGCGGCACTGTACGCGGTGGTTCGGCGGTACGTCCGCGGGGTCGACGCCGAATCGCTCTGAGCGCGACCCACTGGTTTTTCATCCTACCGCTGAGAGGGGGCGGGTATGGAGTATACCACCCTCGGCGACACCGGCGTCGAAGTGAGTCGCCTCTGTCTGGGTTGTATGAGCTTCGGCGACCCGGACTGGCGCGACTGGGTGCTGGACGGGGAGGACGCACGGCCCATCATCGAGCGGGCAATCGACCTCGGCATCAACTTCTTCGACACCGCCAACATGTACTCGAAGGGGGAATCCGAGCGCGTCCTCGGGTCGGCATTGGAAGGACGGCGCGAGGAGAGCGTCGTCGCGACCAAACTCTTCTTCCAGATGGACGACGACAACCGCTTCTCGCGTGGCCTCTCCCGGAAGGCCATCGAGCAGGAACTCGACGCGAGCCTCGACCGTCTCGGGATGGAGACGGTCGACCTCCTGCAACCGCACCGGTGGGACTACAAGACGCCAATCGAGGAGACGCTCCGGGCACTCGACGACGCCGTCCGCCGGGGCCAGACGCGCTACATCGGCGCGAGTTCGATGTGGACGCACCAGTTCGCGGAGGCACTCAACACCAGCGACCGTCTCGGGCTGGAGCGGTTCGCCACGATGCAGAACCACTACAACCTCGCGTATCGCGAGGAAGAACGTGAGATGCTCCCGTACTGTCAGAAGCAGGGCATCGGCGTCATCCCGTGGAGTCCGATGGCCCGCGGCTTCCTGACGCGCCCCCACGAAGCGGTCGACACGACCACCCGTGGCGATACCGAGGAGCGACTCTACGAACACCCGTACATGGAGGGTGGTGGCCTCGAAGTGAACGAGCGGGTCGAGGAACTCGCGTCGGAGTACGACGCCACGATGGCACAAATCGCGCTCGCGTGGGTGCTCGACAAAGACTGGGTCACCGCACCAATCGTGGGGACGACGAGCGTGGAACACCTCGAACAGGCCGTCGAAGCACTCGACATCGACCTCGCGGAGAGCGACGTGGCGTACCTCGAAGAGCCCTACGAGCCAGTTCCAGTCTCGGGTCACGAGTAGTAATGGCCACTTGGTACGACGAGCCCGGTGACACGCCGGTCGACCACGTTCCCGCCGACTACTACCCGGAGGGCTGTGGCGCGTGGTTCGAGGTTCCGGCGGGACACGACGCGGGCAAGCGACTGTTCGTCCGGGACAGCATCCACGGTTCCGGCGACCCCGACGCGACGGTGGTGCTGGTCCACGGCAATCCCGAGAACTCCTACACCTACCGGAACGTCGTCGACAACCTCCTCGCGGACGCCGACGGCACCGTCCGCGTCGTGACGATGGACCACGTCGGCTTCGGTCTCGCCGACACCGCCGACTACCAGATGGTCTGTCACGACCACGCTCGAAATCTCTCGCATCTGGTCGACGCGCTCGACCTCTCGGACGTGACGCTCGTGGTCCACGACTGGGGCGGCCCCATCGGCGTCGGCGGGTTCCTCGACCACCCCGGCCTCGTCTCGAACCTCGTCGTGCTGAACAGTACCGTCTTCCCCATGCCCGATACGGGCTACACCTACCACGGGAACTACCCGACGCGACTCCTCCCGTGGGCGCGTGTGGCCAGCGTCGTGCCGGACGTGTTCTGGCGAGAGGTCGCCGCCTACATCCCCTTCCAGTCCCCGCAACTGCCGGTCAAACTGTACAGCGGCCTCGTCCTCTACATCATCGCCCGTCGCCTCGGCCGGGTACCCGCCACCGGACGGGATGCGGAGCGCGTGTTCTGCGAGCAGTTCCGTGACCGGGGGAACGTCCGCAGTTCCAAACGCCTCGTCTGGCAGACGCCGTACTGGGGCCACGGGAACGTCTACGAGGACCCGGACCTCGGCAAGCGAGACACCGGGCCGTTCTACGAGGCGATGCAGGAGCGTATCGTCGCGGAGTGGGGACCGGACGCCCGTGACATCGGCGTGCGGGCCGTCGTCGGCCGGTGGGACCCCTGCGGCAAACCCGAGGTCCTCGACCAGTGGCGCGAAGCGTTCCCGCAGTTAGAGGGGAACGTGGCCGCCTTCGAGGACGCCGGACACTTCATCGAGGAGGCACGCCCGCAGGCAGTCGCCGACGCCATCACGGACGCGGCCAGTCTCTGAGGCGTCAGCCGTGCGGGTCGTCCGCGGTCCTGGCCTGTTCGTGCGTGTGGTGGTAAAACCGGAGGCGAGACGCGTCACCGTCGTCGACCGGTTCGAAGCAGACCCGGCGGTACCGCTCGTTGTCGAGCAGGTTGACCATCACGCCGGACTCGTGGACGGACACCGAGTCGTAGGCCGCCGTACACACCGGGCACACCCTCGGCGGGTCGTCGGGAACGTCCATACGCCCGCTACGGCCGCGACGAACTCATCCCTTCTGCTCACTCGCGGGCAGTCCGCACGTCGTCCGCGACGGCCCGGACAGTCTCGGCGTCGTCCTCGCTGTAGGCGATGACGCGCACGTCCGAGAGCGAGTCGGACTCGACAGCGGCTATCTCCTCGCAGATGATGCGCGCGCCGTCCCGCAACTCGAACCCAGCCACGCCCGTCCCGAGGACCGGTATCACGAGCGACTCACAGCCGAGTTCGGCTGCCCGTTCGAGCGTGTTCCGTGCCGCGTCACGGATGCTGTCCGCGGTGGCCTGCCCGCCCGCCGGCATCGCCGCAGCGTGGATCACGTACTCGGCGTCGAGGTCGTAGGCGTCCGTGACGGCTACGCCACCGAGGGCGACCGGCCCCTTCGAGACGGCTTCCTCGTCGATGCCGTCGCCCGCTCCCCGGCGGAGCGCGCCAGCGACGCCCGACCCCATCCGCAGGCCGGTGTTGGCCGCGTTCACCAGTGCGTCCGCGGACTGTGCGGCGATGTCGCCCTGAATCACCTCGAAGTCCATACCGAGCCGTTCGGCGGCCGGGGACTTCAATCCCAGAACGACTGCGTGCGGGCGTATTGACGCTCCTGTGAGAGGATGTCGCGGTAGAACTCGTCTTCGTCCTCCCGGAGTTTGCTGATGATGCGAGCGGCGTTGTGCGGGCCGACGCCGCGGGCGGCCAGCGCGACGACGGCCTGCTTGCCGTGGCTCTGGACGAGGTTGGCCGACTTGTACGCGCGTCGGGTCTGTTTCTCCTGTTCGTCGTCCTTCTCGCCGGACGTGACGGCCGTCACCACCTCGTCAGCCCACGGGTTGAGTGCCGCGATGCGGGTGGACCCGCAGTTCGGACACTCCGGTTGGTCCGAGACGCGCTTGACCTCGCGTTTGCGCTCCCAGTCCTGACAGTGCAGACAGAACAAGAGGATACGGTCGTTCTGGATGCGCTCGCGGACCGTCTGGATGACGCTCGCGTCGGCGTTCTCGGGGGCCAGCAGTTCCTGCCCCGACGACCGGCCGCCCAACCCGACGGCCGTCCGCTCGCCGACGGTCGCTATCTCGATGTCGCCACGCTGGATGCGGGCAAGCACCTCGCTCGCCGCGTCGACGGCCAGTTC
Organism: Halorientalis litorea; assembly: GCF_023028225.1. Taxonomy (NCBI): domain Archaea; kingdom Methanobacteriati; phylum Methanobacteriota; class Halobacteria; order Halobacteriales; family Haloarculaceae; genus Halorientalis; species Halorientalis litorea. The sequence continues at coordinate 343,206 of NZ_CP095482.1, forward strand.
CTCGTGGAGCAGTTCGCGCACCGCCTCGTCGTAGACTGGCGTGCCTTCGAGGGCATCGAGGAGGCGGGAGCGGCCGAACCGCTGGCCCGACCCGGACTGCCAGTTCTTCAGCGCGCCGAACTTCGTGGCGACCTGTGCGAGTTTGAACTTCAGCGCGTCGGCGTTCTTCAGCGAGAGTTCGATGATGCCCTCGACGTGTTCGGGGTCCGTCTCCTCGACGGTGTCGAGTACGTCGTTGACCGTCACGCCGCGCGGGACTTCGAGTTCGATGCGGTACGGGTCGACTTCCAGCCCCACCGAGGACCCGGTTCGCTGTCCGATGAGAGCCGAGAGGACACGTCCCAGCGTCTCGTTGATGGTGTGCCCGAAGTGGGCGTTGACTACCACCTCGCGGCCGTGAAACTCCACGAGGAGTCGGTCGTCGGTGGGAACGGGAGCGTCGTGGTGGGTCAGTTGGTCGATGGCTTCGACGATGGTGTGTTCGTCGGCGGGATACCGGCGGGTGAGGTCACGCGCCACGGCCTCGGGTGACGCGCCGTCGAGTTGCGCGCCCGCGACGCCGCGGAGTTCGCCGACTTCCTGTGCCACGTCGTAGGGGACCGGTATCTCCTGTCCGACCCACGACGGGACTTCGCCCGCGGGGTCCTCGACGGGCGAGACGAGGACCTCCTCGTCCTCCTCGTCTACCTCCGTGATTCGCCACATCTCCCCGCCCTGAATGAAGATTTCGCCCGGTGCGGCGAAGTTGACGACGAACTGCTCGTCGAGGGTCCCGACCTGTCGCCCCGAGGCCATGTCGGAGACGTCGTAGGTGGCCTCGTCGGGAATCATCGAGAGGTTGTGGTAGAAGTACTGCCACGTCCCCCGCCGCTTCTCGATTCGGTCCGCGTCTTCCTCTAACCAGACGACGCGGTTGTCCGCGAGTTCGCGGACCACCTGTTTGAACTTCGACTCCGAGAGGTCCCGGAACGGGTAGGCCCGCGTCACGATGTCGTAGGCCCGCATGGCCGACACCTCGCCGACGTCCATCAGGATGCCCGCGATTTGGTTCGCGACAGTGTCGAGACTGCCGTGGTGAATGTTCGCGGGTTCGACGTCGCCCGCGCGGGCCTGCCGGGCGATGGCCAACGCCTCGAAGGTGTCGTCCGGGCGGGTGGTGATGACCGTCCCGGCGGACACTTCGTCGCGGCGGTGGCCCGCCCGCCCGACACGCTGGAGCAACCGCGACACCTGGCGCGGACTCTGGTACTGGACCACGTGGTCGATGCTCCCTACGTCGATGCCCAGTTCCATCGAGGACGTACACAGCAGGGCCGACACGTCACCGGCCTTGAACTCGTCCTCGACATCGATGCGGGCCTCCTTGGAGAGCGACCCGTGGTGAACTTCGATGTCGGTGCCGAGTTCTTTGAACCGCGACCCGAGTGCCTCGGCGGTCTGTCGGGTGTTGACGAACACGAGCGTCGAGTCGTGGCTGGCGACGAGTTCGTCTATCGCCCGGACGTGACTGGCTACCTCGACGTTGGTCATCAGTTCGCTCGCCAACTGCTCGTCCTCGTCGGTGACTGCCGGCTCCCTGACGGTCACGTCGATTTTACTGCCCACGTCCACCTCGACGATTTCACAGCCGCGGTCGCCCGTGAGAAACTTTCCTACCTCTTCGGGGTCACCGACAGTCGCGGAGAGGCCGATACGCTGGACGGAACCGGCGACCTCGCGGAGGCGTTCGAGGCCGATAGTGAGTTGGGCACCGCGTTTCGCCGCCGCGAGCTCGTGTACCTCGTCGACGACGACGTGGTCCACGTTCGCCAGCGCGACGCGGAGTTTCGACCCCGTGAGCATCGCTTGCAGGGTTTCGGGCGTCGTCACCAGCACGTCCGGCGGGTCGTCGGCCTGCTTCTGTCGCTGGTAGTCCGTCGTGTCGCCGTGACGAACGTCGACATCTACGTCGAGTGTCTCCCCCCACCACTCCAGTCGGTCGCGCATGTCCCGGTTCAGTGCCCGCAACGGTGTCACGTACAGCGTGCCGATGCCGAACTGGTCAGTTCCTTCGAGGGCGTCGAGGACGGGGAGCATCGCCGTCTCGGTTTTCCCGGTTCCGGTCGGCGCGACGATGAGGCCGTTGGCCCCCTCCGAGAGGGGCGGAATCGCGCGACGCTGTGGCTCGGTGGGCGAGGAGAACCCGCGCTCGGAGAGCGCGTCACGCACGGCCGCCCCGAGTTCCGCGAAGGCGGCCGCAGACCCCGATTCTGCCATCGACAGCCCTAGCGGTGCGACCCGATTAAGCACACCGCTTCGTCCGCCGGGCGGCGTCGACGGCGACGGGACTCACACGCGCCGGTAGTCCCCGAGTCGCGTCCCGTCGAGGAGGTACGCCTGCCCGTCGGTCACTCCCTCGGGGAGGTACGGCGCGAGGAAGTCTTGCCCTTCGACGTTGACCCACGTCCCGCCCGTGCGGTCGTTGAACGCCGGGAAGACGATGAGTTCGCCGCCCCCGTCGATGGTGGTGTCGTGGAACGCCGCGAACGGGGCACTGTTCAGGTCCCCCCGGAGCCACACGCGCTCGACGCGCGCACCGCCCACGTCGTCCTCCAGTCGGACCACGGGATGCTCGTGGGCGGTACAGACCACGTCGGCACGGAGTACGTCCGGCGAAGGCCACGTGTGACCGTGTGCGAACCCGACCGACCCGTACCGGACCCCGTGCCCGGGCGTCACCGTCACGTCCGGGTAGCCGTCGGTCACGTCCCCGATGTCCCCGTCGTGGTTCCCGCGAACGACCGTCGTCGGTACGGAAACGGCGTCGAGCAACGCCGTCAGTTCGGCACGCTCCTCGCCGCGTGGGTCACCGATGGCGTTCGCGAAGTCACCAAGGACGACCAGTCTGTCCGCAGCCGTCCCGTCGAGCAGGGTCTGGACGGCCGTCCGTCGGCTCTCGGCGTCGCTTCGGAGTTCGACGCCCTCGTGCCGCAGGCCGACCTCCAGCCCCGCGTGGTAGTCTGCGAGGACGAGTGCCCGTTCGTCCGGGAGGGTCGCGACTGCCGCGGGTTCCCCGGGGACCGGCTCGACGGCCATTCAAATGGGTTTCAGCGTCGCGTCGGCTGGTTCGTAACACCGCCCGTCCATCAGCGCGTCCTGTATCGCTTCCTCGACGGCCTCGGGGTCCGCGCCGTACTCCTCGACGACGCTCGCAACCACGTCGTCGTGGTCGGCCCCGTCACCCTCGTCCAGTTCCCGCATCGCGTCCATCGCGGCGTCCGTGAGGTCCACGTCGGCTGTGTCCCCGTCGGCATCGGCGTCGGGTTCGGCGACTGTCTCCTCGTCGGTTTCGGGCGGTTCCGGTTCCGTCTCCTCGTCGGGTTCCGGGTCCGCGCCCCCGCCGGTCGCCTGCCCACCCGCGTCGGCGTCCACGGTTTCGGTGTCCGCGGGGCTCGGTTCGGGGTCTGCCGCGGCCGAGTCCGTCGCCGCCGGCGTCCCCGCCGCCTCCTCGTCGAGGTCCTCGGGGTCGGGCGTCTCGATGTCGGCTTCGCCCGGTTCTTCGACCTCCGTGCCGGTCGAGAAGTCGGTGCCGTACTCCTCCTCGATGCGTTCGCGCTCGTCGTCCTCCAACTCGAACTCGCCGCCCTCGAAGTCGCCGATGTCGTCGTCGTCCGTGCCAGTCAGGTCGGCGTCCGCCTCGGACCCACCGGCGTCGGTCGCCGTGGTCTCGGTCGCTGTCTCGACGGTCTCCGGTTCGCTCGCCGAGTCTGCAGGTTCGGACGAGGTCGGCGTCGTCCCGGTCGACTCGGGTTCGGCCGGTTCGGTCTCTGTCTGCTCGGCGGCCGGTTCGGCGTCCGTCCGCTCGGCTGACGGCGTGTCGTGGCTCTCTGTCGGGTCGGGGGACGAGTCGTCAGCCGCGGTGTCGTCTGTCGTCCCGGACGCCGCGGTTTCGGGTTCGGTGTCGGCCTCGACGGCCCCGCCGGTCTCGCCGACCGGCGAATCGAGGGCGTCGAGGTCGGCGAGTGTCGTCGACCCCGCCGCGTCGGGCGCGACGGACAGTCCTTCGACTTCCTCGCGGTCACCGGCGACGACGCGGGCGGCGTCGAGCGCGACTTCACGGAGCGCGCCGAGGTACGTCGGCGTCGTCCCGTAGTGTTCCAGTGCCAGTGCGGTGCCCGAAGCGAGGCTCTCGTCGACGCCGTCCGCGGCGAGGGCGGCCGCGAGGTCGTCACCGCGCTCTGCACGGCCGAGCGCGTCGGCCATCGTCGCGACTCGGTAGAGGGTCTGCTCGGCCGTCTGCACGACCCAGCGATCCCGCGTCTCGGCGTCCACCTCGTTGATGCTCTCGGGTCTGACGGAGGTGTAGACGGTGTCGGCGTCGTCGGGTTGGAACGTTCGGGCCTTGCCGGTCAGGGCGACGAACACCGGTGGCTCCGTGCGTTCGAGAAACGCCAGTGCCTCGGGTTGGTACTGCCCGGCGTAGACGACGAACGCGCCGGTCGGGTCCACGATGCGTGCCCGAAGCACGTCCTCGTTGACCTGCTCCAGTTCAGTGAGGACACCCACGACGAACAGGCGGTTGACTCGCGCACCGCTCGGCGTGACGACGTAGTTGGGTGCGCGCTCCTCGTCGCTCTCGGAGTACGAGAAGTCGGCGTCGTCGTACTCGGCGGCGAACAGCCGATAGGCGACCTCTCGACGGCCGGGGCCGCCGTCGTCGGCACTCACGCGGACCACCCCCCAGTGGCGAGCGTGGGGTCGCCTGTCCCACCCGGACGGGCGGGGAAAGCGGACCTCATCGGCCGACCTCCGCGAGCAGGTCCCGCGCACGGTCCGCCGGGTCGTCCTCACTCCGCGTGAACGCCGTCGCGTCGAGGTTCGCGCCGTACTCGTCGACCGACAGCGACCCGCGGACGCGGAACTCGTGGCCGACGACGCGCTCCGCGATGGTGTCCGCGACCACCGACTGGTCCATCTCGTCGCGGGCGTGCTCTTTCGCGGCGTCGAGGCCACCGCCGTACACCTCGGCGGTCAGGTCGGCCCCGAGGACGGCGGTGACGGTGCCGGTACCGTCGTCGAGGATTGCCTTCGTCCGCAGGTCGTCCTCGCCCTCGACGGTCCCGTGGCTCCGGCACTGGCCGTTCTGGACGACGCGCCCGCACTCGGGGCACCGCTCGATGAGGCCGGACCCGTCCCGGATTTCGATGACGTTGCCCCGGAGTTCCACGTCGTAGGCCCCGCCGCGGTCGACCGCCTCGCGGACGGGGAGCCGTTCGGGGTCGGCGCGGGCCTGCACCGGCGAGTTGAGGGGCGTGACCGTGGAGAACTCCGAGAGGTTCACCGACGGGACGCCGCGGAACTCCCGGACGTAGGCGTTCTCGACGCGGACGGACACACCCTCACCGAGCGCGTCGCGGGGTTCCCAGTCGGTGAAGGGCAGGCGCGCGCTCTCGTCGGCGAGCGTCCCGCTCAGGATTTCGGTCTCGCCGTCGCGGCCGTCGATGACCTTCCGCTCACACTCCACGACGCTGACCTCGACGGCCACGCCACGGTCACCGGGAGAGAGGTCTGCGAGGGTCGCGTCACCGCCGATATCGTACGCGATGGCGGGCGAGTCGTCGACGCGTTCCACGTCGGTGCTCTCCCCGAGGTTGAGTTCGGGATGGCCCTCCCACTCGCGGACGCCCGCGTTGCCGATACGGACCGTCTCGCCGGGTTGCAGGTCGAAGTCCTCCCACGCGGTGTAGGATATCCTGCCCGTCCCGTCGGCGAGTTCACCCTCGAAGATGACTTGCTCCTCGCCGCGGTAGTGGATGGGTCGTTTCCCGACGGTCAGGACGGTGGCCGTGACCGTCACCGACGAATCGTCGGTCGACACCTCGGCCACGTCGACGGCACTCGGCGCGCCGGTGTCACCGGCCGTGCCATCGCCGTACTTTCGCCGGAGGCTCTGCTTGGCCTCGTCCACCGGGACGCTGTAACTCACCAAGTTCTCAAGGTCAGATTTGACCTCCTCTTTGTCAACGCCGAGGTCGGAGGCGAGGTCCTCGGCATGGTCGTCGAGTTGCATCACTACCGGGTTCGAGGGGGCGGGATAAAAATCGTGTCCCGCGCCACTGCGACGTTCCGCGCCGCCGCTCAGGCGGGAGTCGCGTCCTCGTCGCCGGCCGTCGGCGCGTCCGCGTCCCCTTGCCCGCCACCACGGTACCGACCGTACAGTGACATCGACAGCGCGCCCAGACCGAACAACACGACGAGTAGCTCCACGAGGCCGCCGAGCAGCGGAATCTGCTTCAGGAGAGCGACCGCCACCAGACCGACCAGCAGGCCGACCCAGCGGTTGTCGACGCCGGCCAACCCGCTCAGCCACGTACCGACGGCGTACCGACCGTACACCGCGGCGACCCACAGCAACACGAGGTACAGCCCCCAGCCAGCCAGTGCCAGCGGGATACCGACGATGGTCAACATCGTCAGGGTGAGCGCGACAGGGATGCCGACGAGAGCGAGCAGACCGACACCGCTGCTCCGGCCCGGCGACGCGGACGCCCTGTCGGCGAGCGAGCGGGAAAACACCGGGAAGACGAGCAATAGCACCGCCCCGAGGGCGGCGTTCACGAGGAGACCGTACGCGTCGAATGCCCACCCCGGAAGCGACGGGCCGGTGTTCTCGAACGAGCCGCCGACTTCGCCCTGCGTGACGGACCCGCCGACGGTGGCACCCGATTCGCGGGTGAGGTCGCCGGAGTACGTCAGGTCACCGCCGATACTCGCGGTGCGGGCGAGGGTCAGCGACCGCGCACCTGCGTCGAGGGTCCCGTCGACAGTCCCGGCGACGGTGACAGTGTCGGCCGAGGCTTCGACGTTCCCGCCGACGGTGGCGTTCGGTCCGAGGACGACGTTGCCGGCGGCGGCCTCGACGTCACCTTCGACGGTGCCGTCGATGCGGACGTTGCCTCCGAAGGCCGACAAGTCGCCGGTGACCGTTCCCCGAACGACGATGTTCCCCCCGAATGCGTCGAGGTCACCCTCGACTGTCTCGTTCGGGCCGACGACGACGGACCCACCGCTCCGCTGGTCCGCCGCTGCGATTCCCGGCAGGAGGGCCAGTGCGACCACGAAGACCAGTGCCACGGCCACGAAACGGCCGGGCGCGCGCGCAGAAGTCACGATTGCTCTATGCGTGCTGTCACCGGCCGTGAATATAAAAGGACGCTCCCGCTTCGGGCGACCGCCGGGAAGCCGTTCCGTAAGACGGTTGTCGTCCGGTCCTGAACGGTCGGTATGCGCGTCGTCGTCAACGCCGCGATGAGTGCGGACGGAAAGCTCTCCTCGCGGGAGCGAACACAAATCGACATCTCCGGCCCCGCGGACTTCGAGCGCGTCGACCGCCTCCGCGCGGAGAGCGACGCCGTGATGGTCGGCGTCGGGACGGTGTTGGCCGACGACCCGTCGCTGACAGTCAAGGACGACGACCACAGGGCGACCCGGGAGGCGGCGGGCGAGTCGCCGAACCCGGCCCGCGTCGTCGCCGATTCGCGGATTCGGACGCCGCCGGACGCGACGGTACTCGACGACGCGGCACCGACCTATCTCCTCTGTAGTGAAGCCGCCCCGTCCGACTTCGTCGCCGAGATGGCGGACGCGGGCGCGACGGTATTCAGGGAAGGCGAGGACCGTGTCGAACTCGCGGCGGCGTTCGAGCGTCTCGAAGCCGCCGGCATCGAGCAGTTGCTCGTGGAGGGTGGCGGTGAACTCATCTTCTCGCTGTTCGCCAAGGGACTCGTCGACGACCTCTCCGTGTTCGTCGGGCCGACGATACTCGGCGGCCGGGACGCCCCGACGCTGGCCGACGGCGACGGCTTCACCGAGGACTTTCCCGAGCTAGCACTGACTGACGTGGAGCGTCTCGACGACGGCGTACTCCTGCGCTGGACCGTCGAGTAGAAAGGTCGTCGCGGCGTCGCCGTTCGGCCGTCTGAGGTCGATTCCTAGTGGTCGTGGCCGGTCATCTCGCCGAAGGTCTGTCCGAAGCGGTCCTCGAACAGGTCCATCGTCACCGACTCGACTTCCTGTAGTTCCGGGCTCGGGTCGCCCTGTCCGTGCGCCACGGCACCGTGGATGCGCTGGGCGAGGCCGAGCATGGCGATGTCACCGATGATTTCGGGGTTGTCCTCCTCGCCCTCCCGGAGCATGTCGAGCATGGCTACGGGAACGGAGAGTTCGTCGACTGTACCGTCGTCTGCTTCGATAGTGAGTGTGACAGTCTCGTCTGTCATGCCGTACTGTTGCGCCGCCGGGTTAATCCATCTGTTGGGTGGGGACGCGTCGGCGGTTACGCTCCCTCGGCCGCGATGGCCTCGGCACGCTCTTTGAGCGCGTCGTTCATGGCGTCGAACCCGGCCAGAAGGGGAGCCTCCTGCAACACGAGTCCCACGAGCAGGCCGCTGAACGTCTCACGCTGGGTGAAGCGGACTCCTCCCGCATCACGCTCCTCGATGTCGAACCCGTGCCGGCCGTCGAACAGTCCCTGTACGAACAGTTTGCCGTACCACTCCAGTGTCTCGCCCTCGCGGGCCGAGAGGACACGGGGGCGGAACGTCGCGGCACGGCCACCCGGCGGCTCCACGCGGACGGTGAGCCGTTCACCGCGTTCGGCTGTCCCCTCGATACTGGTGATGAGTGGGTTCCACTCCGGATACGTCTCGAAATCGGTGAGCACGCTCCAGACGACCGAGGCGGGTGCGTCGATGTCGACGCTCGCAGATAGGCGTTGCATACCCGGTAGAGGTCGGCAGAGGACTTCGCTTCGTCGGTTGCGCGACGGTTCGTCTGACCTCGCTAGTCGTCCGCGGCCGCCGTCTCGCCCTCCTCGGCGGCGACAGTGGCGTAGTCTTCGAGGTAGTCGTCGGCGTCGAGGGCCGCCTTCGAGCCCATCCCGCCGGCCGTGATGGCCTGCTGATAGTGGAAGTCCACCACGTCGCCCGCGCCGAAGATACCGTCGACGGCAGTGCGGGTCTGGCCACTGCCCCTGCCGCCCTCGGTGACGAGGTATCCATCGTCGTCCATCTCGACGCCAGTGTCCGTCAGATAGTCCGTGTTGGGGGTGTGGCCGATGGCGAGGAAGACGGCACCCACGTCGAACTCGAACCGCTCCGTGTCCGGGTCGTCGAGTTTGTCGGTGGGGTGGCCCTCGGGGTGGCGCACGAGGTCGACGTAGTCCACGCCATCGGCCTCCGAGCCGTGAATATCGACGGCCTCTGTGTTCCGCATGATTTCCACGTCTCCCGACTCGACTTTCTCCTCGATGCGGTCGACCCAGTAGTCCTCGGCACGGAACTCCTCGCGCCGGTGGGCGATGTAGACGGTGTCGGCGAACTTCGTGAGGAAGTTGGCTTCCTCCATCGCGGCGTCGCCGCCGCCGATGACGAGCATGTCCTCGCCGCGGAAGAACGCGCCGTCACAGGTCGCACAGGTCGAGACACCGAAGCCCATCAGGTCGTCCTCGCCGGGGATGCCAAGCGTTCGGGCACTCGCGCCGGAGGCAGCGATGACGGCGTCGGCGGTGTAGACATCGCCGTTCGAGAGTTCCACACGGAAGGGACGTTGCGTGTCGTCGATATCCGCGACGATACCGTGGTCGATTTCGGCCCCGAACTGCGTGGCCTGCTCTTTCATGTTGTTCACGAGGTCCGGGCCGCTGATGCCGTCGGGGAAGCCGGGGTAGTTGGCCACGTCGGTCGTGAGCGTCAACTGTCCCCCGGGTTCGTCCCCCTCCAGAACGAGCGGGTCGTTGTTCGAGCGGGCGGCGTAGATGGCTGCAGTCAAGCCAGCGATACCGGTGCCAGCGATTATCAGTTGCCGGTGTTCGACGGCCTCGTCTGTCATACGTGACGGTACTCCGGGACGGCGTATTAACCCTACGCTGTCCCGAGTCGGGCACACACCCGAACGACACGCTTAGGGGGCCGTGCCGCCCCGCTTCGGACATGACCGCGGACCTCACCGAGAAGACGGACCGGTACGAGAACCTGCTCGCCGAGGCACTCGCCGAAGCCGAGGTGGCGGTGCCCCCAGAGACGCCGCTTGGCGATGCGGCGGGAGAGTTCGAGGAGATGGCCCGGTCGTATCTCGAAGACGGACGACACTTCCGGGACGACGACGACCCGGTGAACGCCCTCGCGGCGTTCTCGTACGGACACGCGTGGCTGGATGCGGGTGCCCGGATGGGGTTGTTCGACGTGCCCGAACACGGACATCTCTTCACCGTGTAGTCCGCCACACCGCCGCCCGACCCGCCTCGGTTCCACGTAGCAACCCGTAAACTCTCGAATACCGAACGTATTGGTATCCCTCCAATACAATTATGATAGATAATCTCGTGTGAAACAAACGTGGGGGGAACCACAACATGCGAACCAGCAGACGTAGCTTTCTCCGGGGTATCGGTGCAGGGGCCGTCACCGCGGGTGGCTTGAGCGGCGTGGCATCGGCACAGGAAGACGCATCGAAGCTTCGGGTCGTCAACGCGCTGCCCGACGAGTCGAGCATCGACGTGTTCACCGACGCGTTTCGGCGGTTCGACGACGTTTCGTTCGGGGATATCGCCCGCTACGAGTTCTTGATCGACGAAGAGGTGGACATCACCGTCGTGTCGTCGGGGGACGACAGAGACGAGGCACTCCTCGAAACGACCGTCTCACTGGACCCCGGAACGAGTTACACGCTCGGGGTGACGAACAGTGCCGACGACCCGGAACTCGCCACGTTCGTGGACGAGAACGAACAGCCGTCACTGAAATCGCGGTTCCGTGCGGTCCACCTCTCGCCGGACGCTCCGACGCTCGAAGTCGACGAGGAGGACGTGTTCTCGTTCGACGACTTCGTGGCTCGTGACCTCGACTACACGGCCGCGAGCGCGTACGAGGAATTGTTGACCGGACACCTCTGTTTCGAGGTCGAACCGGCCGACGAGTGGGGCGACAACGACCTCGCGGTGTACGAGGACGAGTTCGACAGTGGCGAGACGTACACACTGTTCATCGTCGGCCTGAACGACGCGGACGACGAGGACCCGCCGCTCCAAGTCGTCACCAGCAAAGACACCTGACGGTTGGGTCCGCCGGGCAGTACGCCCCGACCGGGACGCGTTCCGTGTCGTTACCAGACACGCTTCCCGTGTGTGGGTCTCTGCCACAATCTGTCGAAACGTTTAAACACGCTCGGCACTAACGATTAGTTAGGAAATCGCCGGTAAGTTTTTATTGCTTTCCCCACCGGCAATCCAGACCACCCATCATGAGCGACACAACAATACGTTCCCCCGAGACAGAACGAACCCGAGAGACCAACACGGAAACCGAGTCGGAGACGGAATCGGAATCGGTCGACCACTGCCCGGAGTGTGGCGGGAACCTCGTCACCGACACCGAACACGGCGAGACAGTGTGTTCGGACTGCGGCCTCGTCGTCGAGGAGGACGAAATCGACCGCGGGCCGGAGTGGCGCGCGTTCAATTCGAACGAGAAAGACGAGAAGTCCCGCGTCGGTGCCCCCACCACCAACATGATGCACGACAAGGGACTGTCGACCAACATCGGCTGGCAGGACAAAGACGCCTACGGGCGGTCACTGAACGCCAGCCAGCGTCAGAAGATGCAGCGGCTGCGCAAGTGGAACGAGCGGTTCCGCACTCGCGACTCGAAAGAGCGCAACCTCAAGCAGGCACTCGGCGAAATCGACCGCATGGCCTCCGCCCTCGGCCTCCCCGAGAACGTCCGCGAGACTGCCAGCGTCATCTACCGCCGCGCGCTGGACGAGGACCTCCTCCCCGGCCGCTCCATCGAAGGCGTCTCCACGGCCGCACTCTACGCCGCCGCCCGACAGGCCGGAACGCCCCGGAGCATCGACGAAATCGTCGCCGTCTCCCGCGTCGAGGAGATGGAGATGACCCGGACGTACCGCTACGTCGTGCGGGAACTGAACCTCGAAATCCAGCCCGCCGACCCCGAGAGCTACGTCCCCCGCTTCGTCTCCGACCTCGACCTCTCCGACGAAGTCGAACGCCGCGCCCGCGAACTGCTCGACTCCGCCCGTGACCGGGGCATCCTCAGCGGGAAGTCGCCGGTAGGACTGGCCGCCGCCGCCGTCTACGCCGCCGCCCTCCTGACCAACGAGAAGGTCACACAGAGTGAGGTCAGCGAGGTGGCGAACATCAGCGAAGTCACCATCCGCAACCGGTACAAGGAACTCCTCGAATCCGAGGAAGTCCCGCTCTGAGCGGACAACGGCCGGTGAGTACGCGACAAGCTTTTTCTTCTCGGGGTGTGTGAACGTAGGACACATGAGAGAGGCATACGTCCGGTTGCTCTGTCCCGAGTGTAAGAAAGAGTGGGAGTCGACGCCGAACGACCTCCCGGCGGCGAAGCGGACGTTTCACTGCCCGAACTGTCACGCGAGCAGACGGCTGGCCGAGTTCACCCGGACGGAACGGGACCTAGAGACGCTGAAATCGCTCCAGTAGTCACTCACCGGTCGGAGAGCGCGCGCCACACGCCTCACACTGCAACAGCAACGCGCCCTGCTCACGCACGAACTTCGTGTCTGGGAGTCCGCACTCCGGGCAGAGAACGTACGCCTCGGTGTAGGCGTCGATAGCGTCGCTGATGCGGTCGGCGTCGAACGACCCCGTGAGCCGTGCGCGGCCGCTCTCGTCGATGTGACCGCTCGTCCCCAAGTCGCCTTGGAGGAACTTCATCACGTGGTCCTCGTCGCGGTCGAGTCGCTTCGTCGTAGCTTGGAAGTTCTCGTAGACAGTGACGTTCCCCTCCTGCCGTACGTCGGGGTCAGGTACCTCGAAGCGGTCGGAATTCCCCTCGATGTCGGGCGTCGATTCCATCGCACGGTCGAGTTGCTCGTCGTAGTCCATACGCGACAGGTACCACTCGCAGGACAAAAACCTTTCAACGAGTGACCACCCGCGACAGCGACGTTCGTACCGGATGTGCTACAACTTCTCGCTAGTTTCACGTCGTGGGAAATTACTTGAAAACCCCCATATCAAAGGGTCTCCGCCGGGGCTGTGTGTTAACGGCCCTCAGAGTAATACTATAACCCTTGAGTGGTTAGCCTCGGGTGACCATGAAAAAGCAGGAACTCATCCATCTCCACGGCCTGCTGGCCCAGGTACAGAACCACTACGAAGAAGAGACCGGCAACGACGTCGAACACGACGAGTACGCCTCCGTGAGTGTCCGACCGACATCCATCCACATGTCGAAAGACGACCACAAGGACGCCGTGTTCGCGCTGGCGGCCGGCATCACCTCGGAACTCGCCGACGAAGCGACCGAACAGGTTCCCGCCGCTGCGGACTGAAGGCTCCTCGTTACTGCTGTTCTCTCCGATTGTAGCGACAGCCCCATCGGTCCCACCCTCCGGTCCGTCACCGAACCGCCGGGGTCACTTGTCGATGAGTTCCTCGAACTCGGGGAGGACGTCGTCCGTCTCGACCGGTTCCGACCCCTGCTCGACTTCGATGGCCGACTCGTCGGTCATTTCGGGCGTGTCGGTCGTTTCGACCGTCTCCTCCGTCGTCTCGTCGTCTGGCGTGTCTGTCTGCTCGACTTCGAGGACTTCGAGCGGGATGTTCTCCAGTCGCTGGCCGATTTCTTTCCGTGCGATGCGGGCGGCGTGTTCGTCCCGCTCGACGTTGAACACGGTCATCTCCAGTTCGAGAGCGACGAGACTCTCGTCGGCCGCGATGAACGCTGGTTCGTGTTCTTCCCCACAGTGTGGGCAAGACCGCTCACCCATGTTTATCTCGACGTAGTTGAGGTCGGGGTTCAGCATCTCACCGGTCTTCGAGATGGCGATACGAACTGCCTCGTCCGCCGTCTCCACGTCGTACACCGGGACTGCGGCCTCCACGACGACTCGACAATTCATGCCACACTCTTTGTGGTGCAATGATAAGAAGGTTGGCGTCCGTTCACACGGTAGTCCGTACCTTATTCGGCCGGAGCGCGCCTGAGCGGGCGAACTGACTCGTAACCCCCAAGCCCGTCGCCGCCGTTGCTTCCCACGATGGAACAGGGCGTCATCGACATCGATTCCCTCGCCGGCGGCTTCGATTTACAGGCCACCGTCGAGAGCGGACAGTCGTATCTCTGGAACCGCGCCGACGGCACCACCTACGAGACTGACGCCGCCCACGGTGGCGACGCGTGGTACTGGACGACGTTCCGCCCCGACGAGCGGGCCGACCCGGCGGTCCTCCGGGTCCGGCAGGTCGACGGACAGATACGGTGGGAGTCACACGTCGACGCCGCCGAGCGACTCCGCCACTGGCTCAGGCTGGACGACAACCTCGACGCAATCGTGGCGTCGGCCCCGGAGGACCGACTGCTCCGGGACGCCTACGACACATACCGCGGAATGCGTCTCGTCCGTGACCCGCCTTTCGGCGCGCTCATATCGTTCATCTGCTCGGCACAGATGCGCGTCAGCCGCATCCACGGCATGCAGGTGGCTCTCCGGCGAGCCCACGGCGAGGCGGTCGACTTCGACGGGGAGACGTACCACGCGTATCCGACACCCGAGGCGTTGGCGGCGACGACGGAGTCCGCGCTTCGTGACCTCGGTTTGGGCTACCGAGCACCCTACGTCCAGCGGAGCGCGGAGATGGTCGCCACCGGCGAGGCCCACCCCGGCGACGCTCGTGGACTGTCCTACGAGGAGGCCCGCGAGTTCCTCACACAGTTCGTCGGTGTCGGGCAGAAAGTCGCGGACTGCGTGTTGCTGTTCTCGCTGGGGTACCTCGAAGCCGTCCCGCTCGATACGTGGATTCGGACGACCATCGAGGAGTACTATCCAGACTGCGAGAAGGGGTCCTACGCCGACACCTCGCGTGCCATCCGCGAGACGTTAGGCGGCGAGTACGCCGGCTATACCCAGACGTACGTCTTCCATTACCTCCGCAACGGCGGCGAGTGAGGGCGGGGTTTTTCGGGCAGGACGAGCGTACCTCGGTGCATGAGCGACGACAGAGCGCGCGCACACGTGTTCGTCTCGGGAACGGTCCAAGGCGTCTACTACCGAGCGACGACGCGGGACACCGCCCGCGAGCGTGGTGTCGACGGCTGGGTCCGCAACCTGGACGACGGCCGCGTCGAGGCCGTGTTCGAGGGCCCCGAACCGGCCGTCGAGGGGATGGTCGAGTGGTGTCACGAGGGGAGCCCACAGGCCACCGTCGAGGGTGTCGAGGTGGAGTACGGAGAACCACAGGGCCTCGACGGGTTCGAGGTTCGGTGGTAGCGACCGCCCGGCCCGCGGCGAGCGACGGGGAACCACCGCAGGCTTAACGGCGCGCCCCCCGAAGCGGGCCATATGATGCGGGCACAGGACCAAGCGGTCCTCGACGAGAACGCCGCGGCACTCGGCGTGCCGCGGAAACAGTTGATGGAGTCGAGCGGGAACGCCGTCGCACGGGTCGTCGAAGACGTGGCCGACGACGGCGACGACGTGGCCGTCCTCGCCGGACGGGGCAACAACGGCGGCGACGGGTTCGTCGCCGCGCGCTTCCTCCGTGATTACGACGTGACCGTTCACCTACTGGGTCGCGCCGAGACGATTACCACCGACATCGCACGGGCGAACTGGGACGCCCTCCAGCGGGCCGAACTCGACGCCCACGCGGTGCGAGACTCGACCGCCCTCGAACTCGGGGACCCCGACGTACTCGTCGACGCGATGCTCGGCACGGGCGTGACGGGCGCGCCTCGGGAACCCGAGGCGACTGCCGTCCGGCAGGTCAACGACTGCACTGCGACAGTCGTCGCCGTCGACGTTCCGTCGGGCGTGGACGCCGACACGGGCGAGGCCGCCGGCGTCGCCGTCGACGCCGACCACGTGGTGACCTTCCACGAGACCAAGCCCGGACTGGCCGACGTGGACGCGGCGGTGACCGTCGCGGACATCGGCATCCCCGAGGCCGCCGAGACGTTCGTCGGCCGGGGGGACCTCCTGCGTCTCTCGCGTGACCCGACGAGTCACAAGGGCGACCACGGCGAGGTGTTGGTCGTCGGTGGCGGACCCTACACCGGCGCGCCCGCACTCGCCGCCCAGTCCGCGTTCCGCGCCGGTGCCGACCTCGTGCGGGTCGCCTGCCCCAAGTCGGTCGCCAGTGAGGTACAGGGCTACGAGGAGGGCATCATCACCCGCCCGTTCGCCGGGCAGATGCTCCGACCGGGCCACGTGGACGAACTGCTTGACCGAGCAGTCGAACACGACACCGTCGTGTTCGGGCCGGGACTGGGGAACGCCGACGGGACGCTGACGGCCGTCCGGGAGTTCCTCGCCGAGTACGACGGACGGGCCGTCGTGGACGCCGACGCACTGCAGGTCGTCCCCGAAGTAGACACCGACGCGACGTTGCTCTGTACGCCACACCAGGGCGAACTCCGGCAGATAGGCGGGGAGACGAGCGAAGACTGGCGCGAGCGGCGGGCACTCGTGGCTGACTTCGCGGCGGACGTCGGGCACACGCTGCTCGTCAAGGGGGCCGACGACGTGGTGTCCGACGGCGAGACGACGCGCGTCAACCGGACCGGGAACCCCGGGATGACCGTGGGCGGCACCGGCGACGTACTCGCGGGCGCGGCCGGCGCGCTCCTGTGTACGCAGACGCCGGTGGACGCCGCGGCAATCGCGGCGTACGCGAACGGGCGGGCGGGCGACATCGTGGTCGACGAGCGCGGCCACGGCCTCATCGCCTCGGACCTGTTCGACGCGCTCCCGACGGCACTCTGGGGGGAGCGATGAGCGACGACACGGGCGGGGCGGCGAGCGAAGGGACGGACGACGACCTGACGCACACCGACGAGAGCGGCGACGTGCAGATGGTCGACGTGGGCGACAAGCCCGACACGGCCCGCCGGGCGGTGGCCCGCGGGGAGATACGGCTCCAGCCCCCGACGCTCGCGGCCATCGAGGGGAACGAAGTCGCCAAGGGAGACGTGCTCGCGACGGCCCGCGTCGGCGCGGTGCAGGCCGTCAAGCACACGTGGGAGACGATTCCGATGTGCCACCAGATTCCCATCACGAACGTCGAGACGGACTTCGAAATCGGGGAGGAACGCGTCACGCTGACCGTCGCCGTGGAGACGACGGGCAAGACTGGCTGTGAGATGGAGGCACTCGAAGGCGTCACCACCGGCCTGAACGTCGTCTGGGACATGGTGAAAGCCGCAGAGAAGGACGACGACGGCCAGTACCCGGACACGGGCATCGCGGACGTGCGGGTCGTCGAGAAGACGAAACGGCCGTTGTGAGGGTTCACGGCGGTAGTTCGTAGCGTTGTGAATCTTCTGTCTCCGGCCGAACCACGACACATAAGTCCGGGAAGGCCCAACTGTCAGGTAGCATATGAGGAATTTAGGACTCAAAGCGCGAATGGCCGTCGTCGGGTCGATACTGTTCGCGTTCTACACCGTCGGAATCGGGTTCTTCTACCTCACGTTCGGAGCCCCGATTCCGCTGCTGGTGGGACTGAGCGTGGTCTTCGTTCTCTTCCAGTACAAGTTGAGCAAGTGGTTCACCCTCCGGTCGCTCAAGGGACAGGAGTTGCCCGAAGAAAAGTACCCGGAGATACACCGCTTCGTCGAGCGTACCAGCAGGGAGATGGGCATCGAGAAGCCCACGCTGTACCTCGTGGAGATGGGCGTCCCCAACGCCTTCGCGCTGGGACGCCAGGGGAACGGGACCGTCGCGGTGTCGCGGGAACTACTCCAGATGCTCGACCGTGACGAGGTGGAGGGCGTCGTCGCCCACGAACTCGCACACCTGCAGAACCGCGACTCTATCGTCATGCAACTTGGACAGGGCGTCGCCTCCGTCGTCGGGTTCGCGGCCTACTTCGCGGTCCTCATGTCGGGCGACAACGACCTAGTAAACGTCTTTCTCGGCCTCATCGTGAGCAACATCGCACAGATGCTCGTGATGGTGTTCGTGTTCGCTATCTCGCGTCACCGCGAGTACGTCGCCGACGAGGACGCCGCCGAGGTCCTTGGTCGTGGTGACCCGCTGGCACGGGCACTCGAGAAGATATCCCGCGGCGCACAGCGGCGTGACCCTACCGACGAGGCGAAAGAAGTCAGCGCGCTCTGTATCTTCGGCACGGGCGGGAGTCTTCTCTCGACACACCCGCCGACCGAGAAGCGAATCGAGCGCCTCCGACGGTACTGATGGTGGGAACGCGGGAACTCCTCGCTGTGGTGCTTGGCGTCGGTGTCGGCCTCTTTTTCGTGGCCTTCCCTGACGCTGTCGTCCGCATCCAAACCGCCGGACGGGTTCCCAGCGACAGAGGCGGCGAGTACGGCGAGGACGGCGACACCCCGCAGACTTACCGCGTGCTGGTCCGTGGTGTCGGCGCGCTCACGATACTAGTGGGACTGTACATCGGTGCGGGAGCGTTCGGCGTCCTCTAAGCGGACTCGGCGGGCACGAGGTCACCGGCCTTCGCACGCGACCGTTCGACGACGGCGGGGCGGGCCTCGAACTCGATTATCACTTCGTCGCCGTAATCGACCGTCTCGACGACGGCGTGGTCGTGAATCCACGAGACTAAACTCATCGTGTCGTCGGTCATCGGGAGGACGAGTCGTTCGTGCTCGAACGGCGGGAGTTCGCGGTCCACACGGGTCTCGAGTGTGTCGACGTTCAGTCCCGCCTTCGCGCTCACGGCGACGGGGTTCGGTGCGAGCGCGGAGATGGCCTCGCGCTTGCGCTCCAGTTCCGCCTCGTCGACCTGGTCTATCTTGTTCAGGACGGTGACGATGGGTGCCTCGTTGCGCTCGGAGAGCGTGTCGTGGGCGGTGACGAGTTTCTCGCGGATGTCTTCGACCGGTTCGCTCACGTCAACCACCAGCAAGACCAAGTCCGCGCGGTAGACGGCGTCGAGCGTGGACTTGAACGACTCGACCAGCCAGTGTGGCAGGTCGGAGATGAACCCGACGGTGTCGGTGACCAGCACGTCCCGACGACCCATCTCGGCCCGGCGCGTCGTCGTGCCGAGCGTGGTGAACAGGCGGTTCTCGCTCTCGGCCGTCGTGTCGATGTCGGGGTGCCGGTCCGCGTTCTCGTCGACGTCCAAGTCCGCCGCCAATTGCCGGAGGAGCGTCGATTTCCCGGCGTTCGTGTACCCCGCGAGTGCCACGAGGTCGAACCCGGACTCGCGGCGTTGTTCGCGACGGTGCTGTTCGGTCTGCTCGATGTCTTCGAGTTCGTCGCGGATGCGGGCAATCCGCGATTTGATGTCCTGCTCGCGGCTCTCGTCGTACTCCCCGAGACCCATGAACCCCGGCCGCTCGTCGCGTTTCGCGAGGCTGGCCTTGGCCTCGGCACGCGGCAGTTCGTAGCGCAGTTCCGCCAGTTCGACCTGTAGCTGTGCCTTCCGGGTCTGTGCCCGCTGGCCGAATATCTCCAAGATGAGGCGGAAGCGGTCGAGCAACCGCACGCCGTCGGGGAGTTCGTTCCCGAGGTTGTAGGTCTGGTAGGGACCCAACTGGTTGTCGAAGACGACGACTGCGGCGTCTTCGGCGGCGACGGTGGCCGCCAGCGTCTCGGCTTTCCCCTCACCGATGTGCATGGCCGGGTCTTCGGTCCGGGTCTGGGTGACTTCGCCCACGACATCGTACCCGGCGGCCCGGGAGAGGTCACGTATCTCCGCTGTATCCGCCGTCCCCGAATCCACCCGCTTGACGACGACGGCACGGTCTGTCTGAGAGTCGTTTGCCGTCACTTACACCCCCGTAGGATACCTGCATATTTAAAAATCGGGTCGAGCGGAGGGACACAAGAGCCTTATTCTAGCGTGGACAGGGGGCCGATGTGACATGGTTGACATAGGTTTACAGCAGGTCGGACTGGAGATCGGTGGTGGTGCCCTCATCGGGGGTATCATCGGCTTCGCAGCGAAGAAAATCGCGAAGCTCATCGCCATCATCGTCGGCCTCGAACTGGCTCTGTTCAAGTTTCTGGAGACGAGGGGTATCCTCTCGGTGAACTGGGAGGCCATCTCCGGTGCGGCGGGGAACTCGACCTCGACGGCCACGTCTGCTCAACCGCCGGGATGGCTCACCAGCCTCCTCTCGGCACTCCCGGTGAGTGCTGGCTTCGCTGGCGGCTTTCTCGTCGGCTTCAAAAAAGGATAACCGGCGGACCGGTTAGGAGCGCGGAACCGGCGGTGTCGAACCGGGCGAACCGGCCGAGGTACCGTCTGCGGACTGTTGCGGTTTTGGCCGCTTGTCACCGCTGACGAGGAAGTCGGCGATGTTGCCGACCAGCACTTCGTTGTCGGCCGTTCGGTAGTTCTCCGGCGTCAGGAACGACGAGTCGCCCATCACGACGACGTCGTCGTTCCGTGCGGCGACGGTGTAGGTATCCGTCTCGCGCGTCGAGGAGAGAGCCGTCCCCTCGACTGCGGACAGGGCAACCGTCGCGTCCGACCCGGCGGTCACCGCCGTCGACTGCCGGAGGACGACACGGTCGACGCCGTCAGTCAACTCGCTCGCGTTCGGTGGCGTCGCGTAGACGCTCTTGAAGTTGTTGGCGTTGTCCTCCATGTTGAACAGGTAGGGTGTCCCAACGTCCATCCCAAACTGCGAGGCGAGGCCGGTGAGTTGGCTCTGGACCTGCTGGACGGAGATGCCGAGCAGTCCACCGCCACCGACACCGACGCGGATGCTCTGTGGTTCCCCGAGCATGAGGACGCGACCACCGCGGTCGGCGAAGTCGGCGACGCCCGCCCGCTCGCTCGGCGTGAACGAGGACGCGGGCGAGACGACGACGTACGCGTCAGCCGGCCGGAGCGACTCGTTGAGCGAGGTGGCCGGACGACCCTGACGGGACGGCGAGCCGTGGAACCGGACCTCGTGGCCGTTCCGGACGAGGGCGTCCACGAGCGGCGCGAGGTCGGACTGTGAGTAGGCGTTGGCGTGTGCCGCGTCGATGAGAACGACCTTGCCGCTCTCCTCAGCCTCGACGGTCACCGACCCGTCTTCGGCCGATGGCGTGACGAGGTTCTGCTGTGGGTCGAACGAGCCAGTGTTGCTCACGGTCCGTTCGTCGGACCCACCGGAGGCAGTCACCAGCGGTCCGAGCGCGGCGGCGACCAACACGACGACGAGAACGACGGTGAACACCGCACCGAGGCGGTTACGGTCAGCCACGGGCGATCACCTCCTCGTCTTCGATGGCACCGTAGAGGGCGAGGAACTGTGGCGTCTGGACGTCGTTGAAGCCGAACGGCTCCTGTTGGACGACGACAGTCCGGTTGGCCCCGGACCGGTCGCCGCCGATGGCGATTGCGAACCCAGACAGCCGCTGTGGCTCTTTCTCTACGACCGCGTAGTTGTCGAGGTCCTCGTTGGCGGCCGCCTCGGCGATGGCGGTGTCGAGGTCACCGATGTCGTCGGCGACACCGTTCTGGGTCGCCCGGGCACCGAGGTAGACGCGTGCCTCGGCGAGTTCCGTCCGGTCGAGCGAGAGGTCGTCACCGCGGTGGGCGTACACCGTATTGAGGAACTCGTTTTTCAGCGTTCGCACCTGTGCGCGGGCTTGGTCGACCGTGAAGCCCGACAGTTTGTTCGGCCCCGTCGAGATGATGCTATCACTCGTCAGGTCCTGTGGCACCGACGACCGGACGCCGACACTCCCGACTTGCGAGGCGGGGTTGACGTAGATGCGGTCGGCGGGCAGCATCGCGAAGTATCCGCCGGAGGCCGCCATCTGTCCGACGGAGGCCACGAGATACTTCTGCTGTGCCGTTCGGTTGACCGCATTGTACAGCGATTCCGTGGCGGCGACGCTTCCGCCGGGGCTGTTGACTCGAAGCACGACGGCTTCGACCGATTCGTTCTGTCGCACCTCGCGGAGGTCTTCGACGACGGGATCGACCGAGTTGTCCGAGATACTCCCGTCGATGTGGACGACCGCGACGGCGGCAGGCTGTCCGCTCCCGAGACCACTCGTGAGGGCGGCGACGTACGGGGAGAGGGCAGCACCGATCAGGACGGCAGCGACTGCGACCGCCACGAACTTCCACGTGGCAGTCCCAGTCGAGTCGTTTCCTAGTGACATAACGCACGGCGAACAACTCCCGTCCCACGTAGAAATGTTGTTAAAACTTCTGGCCAGTTGTTCGGCGTTTATCCGTCACCGCGTCGAGATTTCGTCCTCGTCTTCGATGATGCGAGTCTCCGCTTCGCCGCTCGTGTGTTCGTTGACCACGTCGTAGAACTCGTTTTGCATCCCGGCCGGGAATCGGATGACGCCGACCCACGACCCGTCAGACTGCCACTCCTCGCGTTCGAGGTCACCGAACTGCCGAATCTGCGCCTGCGCGCTCCCGGCGTAGTCCGGGGGCACCTGGACGGCGACGGTCATCTCGTCGAACCGAATCGGGATGACCGGCCGCAGGAGGTCCAGTGCCTCGTCGACCTGGCTCTCGACGGGTTCCATCGGGTCGATTTTGAACCCCGCCTCCTCCAGCGCGGACTCGATTCGCTCGGGTGGGTGCGGAGCGTCGTCCATCTGCGGGTTGACGGCGTTTCGCGTGATGTGCTGGACCAACTGCTTGTGTTTCTGCTCCTGCATCTCCCGACGTTGGTCGGCGGTTATCTGTATCTCACCGCGCTCGATGACCTCCGGGATTATCTCCATCGGCTCCGTCGTCCCGAACCCCTCTTCTAGGGCACTCTCGGCCGGTCGGTCCCCCCGCGAGGCGTCCTCGAACACGTCTTCCGCGGCGATGACGTCTTCCAGTTCCCCGTCGAACTCCCCGCGTTTGATGGCCAGCGCGGCGTCCGGGTCGACAAGCACCTCGAACCGCTCACCGTGCGATTCGAGTCGGGCCGTCACCGCCTCGTCGAGCGAAATCATGTGAGCGGCTACGACTGCCTCGTATAAAAGGAGTTTCCCGCCGTCGGGACCGCACGACTCAGCGAGGGAGCCACACCGCGACGCGCCGCGCCGCCGACCGGATGGCGTCCTGCTTGTAGTAGCCGAGGACCGAGAGGAGAATCAGGAAGGCAACGAGTGCCAGTCCCTCGACGAACCGCCCGCTCCCGAGTTCGCCACCGGCGTACACCGTGAGGACGTAGGCGGGCGACCGTCCGATGACGATGGCGAGCATGAAACTCCGAAGCCGCAGGCGAGTGAGGCCGGCGAGAAAACAGATTGCGTCGTCGGGCAGTCCGGGCACGACGACGAACACGACGAGGCCGGGGAACCCGACACGCTCGACGAAGCCGTCGAAGCGAGCCACTACGTCATCCTGCAGTGTCTCCTCGACGAACCCACGGCCGTACCGCTTTGCCAGCGTGAACGCGATGGCACTGCCGAGGAAGACGCCGGCGAGGCTGTACACCGTCCCTTCGACCGGTCCGAAGAGATAGCCCCCCACGAGCGCGAGTGCTTGGCCGGGAATCGGGGCGAATATCACTTGTAGCGTTTGGACGAGCATGAAGACGAGCGGGGCGAAGATACCGAACTGGCCGATCCACAGCCGGAGTTCGGCGGGTCGGAACAGAAACGGCACGTACCGTTGCAGGGCGAAATACAGCGACACGAGAAGGGCGACACCGACGAGGACGAGGGCGGCCCACCGTCGCCGGTCCGCCGCCGACGAGAACACCCTCATGTGTCCCGCAACTACAGCCCCGAGCGGCGTTAATCCTATCCATCCAAGAGAATGTCCAGCCGACCGGGACAGACGTAGGGTCCGGTCGGCGGTCACCGAGAGGGACCGTCTTGAGCGACGCTACTCGTCGTCGTCCGCCTCGTCGGGTTCCTCGTCGGCAGTCTCGCTCGCCAGCAGGTCGAGGTCCGTCAGCAACTCCTCGACGTCCTCGTCGCCGAGGACGGTGTACTCGCGTGTCTCGGCGTCGATGGTGGCGAGGCCGACGCCCTCGGGCGTGAGGCCATCCTCCTCGACGGACGCGAGTGCCCGGAGTGCCAGCCCGACGGCCTCGTTCAGGGGGATGTCCTCGCTGTAGTTGTCTTCGAGGTAGTCCCGAACCTCGCTCCGGTTGGCACCGACGGCGAGTGCCTGCCACTCGTAGGGCGTCCCCGAGGGGTCCGTCTCGAACAGGCGCGGTTCGCCGTGCTTGTTGATGCCGCCGACGATGAGCGCGACGCCGAACGGGCGCGCACCGCCGATTTGCGTGTACTGCTGGATGTGGTCGGTGACCTCTTTGGTCAGCGTCTCGATGCCGATTGGTTCGTCGTACTGCAACCGGTTACCCTGCGCGCGGCGGCGCGAGAAGTCGATGAGTCGGCGAGCGTCGGCGACGTGACCGGCACTCGCGATGCCGATGTGGTCGTCGATTTTGTGAATTTTCTCGACGCTCGACCGCTCCATCAGCGGCGACCGAACGCGCTTGTCCACCGCGAGGACGACGCCGTCGGCGGCGCGGATGCCGATTGAAGCCGTCCCGCGCTTGACCGCTTCGCGGGCGTACTCGACCTGATAGAGGCGTCCGTCCGGGGAGAAGATGGTAATCCCTCGGTCGTACGCCTGCTGTTGTGAGCCTCCTTGCATAGTTACTCGAAATCGAGCGTCGTCGCCCCGACGAACGCCGAGTCCACCCGCACCTCGGCGCGTCCGTCCCGCACGACGGCGGGCCGTTCGGTTGCCTCGAAGGCGACGGTTCGCTGTCCCGTGACTTCCGTGGGCCGTCGTATATATTTTTCCTCACAAGCACGGACAGTCCCGCTGGTCCCGGCCACACACAGTCCGAGCGGGTCCCCGTCGACGGCGTCGACACACGCTAGCGCGGCGCGTGCCCGCTCCACCTCGTCGCGGCGCGTCCGCACGATTGCCCAGCCGGCCGGGCCGACACGCTCGAAATCCATCACGGTGAGGTCCACGTCCGCGCTCCCTGCGTCCCCGTGGAGATTCTGTGCCGCGTACCAGACGTGTCGCTGGAAGTCGTCCCGGCCGAACCCGGCCTCCGGCCACGTCTCGAACGCGACGGCGAGGTACCGCCACCGCGGCCGCAGGTGTTTCGGGAGGTGTTTCACGGGTCGACTGCCTCCGCCTGCGTGGCCACCCGTTCGGCGACCAGTACGCCGACCTGTCCGTGAACACGCTCGACGGCGGTCAGCGCGAACCCGGCGTCTGTCAACGCGTCGGCGAGCGTTCCCACCGTCGCCGGGTCGTCCACTTCGGGGCTGTAGAACGGGTCCGCAGGGTCGGGTTCCCCGAAGAACATCACGTCACCGAGGACGAACCGACGCGGTTCCAGCCCCGCAATCACGTCTATCGCCTCCCGCTTCTCTGCGTCGCTGAGATGGTGCATCGCGAAGTTCGAGGTGACAACGTCCACGTCGGCGTCCTCGGGCACCTGCGGGTCCCGGAAGCGGCCCGTCCCGAACTCGACGTTGTCGTGGCCGCCAGCCGCGGCCTTCTCGCGCGCCTGTTCGAGCATCCCTTCGCTGATGTCCCGACCGACGACCCGGCGAGCGTCCGGGGCGAGTGCGAGCGCGATAGCACCGGTCCCCGTCCCCAAATCGAGGACGGTGTCGTCCGAGTCGACGGCCGCGTGGTCGACGACGAGACTCACGCAGGCACGGTACTCCGCGCTCTGGTCGTCGTCGTACTCGCCCGCCACGTCGTCGAAGCGAGCGGCGTGGTCCTCGATGCTCTTTTTCATACACGCACAGTCGGCACCGGGACGCAAGAATCCCGCGGATGGGGACGGTGTGGCGGCCGAGTGCGGTTACTCGCCGCGGCCGTCCTCGCTGTCCCGGCCGAACGTCTCCTCGTATGTCCCCTCGCGGACGCCCGGCTCCACGAAGGCGTCGGCCCCCCGCTCGCGGTTGCGCGCCGCGAGTCGTCCCCACTCCGCGAGGCCCCGGTCGATTGCGGCCGGCGTGAACCCGACAGCCGACCCGACGGCCCGGAGTTCACGCGGCGCGCGCAACTGGAGGTGCGACCGCGGGTCCGCGCTGACCACGTAGGGCACGTCGTACTGCTCGACCAGTTCCCGGAGTTTGCGCAAGTCGCCGACGGCCCGGACGCGGGTTCCGCCCTGTTCCCGGAGGACACGGCCGAGCGCGAACTCGACGCGGACGCCGTTCTCGGCGGCGGCCTTGGCGAGGACGTGGTTGAAGTCGCCGCCATCCATCGGGTGTGTGAGCACGTCGACGGCGGGCCGTTCGACGGCGAAGCGGTTCGTCGCCTCGTCGCCGCCGTGGACACAGACCAGCGTCCGTTCCGGGCGGTAGTTGCCGACGTAGCCGCTGGCTTGGGCGGGGTCGCTGGCGCGGACCTCGACGGCGTCGACCACGTCGATGTCGTATCTCTCACCGACGGCGGTGAGGTCGGCGTCGTGGTCGCTGTCGCCGTGATTGCGGACGACGAGGCCGTCGAACCCGTAGTCGGCGGCGGTCAGCGCGTGCCGGGCGACAGTGCTCTCTCCGTCCGGCCGTGCGTGTACCGCCTCGTACATACTCGCCTGTGCTAGAGCCACGGGTTTCAGCGTTCGGATGCTACCCGGCGACGAACTCGTCGAGTGCCTCGCGGGCGTTCTCGACGGCCTTCTCTTTGGTCGCGGGATAGGCCTCGACTTTCGCCCGGAGGGTCAGCCCCTCGCCGAGTTCCGTGCGGCCCGAGAACGCCGCCTGTTTGTCGAGGCGGAGAAAGAGCGAACAGTTCTCGTCGACGCGTTCGTCGAGTTCGTCCCGCAGGTGCGCACCGTCGAGTTCGGCCACCTGCGAGAGAGCGTGGCGCATCCCGTCGGCGCGTTCGATGCGTGCCGAGAGGACGACGATGCGGTCCCCGTGGTGTCCCTCCGACGTCGTTCGCTCCACCTCGTGGTCCTCGGGGAGGAACGTGCGGAGTGCCTGCTCGACGCGCTTCTCGTCTTCCGTCGCGTAGCAGAACGCCCGGAGGTCGATGTAGTGGAAGGGGACCGACGCCATCCGTCCCTACTCGGCCGCTTCGAGCGAGTCCTCGGGGACGCCCGACTCCTGACCGTCCTCGAAGTTCACGGTGTAGGTTTCGTCCCCGAACATCGTCTCCATCACCTGCGTGATGGTCCCCTCCTCGCCGTCGTACTCGCTGTGTTCGTCGTGCAGAATGACCGTGTCGTCTTCCTCGAAACTCATACCCGACACCTACTCACGCCCGACCAAAAAGGGACTGATTCGCCCTGCCCGCGAGGCCGATTGTTCGAGGTACCCGTGTCAAAGACTTATGCCGACTACGGGCGTACAACAGGCCATGAGAACTGCCGTTCGCCTCCACCACGGCACCGGACGCATCGCTCGCTCACCGCCACCGGAGAGCGCGCGACGATGACCGCCGTCGACAATCTCTGGTACAAGGCCGACGAGGCGCGCCAGCAGGCCGAACAGACGTTCCACCGCCTCCGCGAGGCACACGACCCGACGTTCCAGTACGAGCGGACGAAGACAGTCTCCCGACACCGGTTCCGGACGCTCGCCGACCGCATCCGCGAGAACGGGCTTCCCTACGGCGCGCACACGCTGGTCTCCCGCCCGGACGGCGCGTTGCTCTTGGTCCGCCACGAGGGCGTCGACATGTGGGTCCTCCCCGGCGGCGAAGTGAACGGCGACGAGTCGCTCCGCGAGGGTGCGGCCCGAGAGTTACGGGAGGAGGCCGGTATCGACGCCGCGTACGACGGGATGGGCATCCTCGCCCGCGTGGACGTTCGGGCGGGTGACCACCACACGTGGGGTGTCCTCCCCGTCTACACCGCGCGAACCGACGGTGGCGACCCGGAGGTCCGTGACCCGGACGACGAGATTTCCGCCGCACGCTGGTTCGAGACGCTCCCCGAGGACACGCGCGACCGAGCGGAGATACGCGAGTGGCGCGACCGCGCGCTCTGACACGGACGGGTGCTTTTTTGCGGTGCGGCGACTGGGCGAAGATATGGAACAGTCACGGAGGTTCGTCGCCGTCGCGGCCGTCGTGCTGGTCGCCGTCGGCGGCGTCGCTGCGTTCGGCCCCGGCGTGCTGGAGAGTGAGTCGAACGAACCGGCGGAGACGGCACCCGAAACCGACGCGTCGCCCGCTTCGATTCCGGTCGCCTACAGTATCGACAACACGAGCGAGTGCGGACGGACCTGCCGGTTGGTCAATACCACAGTCGAGAACAACGGCACCGAGTCGCTGACGAACGTGACGCTCGGCGTCGACATCTACGCCGACGGCGACCGTGTGTGGGACGGGACCACGCCAGTCGGCACCCTCCAACCCGGCGAGGCAGTCACCAACACGACGCGCGTGGAAGTCGGCGCAGCTGACGGGCTGAAGATCCGCGGGAACGGCGGCGACGTGACCGTCGTCACGACAGTTCGGGCGGCGTCCGGCCAGCGGACCTTCGAGGACAGCGAGAACGTCGGTTAGGCTCCGTACTCCTTCCCGTCGCGCTCCCGGGCCGTCATCCGGCGGAGGGCCGCACGCGCGTTGCTCGCGTCGTACCCGAACAGGACCGACTCGCCGTACTCGCTCGCGACTTCGGCGGCGTCGAGCAGGTTGTCGATGTCCACTTCCACGGCGTACAGTTCCACGCTGTAGGGCTTCGGGAGGGCGTCGGCGAACCCGGAAGCGATAACTTCCAACCAGTAGGTCGTCGTGTAGGCCATGTCGTAGATTGGGACGACGAACTCGTCGACGTACTCGGCCAGCGCGTCGATGTCGAGTCCGGCCCGTTCGTAGATGTGTCCGGGATACGGGTCGGGATACAGCGTCAGGTAGGTGTCGCCGGGAATTCGCTCGCTGGCCGCAGCCACGAACTCGGTGATGACGTCAGCGCGCCACGCGTACCAGTCCTCGAAGTCGCTCGCCTCGAACGCCTGCTCACACCGGTCGCAGTGACAGTATTCCGCGCGCGGGAACCCAACGTCGTCCAACCGCACGTCGGGCGTCACGTCCGCGACATCCGAGACGGTCTCCAGTAGGCCCTCGCGGTAGTCCTCGTGATTGGGGCAGACGTACGCCCAGTCGAAGTACTCTCGCTCGCGGGTGGCCAACTCGCCCTCGTCGCTGATGGGGATGAGGTCGGGGTTCGCCCCGGCGGCGGCGTTGTCGCCGAAACAGGAAATCATGCTGATGCTGTCGGCCACGGGCTCGGCGGACCGCCCGGTTACGTCTTTGACCTCGTAGAACCCGCGGTCGAACTCAGACCACGCCAGTTCCTCCTCGTTGCGCGTGACGACGCCGTACATACCCACGGGTAGGCGCGAGCGTGGTTAAGACGTTGGGAAACGCCCCCGGTTGGCGCGCGATGCCCCGACAGGCCCTACTTTTTCACCGCGAGACGGTAGACGAGTACGACGGTGACCAGTGCGGCAAGGAGTTTGACTTTCCTCGACATTGCGTCCGCACAGACGCGGTGTCGGAGTATAATCTTTCCGGGGCCGTCAGTCGACCTGAATGTGGTCCGTGATGTCCTCACGGATGATGGTCTCACAGTAGTGACAGCGGACGCCGTCGTCGAGGACCTCGAAACGGGAGGCGACCGGTTCGTCCTTCGTGCTGACGCAGTTGCGGTTCGGACATTCGAGGACGCCGACGACTTCGTCAGGTCGTTCGACCCGGTGTTTCTCCGCGACATCGTACTTCCGGATGATGTTGATGGTCGCCGCGGGCGCGATGAGCGAGAGCACGTCGAGTTCGTCCTGACTGAGTTCGCGGCCCTCGACTTTCACGATGTCTTTCCGGCCGAGACGGTCGCTCGGGACGTTCATGCCGACGCTGACCTCCTCGCCCCGGGTCCCGTCGATGCCGAGGATGGCGAGGACGTTCAGTGCCTGCCCGCCCGCGATGTGGTCGATAACCGTCCCTTGCCGTATCTTGCCGACGCGGAGTTCCGGTTCCTCGGTCATGTGTGAGCCTCCAGAATCATGTCCAGCAGAGCCATCCGCACCGGGACGCCGTTGTGGGACTGCTGGAAGTAGTGTGCGTGGTCGGTCTCGTCCACGTCGGCGGCGATTTCGTCGACGCGAGGGAGCGGGTGCATCACCACGAGGTCGTCGCGCGCCGCGTCCAGCGTCTCGGCGTCGATTTGGTACTGCCCGGCCACCTCGCGGTACTCGTTCTCGTCGGGGAACCGCTCGCGCTGGATGCGCGTGACGTACAGCACGTCGAGGGTGTCGAGCACGTCGTCCAGTTCCGTGTGTTCCCGCATCGTCGCCCCCGCCTCGTGGAGGTCGTATCTGACGCTCCGCGGGAGTTTGAGGCTCTCGGGGCTGATGAAGTGTTGCTGGGCGTCGAAGTTCGTCAGGGCGTGTGCGAGCGAGTGGACCGTTCGGCCGTACTTCAGGTCGCCCATGATGCCGACGGTGAGGTCGTCAAACCCGGCCGACTCGCGAATGGTGTAGAGGTCGAGCAGGGTCTGCGTCGGGTGTTGTCCGGCCCCGTCACCGGCGTTGATGAGCGGCACGTCGACGAACTCGCTCGCCATCTTCGCCGACCCTTCGAGCGGGTGGCGCATGACGAGCGCGTCGGCGTACCCCTCGACGACCCGCACGGTGTCGGCGAGGCTCTCGCCTTTCTTGACGCTCGACTGGTCGACCGGACCCATGTCGACCACGTCGCCGCCCAGCCGTTTTATCGCCGTCGTGAAACTCATCTTCGTGCGCGTACTCGGCTCGAAAAAGAGGAGTCCGAGGAGCGTTCCGTCGTGGCGGTCCGCGACCGCATCCGGGTCCGCGGCGATGTCCGCGGCGCGGTCCAACACCGACTCGATGTCGGCCCGGGACAGTTGTTTCGCGCTGATGATGTGGTCGTGCCGCATTGGCTTGTGTCCCGCCCCCCACCCTAATCAACCTCTCGATAGTCCCGATACGAACGTACTTGAACGAACACGAACCACCCCGTCACATGCTCGCTATCGCGGGCGGCAAGGGCGGGTGCGGGAAGACGACGACGACCCACCGCCTCGCCGCCGAGTTGGCACGCCTCGGCGAGACGCCGCTGGCCGTCGACGCCGACGCGGAGATGCCGGACCTCCACCTCGTCGCGGACGTTCCGGCAGGCCCCGGACTGCCAGCGGTCACGGCCGGTGACCGCCCCCGTTCGGTCGCGCATCGGACGGCCGGGGGTGTAGACGTACTCCCCACAGACGGCATCGCCGCCGACGCCGTTCCGGCGGCACTGCGTCGCTTCCGAACTGACGAGGGACCGGTCCTCGTGGACTGCCCGGCCGGAGCGGGCCGGGACGCCACCCGACCGCTCCGCGCGGCGACGCGGACCCTGCTCGTGACGACGCCGACGCCGGCGGCACTCCGAGACACGCTCAAGACTGCCGCGATGGCACGGACAGTCGAGACCGCCCCTATAGGTGTCGTGATAGTCGACCGGTGCGGGCGGGACGCCGAGCGTTCGGACGGCCGGTCCGCCCGGTCGGCGAACGGACAGCCATCCGACGGCCGCCTGACCGACGCGGACGCGCGCCGTCTGTTCGACTGCCCGCTACTGGGTCGGGTTTCTTCGGCCACGCGAGAGCGACCCCCAGCCGCGGAGTCGGGTGACGGATACGCCACTCTTGCGAGAACTGTTCACAAGCGCAATATTTAATTCAGTACACGGGCTTGGTAACATTGCTATGGAGAACCGTCTCCGGACTGGAATCGACGTCCTCGATCGAAAGTTGAACGGGGGTATTCCGTCCGGCAGTATCGTCGCGCTCTGTGCGAACCCGGCCAGTCAAGCGGAACTGTTCCTGTACGAACTGACCGCCACACGGGGGACGCTCTACCTCTCGCTCGACCGCTCGGAGGAGGCCGTCTCCGACAGCATCGAGAACTCGCCGAGCGACACGGGCGACCCGACGGTCCGACACATCCCGGGCGAGGCACCGCTGGACAACGCCGGGAAGTTAGTCTCGGCACTCCCGGAGACGTCGAACCTCATCGTCGACCCGGTGAACGTCCTCGAAACGCAGGAACCGCCGTCGCGGTTCCGCAACTTCATGAACGACATGCAGAACCACGTGTTCAACACCGGGTCGCTGGCCGTCATGCACTGCCTCACCGGGCACGAGGTTCCGCGTCTCCGTGACGCCACGGAACACTTCGCGGACGTGGTGTTCAACCTCGACACCCGCACCGAGGGCGACGACGTGGTCAACCGCCTCTCGATTCCGAAGTTCCGCGGCGGTACGGCCCCCTCCGACGTTATCAAACTCGACTTGGACGAAGAGGTGTCCATCGACACCTCGCGGGACATCGCCTAACGACTTTTTTGCACCATCCTCGCGCTCGCCGTCGGCGAGCGCGTCGTCGGGCAAAAAACTCGGCCAAAAACCGCGGCTCGCTCCGTCGGCGCGCTCCCGCTGGTCCCGCGCCGGTAGTCACTCCCCGCGGCCGCTCGCTTCGCTCGCGGGTACCATCGGCAACAAAACCACGAACCGCAGACGGGCTTACTCGTCGGCCGCGCCTTCGATTTCTTCGACGATTTCGTCGGCGTCGACATCGGCGTCTTCGAGGGCTTCCTCGATGTCGCCGCCGCCGGCACCCATGCCGCCCATCATGCCGCCCATACCCATGCCCATGCCCGCGCCGTCGATGACCTCCTGGATGATGACGCGGTCGATGCCGAGCAGGTCGATGACCTGCTGGCAGATTTGCTGTTTCTGGAACATCCACTGCTGGTTCATGGTCAACTGCGGGTCGGCCTCGATGTAGAGGGTCTCCTTCTCGACTTCGACCGTCTCCGTCTCGGGTTCGGGCGGTTCGTCGTCGTCCGCCTCGTCCTCGTCGGACTGGACGAGTTGCTCTTCCTCGACGGTGTCGGTCTCGAACCACATCTCGAGGTCCATCTCGAGGTACATCCGGAAGAGGGCCTGTGCCCGCTCCTGTCGGTCGTCGACTTCCCCGACGACTTCGTACTCGTACTCGATGTCCTCACCGGCCAGCGGGTGGTTGAAGTCTACGCGGGCGCGGCCACCGACGATGGTCTCGATGCGGCCTTGGTCGCCGTCGATTTGGACCTGCGCGCCGGGGTAGCGGTCGTCCTCGGGAACCTTGTTCGCGGAGACGGTGCGGACCTCGTCCTCGTCGAACTCGCCGAACGCCTCGGCGGCGTCGATTTCGACGGACCCGGTCGTACCGACTTCGCCGCCGTAGATGTCCTCCTCGACGCCCTCGAAGATGAAGCCCTCACCGAGGACGAGCGTCCGTGGCTCGAAGGTACGGTCTTCTTGATCGATGCCTTCCTCTTCGGCGACATCCTCGTAGGTCGTGTCGACTATCATCCCTTCCTCGACGGTGCGGGCGGTGTAGTCGAGTTCGATGAAGTCGCCTTCCTGCAGTCCCTGTGTCTCGGCTTCGTCCTCGCTCTCGGCGACGTCATCGGCCTGTTCGGCCTCGTCGGCCTCGGCTTCGTCACTCATATCCCCACGGTCGCCGGTTGGACTCTTAAGGACAACGTTTCTCCCACGCCCGCGGACCCGTCTCCCTTTTGTCACGGGCGATAAAGTGGCGAGCATGTACGAAGTCGAGGTGAAGGTCCGTGCCGACCACGACGCGGTCCGGGACCGGCTACAGGCCCTCGATGCCACGGCCGTCGGGACGGTGACGCAAGTCGACACGTACTTCGACGCGCCACACCGCGAGTTCGCCGAAACTGACGAGGCCCTCCGCATCCGGCGCGAGGAGCGTGCCGACGGGACGGAGACGCGGCTGACGTACAAGGGGCCGCTGGTCGAGACGGCGTCGAAGACCCGCGAGGAGCGGGAGACCACCGTCGGCGACGAGGCGAAAGCCCACGCCATCTTCGAGTCACTCGGGTTCACGCCCGCCGCGACAGTCCGCAAGGAGCGCGAGCGGTTCACACACGACGGGTTCACCGTGACGCTCGACAGCGTCGACGACGTGGGCGAGTTCGTCGAAGTCGAGACCGAAGTCGACACCGAGTCCGCCGTCGAATCGCGACGTGAGGCCGCCTTCGAGGTACTCCGCGAACTCGGGTTGGACCCCGACGACCAGACCCGTACCTCGTACCTCGGGTTCCTCCTCGGACCGGGTGGTAATGCCCAAGGGTAATCTTCCGTGTCGTGTCATTTCCGGAAGTTATAGAATCCCCACTGACCTACGCATCGACAATGACAGAGCGGAACATCCGCGTCGAGCCGACCAAGCGGCTCGCCGTCGAAGACCAAGAGGTCGAAATCGTCGAGCGAAAAGGAATCGGACACCCCGACTCTATCTGTGACGGGGTCGCAGAGCGCGTCTCGGAGGCCCTCGCACAGACGTACCTCGACAGGTTCGACAAGCCCCTCCACTACAACACGGACGAGACGCAACTCGTCGCGGGGACGGCCGCGCCGGCCTTCGGCGGCGGGGAGATGCTCGAACCCATCTATCTGCTCGTCGTCGGCCGCGCGACGAAGGAGTACGAGGGCGAGCGGATTCCCGCCGAGACCATCGCGCTCGAAGCGGCCCGCGAGTACCTCAACGAGAACCTCCCGCGCCTCGACGTGGGGAAAGACGTCGTCGTCGACGTGAAACTCGGCGAGGGAAGCGGCGACCTCAAGGACGTGTTCGGCGACGAGGGTGCGGTGCCGATGGCCAACGACACCAGTTTCGGCGTCGGCCACGCCCCCCTCACCGAGACGGAGCGCATCGTCTACGAGACGGAACGCCAACTGAACACCGAGTACTCGGCCGACAACCCCGAAGTCGGGGCCGACGTGAAGGTGATGGGGAAACGCGAGGGCGACCAAATCGACGTGACCGTCGCGGCCGCGATGATAGACGAGTACGTTCCCGACATGGCCGCCTACGAGGACGCCGTCGAGGGCGTCCGCGAGTACGTCACCGACCTCGCCCGCTCACACACGGACCGCTCGGTCGAGGTCCACGTCAACACCGCCGACGACTACGAGGACGGTGCCATCTACCTGACGACGACGGGCACCTCCGCCGAGCAGGGTGACGACGGGTCGGTCGGCCGTGGCAACCGCGCCAACGGCCTCATCACGCCCAACCGCCCGATGAGCATGGAGGCGACCAGCGGCAAAAACGCCGTCAACCACATCGGCAAGATTTACAACCTCCTCTCGACGGACATCGCCGAGGCCGTCGCCGGCGAAGTCGACGGCATCCGCGAACTCCAGATTCGCCTCCTGAGCCAAATCGGCCGCCCCATCGACCAGCCACACGTCGCCGACGCCCACCTCGTCACCGAGGACGACGTTTCGGTCGCCGACATCGAAGCAGACGTGACCGCAATCGTGGACGAACGCCTCGCGGACGTGACCAGCATCACGCGGCGCGCCATCGACGGCGAACTCGACACCTTCTAAATACCTCGGGAGGCGTCTCCGCTCGTGCTGACGCGCTCCCTGCGGTCGGCGGGGTGAACGCGCCGGACCTGTAGCCGAAACCGCTATGCATCGCGGGTCTGTGGACACTCTCATGACGCAGGTCTGTCTCGTCGGGACGGAGGGGACGAACCTCCAGTACGAACTCCTCTCGCGCGAGACGGCCCGGAACGCGCTCGCCACCTACGACCTGCGGGAGCCGTTCGAGAACACGGTGGCTGTCGAGACGGTGAGCCTCGGGGCCGCCGTCGCGCTGTTGAACGACCTGAACTGGTATCTCGTTCGGTTCACCCGCGACGTGTTCGTCCGCGAGGAGAGCGT
Organism: Halorientalis litorea; assembly: GCF_023028225.1. Lineage (NCBI taxonomy): Archaea > Methanobacteriati > Methanobacteriota > Halobacteria > Halobacteriales > Haloarculaceae > Halorientalis > Halorientalis litorea. Next base: position 378,863 of record NZ_CP095482.1, read on the forward strand.
CAGCGACAGCGAGTGGCTCTCCCGTGACGTGGCGGCGGCCGTCCGGGACGACGCCATCGAACCCGAAGACACGGACCGGTTCCTGAAGATATACGGCGTCGCGGACGCCTCGGAGTCGGATGCCGTCGGTGACGTGGATGCCGACGAGACGGAAACCGAGGGCGACGACCCACCGGCACCGTCCACCGACCACCCGCCCGAACTCGTCGAACCGATGTACGTCACCCGCACGGGGCGTGACCTCCCCGAGTACGACTTGCGCGACGTGGACGACACGCTCGTCGTCCGCGTCACCGAAGACGAGTTCGGCGGCGAGAAACAGCGGTGAGCGCGTCCCGGAGCGAGCGTGGACTGGGAGAACACCCGTGAGCCTGTGGACACCGCCGGATGTCTCACTCTCGGTCGTTCGGGGCAGAGTCGGCGTAGGACTGGTAGGCGGATTCGACGACCAGAGGTGCTCGATAGTTCCGGTACTCGGCGATGGCCGTCGCGAGAATCAGAAACGCGAGCAGCCCTGCCGCCGTCGCTGTCGAATCAGTCGGGTCGATTCGGTCCCACGTGCGGTGCAACCAGAACAGGTCCGTCCACACCGACGTTCGATGCCACTGGTAGAGTTGTTGGGTGGCGATTGGACTCACCCAGTGCAAATCTGGGAGCATCGCCCAGCCACCACCAGCCAAGATGAGCGTTCGCGGAAACCGGACAGTCGGATGGAGAAAGGTGACGACGAGCGTCGTCATCCCGGCCCCGAACGCGAAGTGGCTGAGTGCCATCGACATCCCGCGTGGCTGTGCCGAGAGTCGAAATAGGGTTTTGCATTGCCAGTGAGCGTGCTCCCCGCGACAGGGTTTCGGAGACCCGTCACCGCTTGCGGGGCTGGAAGTGGGCGACTCAGCCGTCGAACATTCCGGTCGACATGTACCGCTCGCCGGAGTCCCAGAATACCGTCAGGACGAGCGGGCAGTCGGCGTACTCGCCGTCGGTCGGGTCGGGTGGCGTCTCCCCGTCCATCACGATGCCGGGTGGGACCGTCGCGCCGTCGGGTGACGGCGGGCAGTCGGCGTCGGGGTCAGCCAACCGCTCGGCGACGCGGCGGGCGACGAGGTTCGTCCCACCGCTGGACTGACCCACGAGGATGCCCTCCTCGCGGGCGAGGCGGCGACACTCGGCCTCTGCGGCCTCGACGCCGACCGTCTCGACCGAATCCAGAATGTCGGTGTCGAGGTTGTCGCTGACGAACCCCGGCCCCATCCCTTGGAAGTCGTCCGCCCCGGACTCTCCCGTCGAGAGGACGGCGTTCTCCTCGGGTTCGACGGCGACCACCTCCATCTCGGGGTACTCCTCCAGCAAGCGGCGGGCCGTTCCGGTGAGCGTCCCGCCAGTTCCGACGCCGGCGACGAACGCGTCCGGCGTCCGGTCGCCGAGTTGGTCGAGAATCTCCGGGCCTGTCGTCCGATAGTGGGCCTCGGGATTCGCGGGGTTCTCGAACTGCCGGAGTTGGACCATCCCCTCCTCGGCTTCGAGGCGGTCGGCGACTTCCCGGGCGTCGGTCATCTCGCCCTCGACGAGTTCGAGGTTCGCGCCGTAGGCGTCCATGATGTTCCGTCGCTCCTCGGATTTGGAGGCGGGCATGACGATGGTGATGTCGTAGCCCTTCGCCGCCGCGACGAGAGCGAGGCCGATGCCGGTGTTGCCCGAGGTGGGTTCGACGAGGTGGTCGCCGGGTTCGATGACGCCCTCGCGCTCGGCGGCTTCGACCATCGCCAGCGCGGGGCGGTCCTTGGCCGACCCGCCGGGGTTCTTCGACTCGACTTTGGCCGCCACCGTCGCGCCGGGCGGTGACTTCACCTGTACGAGTGGCGACCCGACGGTTTCGAGGATGCTGCCGTTCATTGCCGGCGGCTACGCTGGCCCGGTACAAGTGCCCACTGCAGGCGGCAGTGGGTGCCGCCGCCGGTGACGCGCGCGAGCGGACCCGTTAAGCCGCTGGCTCGACTACCGGTGAGCATGAGCGAACACGGACGGCTCAAGACGATGGAACCGGACCCGGTGTGGGACGCCGAATCCTACGAAGAGACTGTCGACACCCTCGCCGCCCTCGGTGACGACGTGGTGTTCAAGGTGTGGGGCGGCGACTGGTGTACGGACTGTCGGGCGCAGTTGCCGGCGTTCGGTGCCGCGCTCGCCGCCGCCGACGTTCCCGACGAACGCGTCGAGCACTACCCGACCGAGAAGGAGGACGACGGCTCGAAGACCGGCCCAGAAGTGGAGGCCTACGACATCGAGCGGATTCCGACCGTGGTCGTGGAGCGCGTTGCGGAGGGCGAATCGGGCGGCGAGGAACTCGCCCGCTACGTCGAGGACGCGGACGTTCCCGTCGCCGTCTACCTCGCACAGCGACTCGCCGAACTCGACGCCGAGGCCTGAGTCACTCGGGCGCGTCGCCGTCGAACCACGCGAGCGCGTCCGCCACGTCGTGACGCGGCGGCGAACACGCGAACGACCGGCAGGCGTACACCGTCGGTTCGCCGTCGCGCCGGTCCCTGTCGGCCCAAATCGGCGGTTCCTCCTCGATTCCCAGCGCGTCGAGCCACGACTCCAAGCCCTCGGCCGTTGGCGGCCGGACAGAGAGGAGGCGGGCGGGCACGTACGCGTCGGCGAGTTCCTCGCGCCACGCCGTCGGGAGGCTGTCGGCGGCGACGGTCAGTTCGCGGCTCCCGGCGGCGTACCGGTCGGCCGCGAGGACGAGCGAGGCGTGTTGAAGCGGGTCCGACTCGACGCTCCCGCCGTGTGTTTCCAGCACGCGCTCGACCATATCGGCGAAGCCTGCCCGCGGGACGAAGTGGTCGAGTGCGAGCAGTACCTCGGCGGCCACGCCGGCACTCGACGGCGTGGACTGGTCGGTGAGTTCCTGCGGCCGCGCGACCAGTTCCTCGCCGTCTACGGGCGTGAAGTACAACGTCCCCGCGTCGTCGTCCCAGAAGTCGGACTCGATAGCCCGCGCGAGCGAGAGCGCGAACGCGAGGTGGTCGACATCGCCGGTCACCTGATACAGGTCGAACGCGCCGCGGGCGAGGAACGCGTAGTCTTCGAGGTAGCCGTCGATTTTCACCGTCCCGTCCGTGTACCGGCGCGAGAGGCGTCCCTCGTCGTCGTTCCAGAGGTGGTCGCGGACGAACGAGAGCGCGTCCGCCGCAGTGTCGGCGAGGGCGTCGTCGCCGAGGACCAGCGCGCCCTCCGCGAAGGCGGACACCATCAGCCCGTTCCACCCAGCGAGAACTTTCTCGTCGCGCGCCGGGCGCGTCCGCTCGCTCCGGGCCGCGAAGACCTGTTCGCGGGCATCTTCGAGTCGCTCCTCGACCTCGCGCTCGTCCATCTCGTACGCCTCGGCGAGGTCGGACACGTCGGTTGCGGCGGTGAGGACGTTCGACCCCTCGAAGTTGCCGGGTGTCGTGACGCCGAAGCGGTCACAGAAGAGGTCGGCGTCCGTCTCGTCCGTGACGGCCGCCCGAACCTCGTCTGGCGTCCAGACGTAGAACGTCCCCTCCTCGCCGTCGCTCTGGGCGTCGAGCGTGCTGAAGAAGCCGCCGTCCGCGTGGGTGAGTTCGCGCTCGACGAACGCGAACGTCTCGCGGGCGACGCGAGCGTACCGCTCCCGGCCGGTGACCTGGTATCCCGCGAGCATCGCGCGTGGTATCTCGGCGTTGTCGTAGAGCATCTTCTCGAAGTGAGGGACGACCCACTCGCGGTCCGTGCAGTAGCGGTGGAACCCGCCGCCGACGTGGTCGTAGAGACCGCCCAGTGCCATCGCCTCCAGCGTCTCGCGGGCCACGTCGAGGTACTCGTCGCGGCCGGTGCGTGCGTGGGCACGCAGGAGAACGTGGACCCGGCCCGCCTGCGGAAACTTCGGGCCGCGCCCCCAGCCACCGTGTTCGCGGTCCGCTCCTCGGAGGGCGGCCGCCGCCGCGTCGTCGAGCGCGCCCTCGTCGGGGGCGTCGCCGGGGTCTGGCGTCGTTTCGAGTTCGCCGCGGACGGCGTCGGTCCACTTTTCGGCACGTTCCTCGACGCCCTCGCGGTCCTCGACCCAACTCTCGTGGATGTCTTCGAGGAGTTCCCCGAAGCCCGGCATCCCGCGTTTCGGTTCGTTCGGGAAGTACGTCCCGACGAAGAAGGGCTCACCGTCGGGCGTCAAGAACACCGAGAGAGGCCACCCGCCACCCCGACCGGTCATCTGCCCGATAGTCTGGTACACGCTGTCGAGGTCCGGCCGTTCCTCCCGGTCGACCTTTATCGGGACGAAGTCCTCGTTGAGTGTCTCGGCGATGGCCTCGTCCTCGAACGACTCCTCTTCCATCACGTGACACCAGTGGCAGGCCGAGTAGCCGATGGAGAGGAAGATGGGTACGTCCCGCTCGCGCGCGGCGGCGAGGGCGTCGTCGTCCCACGGTTGCCAGTTGACGGGGTTGTCCGCGTGCTGACGGAGATACGGGCTCTCCTCGTCGTCGAGACGGTTGCGGTCTGTGGAGGCCGCGGCGTCGCTCATGCGATTGGCAATGATGTCCACAGACAAAGACCCGTCGTCGGGGACCCCGTCCCCGGCACCGACCTACAGGCCGAGGAACGATTTTATCTTGGCGAACAGGCCACCGCTCGACTCGTCGGCGTCGTCCGGGTCGGCGTTCGTCGCCATCCCGGTCTCCGGGTCCGTCTCGACGCTCGGCCCGGTCTCCGCCGCTGGGTCGCTCGCCGCCGACGGGGAGGCCGTCGCTTCGTCGTCGGACGTTGCATCGGCCGCCCCCGTCTCCGTGGACGGTGGCGTCTCTGCGCCCGCTTCCGAGCCGGCAGTATCCGTACGCTCGGCCGTGTCGACGCTCCCGGCCGAGTCAGTGCTGCCAGCCACGTCGGCACGCTCGGCCGTGTCGGCATCCTCGGCCACGTCGCTCTCCGGTGTCACGTCGCCGGCCGAGTCCGCGTCCGCCGGCCCCGGGTCCGGGGCTGGCTCCGTGTCGGTGGCCGACTCGGCGGTTGTGGCCGGGTCTGATGCCGTCGTCTGCTCGTCGCCAGCGTCCGAGTCCGTTGGCACCGTCTGGTCTTCGCCGGCGTCCGAGTCGGTGACCGACGGCGTGTCCTCGGGCGTCGCCGGGTCCGCGCGCTCCGGGCCGTCCGACTCGGGGACACCGGGGGGCGGTGAGTCGGGACCCGCCTCCGACGCCGGCGATTCCGCATCCGGTTCCGCGTCTGCTTCGGGCCGCGACGCCTCGGCCGTCGGGTCCGTGTCGGCTGTTTCCGCCGCGGAGCCGGCCGGGTCCGCCTCGGTGGCGGGGCCAGCGTCCGGTTCGTGCTCTGTGGCCGGCGTCTCCGATTCGGGCGTTTCTGGTTCGGCCGTCTCTGGTTCTTGCTCGGTTTCGGCCGTCTCCGATTCGGGTGTCGACGCCGTCTCCGTCGGGTCCGTCGCAGAGGCCGACACCTCGGGTTCGTCAGCAGGTCCCCCTGTCTCCGCCGGGCCATCCTGCGGTTCGGCTGCCGAGTCTGCGGGTGTGTCGGCGGCCGTGTCCGCGTCCGCCGACCCCTCTGCCGGGGACTCGTCGACGAACTCGCGCGCAGCGTCGTCGCCAGCCGTGTCCCGTTCCGGGGGGTCACCGGGTGATGTTTCGATACGGTCCATCTCCTCGAACCACGTCTGGTCGGTCAGGTCGTCGCGTTCGGGAGTCGTCGGGGACTCCGTCGTCTCGTCCTCACCGAACCAGTCGGGGCGGTCGTCTACAGGTGCCATTGGTGTCACTCTCGCGGGTTTTGGTTTGGGTTGTCGTCGCCGAAGATGACTGCCTTGTTGCTGTTCGCGCGGCGGATGTACCGGTCGCCCGTCGCGGTGTCGAACTCGACCGTTCGCCCCTCCGACCCGCCGATTTGCTCGGCGACGACGGGGATGTCGAGTGCCGCCAGTTCGTCGCGGACGACCGACGCCGTGCGTTCGCCGACACCTTGCGGGAGGTCGAAGTGTTCGACCGGGAAGATGTCGGCACCGCCGACGAGCCACCCTTCGAGTGACCCGTACGCGCCGCCAGCCTCGACGATTTCCTGCAGCATCGCTCTGAGCGTGGCGTCGGCGTATTTCCCGGGTGCGGCCGTCGCGTCGGCCGGTTCCTCGGGGAGCATCGTGTGTGCCAGTGCCCCGATGCCGTTCTGTTCGTCGTAGAGGCCGACTGCGACGCAGGCCCCCAGTCCGTACGCGACGAGCGTCTCGCCGTCGGAGGCAACGTCGTAGTTCGCCACGCCGACGACGCGCCGGTCGCGGGTGACACGCGTCGCGCCGCCGGTGTACATGTCGTCGCTCATTCGGGAGACACCTCCTCGACGTCTTCGAGGTCGTCTTCGGACAACTCACCCACGTCCACGTCTGCCGCCGCTCGCGCCGTCTCGACGCGGTTGATGTCGATTGCCTCCAGTGCCTCCCGGAGGTCGTTCTCGTCCGGGATGACGTACACGTCGGCGTCGAACGCGTCGTTTTCGGCCTGAATCTCCGTGTCGAAGACGAAAGCGAACTCCTGGTCACGGGAGAGGCCGACGATGAGTGGGTCCACAGCGGCCGGCCCCATCTCCCACGCGAACGTCGGCGTCGAGTGGTCGATGCTGGAGTCGAGAACGTTCGCCCACCCGTCGAGCATCCCGCTGGCCATGATGTTGGCCGCCTCCTGCAGTGCGTCCCGACCCATCTCGCCGAGGCCGTCGTCGGTGTCGGTCCCGGTCATCGTCCGGACGAGTTCGTGGGCCGACGCCTCGTCGAACAGGAAGAGGAGGTAGCCGCTCGGGACGCCGCTGAAACTGAACGCCACGCTAGCGTGGATGTCGTTCGGGACGGCCTCCGGGATGGCGTCGAGCGAGATGAAACTCACTCGACGCACGTCCACTGTCGTGTCGATGCCGGTGAGGCGGGAGAGGTCCTCAGTCACGCGGTCGGTCCCACGTTGAGCCACCCGGTCGAACCCGGCGAGATTCTCGTACTCGATGCCGTCCTCCGTGGAGAACAAGTCGAGTGCCGAATCCTGTGCCGGGATGAAGTAGTGTCTGAATCCGATGTGTCGGCCCCGCGTGCGGATGCGGCTCCTGAACGAGAGCGCGAGGTCGCCCCCCTCGGCGGGCCGGACGAGTTCGCCGATGTCGGTCCCGGAGACGAAGCGCGGGGTCGAAACGTCCACCTTGCGGTCGAGGACGTTCGCCCACCCGTCGATGAAGCCGTTGTTCATGATACCGCCGACTTCGGTGATGGCACTCGCGACGAGGTCCTCGGTGGACATGGTCGTGTCCACGTCTCCGAGGTCTTCGACCATCGCCCGAGCGAGGTCGATGGCCTCGTCCCGGTCGAACAGCAGGAAGGTCCGCCCCTCGATGCCGCCGCCGAGGTCGACCATCGTCCCGGCGTTGTTCGCGTCCTCGGCGAACTCGGCCTCTATCTGTTCGGGCGTGGCGAACTCGATTCTGGTCGCAGTGACGCGGCTCTCGACGCCGGTCATCTGGGTGAGGCGGTCGGCCGCGACGCCGGCACCCTGGCGGGCCATCTGGTAGAACGTCCCCAGTGTGTCGACACTCAGGTGCATTACTCCAACATACTCGGATTGACGCGTTCGGTCAACTGCAGGAACGTCTCCGTCTCCGGGAACAGGTAGACGTTCGCGGTGACCCCCGACGCCGGGACTCGGAGTCGGGACCGGAGGTACAGGCCAACGTCGTCCGAAGTGTTGACGACCTGCTGGACGATTTCCCGCTCCGTGTTCTGGACCGCGCTCGGTTCGGAAACGACGATTTCCTCGCCAAATCGGTTGGCCCACACGTCGAAGTAGCCGTTGGCGAGGATGCCGCTGAGTTCCGTGAGGGCACTACGGGCCATCTCGCCCGACACCTCCGAAACGTCATCGACCGTGTTCGACAGCATCAACGCCGCGGCGTTGTTGGCGGCCCGGAGCGGGAACAACACGAGGACGTACCCGTGTGGCACTTCCCGTATCTGGATGCGGGCACCCGTCCGCTCGCCTGTCCCGAAACTCTGGGTGAGTGCCGCGTCCGTCGCGTACCCCACCTGCACGGGGTCGGTTTCGACGACACCGTTGGTCGCGTTGACCTGCTGGAGACGGTCGGCCGCACTGTTCGTCCCCAGTTCCGCCAGCCGATTCATCACGCTCAGTTTCCCGATGGGAAACCGGCGATTCGCCATGTCGAACCCCTCCGGTCTGCTCTCCTGTTCTTTCTCCATCATAGTTCTGATGTATCGAGTACGTGAATTAACTCCCCGTCGCTCCCGGTCGTCGCGCCGCTCAGCTCCGGCACGTCGGCCAGCAGGTCGTCGTACGGGGTAATAACGACTTCGCGGCGTTCGAGGACGCCGCCACAGCGCAGTTCGAGTCGCTCCTCGCCGGTGTCGACGTGGACGACGGCCGCGTCGTCGCCAGCAGGTACGTCGCTCCCGCCGAGCGTCGTCGCGAGTTCGAGCGTCCGGTCGGCTGTCGCCGTCGTCTCGAGCAGTCCACCGTCGGTGACGCGAGCACCGATTGCCGGGCCGACGTGTTCCACGTCGGCCGTCGGTACCGCGAACCGCTCGTCCCCGGCCTCGACGAACAGCACTTCCGCGACGGCGACCGACACCGGGATTCGAAGCCGGACGAGCGTCCCCTCGCCGGGGTCGCTCTCGACTTCGACGGCACCGCTCAGCCCCGTCACGGTCTGTTTCACCACGTCCATGCCGACACCGCGACCGCTCGTCTCGGTCACGCCCTCACGCGTCGACAGCCCGGGGTGAAAGAGCAAGTCGAGCACGTCGGACTCCGAGAGGTCGGCGGCCCCCGACTCAGCGACAACGCCCGCCTCGACGGCGGCGTCGCGGACGCGGTCCGGGTCGATACCGGCACCGTCGTCCTCGACTTCGATGAGTACGTCGTCACCCTCGCGGGCGGCCCGGACCTCGACCTGCCCCGTCCGCGGTTTCCCTGCCGCTTCGCGCTCGGCGGGCGGTTCGATACCGTGGTCGACGGCGTTGCGCACGAGGTGAACGAGCGGGTCGCCGATGCGTTCGATGACGCCCCGGTCGAGTTGAATGTCCGCACCGTCGACGGACACCTCCGCCTCGGTGCCCGTCTCCCGCGCCACGTCGCGGACGACGCGCGGGAGGCGGTCGGTCACGCGCCGGAGCGGCATCAGCCGGATGCCCATGACCGTCCGCTGGAGCGTCCGCGCGACGGTGTCGAGCGAGGAGACGGTCTCCTCGGCCGCCGGGGCCTCGACCTCCCGTGAGAGTTGCCGGACGTGCCGCGAGAGCCGTTCCGCGACCGACAGCAACTCGTCCGCGTGTTCTGCCTCCACGGTGAGCGACTGGAGGTCGGCCCCGCTACGGGCCAGCGACCGCGGCCGTTCCTCGTCGGGTGACTGGAACCGGCCCGAGGGGAGCGAACTCTCCGCGATGGTCTTCGCCGCACCCGCCGGCCCGCCCGTGGCGTCGTCCGACGACTCGAACATCCCCTCGAACCGCGACTCGAACTCGTCGAGCGTACTGTCCGACTCGAAGGCGATATCGTCGGCTCCAGCTACGTCGGCGTCCGCTTCGGCTTCGTCCAGTTCCTCCTCGTCGAGGAGGTCGGTCCCGAGGTCGTCGTCCACGGCACTGTCGAGCGTGTCGTCGTCCGCCGCCATCTCGGACGCCTGTCGCTCCAACACGTCCACGACGGACTCCGTCTCGTCGTCCTCGGCGTCCGCCGAGTCCGGCCGGTCGGTCCCGTCGTCCGCCACCGTCTCCGGGGCATCCGCTCCGTCTGCCGCGTCCACCCCGTCGTCGGCCGCCATCTCGGCGTCCGCCTGGTTCAGCAACTCTTCTACCGCCTCGGTGTCGATGCCCTCGTCGGCATCGGCAGGGTCGGCGGGTTCGGGACTGTCGTCGGCCACAGTGGCGTCCGCTCGGTCGGTCGGCCCCGGTCCCTCGACGGGCTCGGGTGTCTCAGCCGTGTCGGTCGTTTCGGCTTCGGTTGCTGGACCGTCGGCCGCCTCGGCTCCGTCGCTCGCCTCGGCAGTATCGGCCTCGAACGGGTCTGCGGCGAACGGCACCTCGGCTTCTTCGGCAGTCGAACCTGCCGCGGAGTCGCCCTCGGCGGGTGTCTCGTCGGGCGTGTCGGCCGCCGCGTCGGTTGGGGCGTCGACACCCGTCTCCGCCTCGGGGTCCGTCTCCGGGTGGCCGTCGTCGGATGCGGTGGGTTCGTCGGCGGTGTCGTCCGCCGGTTCGTCCCCGTCGGCCTCCATGTCGATGAGCTCTTGAATGCTCATCTCGTCCTCGTCGTCGAACTCGCCGAACGATTCCTCCTCGATTTCGGACTGGAGTTCGTCGACGGACGTCTCCTCGTCTTCGACCGACTGTTTCGCCCAGATAAAATCTATCTCCGAGCCGACGGAGTCCTCGTCGGACGGCTCTGCGGTCGTCTCGGCGGCACTCACGTCGGCCGGTTCGTCTCCACCCGCCTCGGCGGCCGCCGAGCCGTCGCTTCCGTCGCTGTCGAACAGGTCCGAGACGGACTCCTCGTCGGTGGCCGAGTCCGCCGTCGTGTCGTCGTCCGGGAACGCGTCCGTCGGTTCGTCGGTCCCGGCGAACAGGTCCGAGACGCTCGACTCCGCGTCCGCCTCGGTCACACCGTCGCCGTCGGCCGCGTCCGCAGTCGAACTGGCCCCGGCGGCGTCGGCATCGGCCTCCGGCCCGGCTTCGGCGTCGGCCGTTCCGGTGTCCGAGTCGGTTTCCGAGCCAGTTTCGGCGTCGAACAGGTCCGTGTCCGAATCGGTCTCGGCCGCGGCGTCGCTGGCTTCAGCCTCGGCCGCTGGTTCGGCCGCGTCGGCCGGTTCGTCGGTACCGGGTGTCGCGTCGGCGTCTCCCTCGGGCGGCTCCGCAGTGTCGAAGGGCGTCTCCTCGCTGTCCGACCCGCCGAGCGAACCGGTGCCCTCGTCGCCGAACAGGCTTTCCTCGGCGGGTTCGGCTTCGTCGAGGTCGAGGTCCGACGGGTTCACGTCCGTGAGCGCGTCGTCGGACTGTGGGCGGTCGTGCTGGTCCCCGTCGCTGGACTCACCGTCGGCCTCGGGTTCGCCGGCGGTGTCCTCGACCGGGACCTCGTCCAGAAATTCGTCGGCGAACGAGGACTCGTCGTCGTCCAACGCCGCCGCTAACGACTCCTCGGTATCGTCTTCGGCTTCGAGTTCGCTGGCCGCGTCGTCCTCGGCGTCGTCGAACAGGTCGTCCATCGACCCCCCACCTTGGACATCTTCGAGGTCGATATCCGGTTCCTCGATGTCCGCCGCGAGGGCGTCGAGGTCGTCGAACTCGCTGGCCGCGTCGAGAGCCGCCTCGACGCGCTCGTCGGTGACGAACTCCTCGGTCGTGGAGTCGGTTTCGTCGTCCTCGGGCGGCGTCTCGGGGGGCGACCGCGCCACGTCGGTCGGACTGCCGGCCTCGTCGTCGGAGGCCGCCGTGTCGGCGACGGCCCGGACCGAATCGACGACCGGTTCGGGGTCGGTCTCGACGGTCCCGCCGTGCTCTATCTCGTCGAGCATCGCGGCGAGAGTGTCCGTGGCCGAGAGGGCGTGGTCGGTCACCTCGCGGTCGGGGTCGAGCGTGCCCGCCCGAACCGCATCGAGGAGGTCTTCGAGGGCGTGTGCGAGGGCACTCGCCCCGTCGTACCCCTCCATGCTGAGCGTCCCCTTGAGGTTGTGGGCCGTCCGGAAGAGGCCGTCGACCGTGTCGCGGTCCGGCGAGTCTTCGAGCGAAACGAGGGACTCGCTCAAGCGGCGGACGTCCGCGCGCGCCTCCCGGACGAACCTGTCGTCACTCATCGTATCTGTTTGGGCAGGGCGTCCTCCTCGAAGACGTTCCGGATAGCCTCTTTCACGTCACGGTCGCTGAACGGCTTGATGAGGTAGCCGTCGGCACCCGCCTTCGCGGCGAGTTTCATCTTCTTCTTCTGGCCGACGCTCGTACACATGATGACCTTGATGTCGTCGTCGAGTTCGTTGAGGGCGGCCGTGGCCTTGACACCGTTTGCCTTCCGCATCACGATGTCCATCATCACGAGGTCGATTTTGTCACGGTTGTTCTTGAACTGCTGAACGGCCTTCGCGCCGTTCTCGGCTTCCGCGACAATTTCGAAGCCGGAGATATCGAGGGCTGACGCTACGTTAGCCCGCATGTAACCCGAGTCGTCGACAATCAGTACGCCGAGGGACATGACATTTTCAATGGGCAGAAGGATTGATTTAATTTTTGCCCCGTTAGTATCACTCTCATATCATTTCGTCGGTCCGTTGGGTCAGGCGTGGTACGTCGAGAACCCCGAGTACGTCGTCCTCGGACGCCACGGTGGCGAGGAACGCGGCCGGGTCGAGTCCCGGCGGCGCGCCCGGTTCGATGTCGTCGACGTGGACGTCGGTCAGTCCGTCGATATCGTCGATTTCGACGGCGAGCGTCGTCCCCTCACCGTCACGCTCGAACGCCACGGTTCGCGTCCCGTCGTCCGGGTTCGTCTCGTCGGCCCCGACGACTGCCGCGCCGTCGAGAACGAGCGTCAGTTCGCCGCGGAGCTGGGCGACGCCGGTGACGATGGCCGGTGTGTTCGGAACGGGCGTAAGGTGTGGCGTCTCGACGATGTTTGCCACGCGGCCCGCCTCGACAGCACAGCGGTAGTCACCGACTACGAGGCGGAGGAACTGGACGCTGTCCGGGTCAGCGGTCCGGTTCGCCGTTTGACTGCTCATCTGTTTCCCCCTCCGCGCCGGACGATAGCACCCTGAGCGGACATCACCGAACGTTCCGAGAAGTGGTATAATAATCTTCCGTCGATTTCGGCTGTCAAAACGTAGCCAACGGTAAATACCCCGACCGTATCTGTTTGTTTCACATGGTAGAGACAGTTATTTGGTTCGGGCTCGCCGCGGCGGCACTGTTCACCGCGGCTGTCACGGCCATCGTCGTCGGGGCACTCCGTGGCCGGCTCCGCTCGCCGTTCTACAACTTGCCGCCGTTTTTCGCTCTCGTCGCAGGTATCGCTTACAGCGTCATGGCTGCGGTGGAAGTCGAGATTATTCCCGCAGTCCTGCCGAAACTGCTACAGCTGACCGCCATCCGATACGTCGGGTGGCTGTTCGCCACCGCCGTCATCACGTACTACCTCGGGATGCTGTCCAGCGCGGACATGGAGAACCGGTTGTCGGCGGTCGGTGCGGCCATTCTGCTGGTCGTCGCCGGGTTCGTCGCGGCCCTCAACGACGGCCTCATCCGGTGGGGGATGTTCGGGATGTCCGTGATGTTCTTCGTCGGTATCGTGTTCACCTTCCTGCGCCCATACAGCGCGGCGATGGTGGAGAAAGAAGACGGGTCACGGAGCCTCTTTACCAGCCTCCGAGACTTGACTATCGGACTCTGGACGCTGTACATGGCCGTGTTCGTCCTCGGTCCGTTCGGTGTCGAGGTGTTGACCGTCGCGGACTATCACTTCGTCAACGTCACGCTCGACATCGCGGCGATGGTCGGTATCATCGCCGTACTGCTCCTCCGGCAGTACGAACTCCGGACGTTCGTCACAGGCGACATCGACGCGTCACCGAGCTAAGCCCGCCACGGCGCGCTCGACTCTTCGTATCGGCGGTGAGAACAGGTCCCCGAGGAGCCGCCGCGTCGCCCGCTGTATTAAATCACACCCAGTACCGATGAATTAAATCGCCCCTACCGTTTATTACACCCCGTTAGTAATTACGCCCATATGTCACAGGCGTCCGGAATCAAACGCGGGTATCGACGGAAACTGGGTCTGGGGGGCGTGGTCATCGCCGCGCTGGTGGTCGTGGCCGGATACAACGTCTACTCACAACTCGCACCACAGTTGTCGGGTGCGGTACAGGGAGAGTTGCTCTCGGGTCTCGTGAGTATTACCCTCGTCGCCCTGACCGCACTCCTGTTCATCAGTGCCGCGCTCGGGCGGGAGTCGATGACGGCCCTGACGATTCTCACGGAGCGGGCACGGGAGGACGACACGCTCGACGTGGATGTCGAGACGGACGACGACATGGGCGAGCTGTACGAATCGTACGCGGCCGTGCGCGACGCCCTGCAAGAGCGCATCCGGGAGAGCGAGACGAAAAGCGAGGAACTCAGGTCCTGTGCATCGGATTTCTGTGATACGATGGAACTGGTCGGGAAGGGGGACCTGTCACAGCGACTCGACGAAGACGTCGACGACCCCGTGATGGCCCAACTCGCGGGCGACTTCAACGTGATGATGGACCAACTGGAGACGGCCATCGGTGACCTCTACGCGTTCACCGAGGACGTGTCGACGGCGTCGGACCTGCTCGCCCAGCAGACGGCACAGTCGATGCAGGCGAGCGTCCAGATTCGGGAGGTCGCACAGGAAATCAGCGACCAAGGCGAGATGACCACGGCTTTCGAGCAGTTCGAGAACGTGGACATCGACTACGAGAACGGGGCGGGCGGCGACGGGTTGGACATCGAACTCGACGAGACGGTCGACTCGATTGCGGAGTTGGGTGACCGGATGGACCGTATCGACGAGATTTCCGAGTTCATCTCGGACGTGGCGAACGAGACCAACATGCTCGCGCTGAACGCCGGTATCGAGGCGTCGAAGGTCGACGACGACAGCGCGGAGGGGTTCCAGGTCGTCGCGGACGAGGTCAAGTCACTGGCCGAAGAGACCGAGGAATCCGCGAACGAAATCGAGGACAGTACCGAGGACATCCGGTCTGGCACGCGCCAAGCGGTGGAGAGCGTCCTCCGCCAACAGGCCGAACTGCTCTCGACCCTCTCCGAACAGGTCGAGGACCTCTCGGAGAGTTCCACGGAACTCCAGCAGACCCTCTCACAGCTCAACCTGTCGGAGCGAACCGACGACAGCGCGACACTCGACGCGGGCCGGGAGCGCCCACCCGCCGAGTGACCGCGGACGACATCCAGCTCCGCCGGGACGCCACGCGGGCGGTCACGACGCTCTTCTAGTGAATGAGAACGCTTACAGTACCGCCGGTCGGCCGTTGATACATGACAGAAACCGTGTTGCTCGTCGGTGGCGGTGGCCGCGAGCACGCCGTCGCCCGCGCGCTCGCAGACTCGGACGCGACCCTGTACGCGTGTGCCGGGAACCGAAACCCCGGTATCGCCGCGGTGGCTGCCGGCTTCGAGACGCTCGACACGACGAACCCGCAGGCAGTCGTGGAGTACGCCGAGGACGTCGACGCCGACCTCGCCGTCGTCGGTCCGGAGGCACCGCTACAGGCCGGTGTCGCGGACGCGCTCGACGAGGCGGGCGTGTACGCGTTCGGCCCGCAGGCCGACGAAGCGCGCATCGAGACGGACAAGGGCTTTCAGCGTCGCTTCATGCAGGAACACGACGTTCCGGGGTGTCCCGACTTCGAGGAGTTCCGGGACATGGAGGCGGCCTGCGACTACGTCGACGAGTACGACGGTGACCTCGCGGTCAAGCCCGCGGGCCTCACCGGCGGGAAGGGCGTCCGCGTCATCGGCGACCAAGTGACCGCCGAGGAGGCAAAGACCTACATCCGCGAGTCCGAGTACGACCGCATCGTCCTCGAAGAGCGACTCGTCGGCGAGGAGTTCACGATTCAGGGGTTCGTCGCCAACGGCCAGTTGCGTGTCACGCCCGCCGTCCAGGACCACAAGCGTGCGTACGAGGGCGACGACGGGCCGAACACCGGCGGCATGGGCAGTTACAGCGACGCGTCGCTCGAACTCCCGTTCATGGACGAGGACGACTATCGCGACGCCGTCGACATCATGGAAGCCGTCGTCGATGCCTTGGACGGCTACAAGGGCGTCCTCTACGGCCAGTTTATGCTCACCAGCGAGGGGCCGAGAGTCGTCGAGTTCAACGCACGCTTCGGCGACCCCGAGGCGATGAACACCCTGCCGACTCTGGAGACGGACTTCCTCGACGTGCTGACCGCCGCTCGGGACGGCGACCACCTCCCGCAACTCACGTTCGCAGAACAGGCGACGGTCTGTAAGTACGCCGTCCCCGACGGCTACCCCACCGACCCGGACGCGGGCGCGAAGGTGACCATCGACCCCGACAGCGCGGGCGACGCCATCCTCTTCTATGCGAGTGTCGACGAGCGTGAAGACGGCATCTACACGACTACCTCCCGCTCCTTCGCCGTCGTCGGCGTCGCGGACACCATCACCGAGGCCGAAGAAATCGCCGAAGGCGCGCTCGAACGTGCCGGGACAGAGGGCCTCCGCGTCCGCCACGACATCGGCAAGCCGGACCTCGTCCAGAGTCGCATCGACCACATGGACACCCTGCGGTAGTCCGGCCACCTCGCCACACGGCCGGCACAGTAGTTTCAAGACGGCCGACGGCGAACCAACGGGCGTGAGTGACGACAGCGACGACACGCGGCACGCCCGGACCACCGCCCACGCGACGCCGGGGCCGCTGAACTCCCTTCAGTACTGGACGGACGCGAAGCATCCGCTGCGGGTGATGTTCACGTACGCCCTCGTCCTCGCGGCCCGCATCGCGCCGAGTCTTCGCCTGCGGAACTGGCTGTTGCGCCGCATCGGCGTCACCGTCGGTGCGGGCGTCTCGTGGGGACTGGAGGCCACCCCGGACGTGTTCTGGCCCGAGTTGATAACCATCGAGTCACACGCCATCGTCGGCTACGACGCGACGCTCCTCTGTCACGAGTTCCTGCAGGACGAGTACCGGACCGGGGAAGTCGTCGTCGGCGAACGGGCGATGGTCGGGGCCGGGGCAATCGTCCTTCCGGGTGTCGAAATCGGTGATGGCGCGCGGGTCGCCGCGAACTCGCTGGTCACCGAGGACGTGCCCGCCGACACGACGGTGGCGGGCGTTCCGGCGGAAGAAGTCTAATCGCGGATGCGGACGATGCCCGAGCGCAGGACCTCGCGGTTCGGGACGATGTGTTCCTCGCCGTCGCTCTCGACGTGCGTGACGAAGAGGTTCACCTCCTGAACGATACCGGAGCGGTCCCCGACCCGTACCTCATCGCCGATGCTGTACGGTTCTTCGAGGAGGAGGTACGCTCCGGCCGCGCCCGAGGAGAGGAGGTCCCTGAGGGCGATACCGGTGAGGAAGACGAGACCGAAGACGTAGCCGAACAGCATTACGAGCAGGGCACTCGTGGCGACGCCCAGTTGGCTCAGGGCAATAAGGAACGCGATGTAGAACACGCTGTACTTGACCAGCGTGGGAATGAACCCGACCTCCGGGAGTTTGATCCCACGGAGACGCTCGCTGACCAGCACCCCGGCCTTGTCACCGACGACGAGGCCAGCGATGACGGCGAGGACAGCGACGAGGACGCGAGGGAGGAAGCCAGCCATGAACGGCAGGACGGTGGCCGTGTTGAGCAGTCGGGCGACGTCGAGTGCGATGAGTGCCCCCGCGATGTAAATCGACAGTGAGACGAACTGCGCGAGGAGGCCCACCGTCGAGGTACCGAGGCCCTGCGCGCTCCGCTCGAAGGCCGTCCCCTCGACAGTCTCGTGGAGGCCGACAGCCCGTAACAGACGGTACACCGTCCGCCCGACGACGTAGCCGACGAGGAGGGCCACGACGAAGATGCCGCTGGCGAGCAGGACCCGTGAACTAGTGAAAAACTGCACTAGTGTTTCGTGGAGTGACATCAGTACGCCTCCGGGTCGAGTTCGAGAACGATTTCACCACCCTTGAACGCGCGCACGAGGCCGTCACTTTCACTGAGAACCACCGCGATGGCGTTCGTGTCCCGCGTAATCGCGCCGGCCGCCATGTGTCGCGCACCGAGGCCCTTCGGGATGTCGACACCTTCGGCCGACGGTTCCAAGTAGCGATAGGCCGAGACTATCTTCCCGGCGTCGGAGATGACGAACGCGCCGTCGAGTCGGGAGAACTCCTTCAACATCACGTTCACGATGGGGTCGCCAACGTGGACGTGAGACTTCTCGAAGGGGTTGTACGAGAGCGGCCGGGACTTGTTCATCACCTTCCCGGCGTCACCGACGACGAACAGCGCGCCGACCGGTTTCCCCTTCTGGCCCTTCTTCCCCAGTTCGACGGCCACGTCCACCACGTTCCGGATGACCTCCGGTTCGGCCCGAGAGTTGACGAACAGGCTGTAGACGCCCGACTGCTCGAAGTGGTCCGCCTGCAACCGCATCACGGTGTCGGTGTCGTCGCCGAACGTCTGTACCGCGCAGGCCAGTTCCGCCTCGGGGTCGATGAAGTCGTTGTCCAGCGCGCCCTCGATACCGAACCGGACGCGGGCCGCCACGTCGTTGAATTCGAGTGGGAGTTCGACGAAGGTGTCGGCGTCCACCGTATTCTCCTCGGCGACGACGACGACGGGCGTCTCGTCGTCAGCCTCGAAGTCCCGGTAGAACGAGGCACTCGGCGAAAAGAGGGAAACTGCGTCCACGTCGGCGACGAGGTGCCCGAGTACCTCTTGGAGGTCGGTCATTGTCACATCTAACTCTACAGGTAGAAAAAAGCCTTCTGGGGCCGTCGTGCGCGCGTCTCACACGCGTCACACGACTCGACTGCCGTCCCGGGGCGTTCTCACCGCGGCGTGCTGGCACTTATTTAACAGTTCCAGTCGTGGATACACGTATGCCGACGTTGCCAGACGACCCGGACCCGGCCACGGAACTGTATCGGCACCGAACCGAGGCGGTCTCCGTGGACCGCGGGGACGGGCCGCCGGTCGTGTTCAGCCACGGGACGCTGATGGACTGGACGATGTTCCAGCCACAACTGGACGCGCTCGCACCCGACTACCGAACCATCGCCTACCAGAACCGCGCCCGGACCGACCGGTGGCAAGGTCCCTACGACCTCGACGACCTCGCTGACGACTGCCGGACGCTCGTCGACGCGAAGGGCATCGACTCCTGTGTCCTCGCGGGGATGTCGATGGGTGGGTTCATGGCCCTCCGCTACGCCCTCAGTTACCCCGATACCCTCGACGGTATCGTCCTCATCGACAGCATGGCGACGCCACACGAGGAGGCCGAACAGGAGACCTACCAGCAGTGGATAGACACCACGAAAGACGCCGGCGACGTGCCCGACCAGATGGCCGACATCGTCGGCAACATGCTGTTCGGCGAAACGTCGAACGAGGAACGGACGGACCTCGTGAACCACTGGAAAAACCGGTGGCAGACCTATCCCGGGACAGCCATCTACGACGAGGTGATGTCGTGGCTCTACCGGGACGGCGTCGCGGACAGACTCGACGAGATAGACGTTCCCGTCCTCGTCCTCCACGGCGAGGAGGACATCTCTATCGAACCCGAGCGTGCGGAAGCGATGCTCGACGACCTCCCCGACGCACGGATGGAGACGATTCCCGAAGCCGGCCACTCCTCGAATCTCGAAAACCCCGGCCCGGCCAACGACGCCCTTCGCTCGTTCCTCGCGGACGTGTACTAAAACCGCGCCGCGTCCCGCCACGTACTCGACCGCGTGATGCGGACGAGGGCGTTCTCGGGTCGTGCGTGTGGGTTGAACACGGCCGAATCACCCTCACCCAACCGGAAGTCCCCCAGCAGTCGCTCCCGTGCCTCGAATGGGCAGGTGTGGGAGACGAGGACCGTGTTCGTGTCCGAGTTCTCGGGCGGCGTCGTCACGCGGTCGACGACGCGTTCGGACCGATTCTCGACCCCGGACGTGAGGTCGCCGGTGGTGCGCACGTCGTCGAAGGCCAGTTCGGCGGTCTGCCGACACCGGCAGTACCGACTCGACAGGACCTGTCCGACCGGAATGTCCAGGTTCTCGAAGGCAACGCCAGTCAGCCGGGCCTGCTCGCGACCCAGCTGTGAGAGGTTCCGCTGTGTCGAGCAGTCCTCGAGGTCGAGTCGGTCGTCGGGCACGTCGGTCGTCTCGTCAGTCGCGGCGTGCCGGAAGTAGATGGTGAATCCCCCCTCCGAGAGAAGGTCGAACAGCCGCTGTGTCTGGTCGGACCACGGCGGGTCCGGCGTCGCCGTCTCCGTCCGCGTCGCCGTCTCCGTCCGCGTCGGCGACGCCGCGGCCGTCGCTGTCTCCGTCGGCGATTCCACTGTCGGCTCTGTTGAGGTCCCCACCCCATCGGCCGGCACGCGGTCACTGCACCCTGCGAAGGCTGCCACCGCGAGGCCGGCCAGCAGTTCCCGGCGGCGCACGTCTCTTATTTTTTTACAGGACTACAAATAATCTGTGGTCGGCTTAGCGGGGAATTTAGCGGGAGAGAGAGAGTGAATTGTCGTCAGCCTGAATATTCGTCGCCGTCGAGTGCGTCGACGAACCTATCGAACGCGCCGCTCTCTGCGTGGACGTGGGCGTAGGTACCGAGCGTCCGGTACTCGGTGAGGCCGTCGTGGTCGCCGTCGATGCCGTCGCCGCGCTCCATCTCGAAGGCAAAGCGGGCGTCCCGGCCGATGTCGGCACTGCTGTAGTGGAACTCGTGACCCCGTTGAGTGTCGCCCGCCGTGGCGGTGAGGGTGTCGCTTGTCGCGCGCAGTTCGACGTGGTCGAGTGCCTGATACCGGTCGTGCATGCGGACCTCTGCGGGGAGGACACCGGCCATGGCCCCCGTCTCGCCGTCGGCCGTCGTGAGCGACTCGGCGAGGGCCATCAGTCCCCCGCACTCGCCCAGAACCGGGAGGCCCTCGCTCGCACGGGTGCCGAGCGTGTCGAGCGCGGGACTTCCTGCGAGTGCTTCGACGTGGAGTTCCGGGTAGCCGCCAGGGAGGTAGACGCCGTCACAGTCGGGGAGGTCGTCACCGGCCGTCGGCGCGAACGTGACGACGTCGGCCCGCGAGCGCAGTCGCTCCATCGTCGCAGGGTACCGGAAACAAAAGGCGGCGTCCTCGGCGACGGCGACGCGTGGCCCGTGGTCGTGTTCCCCCCGTTCCGTGCGCGGGTCGCCACCCGTCGGTGGCTCGCGGGCCAGCGCGGCCAGCCCCTCGGCGTCGACGTGTTCGGCGGCGGCCGAGAGTCCGTCCTCGGAGAGCGGTGCCTCCGTCCCCATGTGGAGACCGAGGTGGCGGTCCGGGATGTCGAGGTCCGGCGTCGGCGGGATGCGGCCGAAGTACGCCATGCCGTCGGGGAGTGCGTCGCGGATACCCTCGGCGTGGCGGCCACCGTGGGCACGCTGTGCGAGGACGCCGACCACGTCGATGTCCCGCCCGGCGGTGGTCGCGTACTCGCGGAAGCCGAGGGCCGTGGCCGCGACGCTCTCCATCCCGGCTTTGGCGTCGACGACGAGAACGACCGGCAACTCGAGTGCGTCGGCGACCATCGCCGTGCTGGAACAGTCTCCGTCGTACAGCCCCATGACACCCTCGACCAGGCACACGTCGCCGCTCCCGCGGTGGTAGTTCCGGCGCAGGCCGTCCGTGCCTTCGAGCCAGCAGTCGAGCGTCCGGGACGGGCGGTCAGCGACGACGGCGTGGTGACTCGGGTCGATGAAGTCCGGTCCGGCCTTCGCCGGTTGGACCTCGTGCCCCGCGTCCTGCAACGCCCGAATCGTGGCGAGCGTCGCCACCGTCTTCCCGACGCCGGATTTCGTCCCCGCGAGGACGACGCCGTTCACGGCCCGGCCTCCGGCGGGTCGGGGACGAGGGCGTCGTACACCGTACGGACGCGCTCGCGGACGCGAGCCATCGGGATTTCCGCCCGGTCCGCCAGCGCGAGCGCGCCACCCATCCCGACGCCTTCCTTCGCCTCGCCGGCGGCGTAGGCGGCCATCGCCGGGTGGTCCGCGGTGTCGAACCCGGGGTCGGTGACGGTCAGCGACACGTCCAGCGCGTCGGCCGCACGCCGCAGGTCGGTACTGTCGTCCTCGGCGACGAAGGCCGTCGTGGCCAGCGGGAGGGGCGTCTCGACGCCGGCGTGGCGCGCCAGTGCCGCGGCGGTGAGCATCTGCGTCCCTCCGGCGAGCGTGACGGCCGTGTCCGATTCGGTGAGGCCGACGAGGAGGCCCGTCACGGTGGCCAGCACGGGGTCGCCCGCCCGCCGGAGCGCGACGGTCGGCGACCCGGCGGCCTCGCCCGTGTCGAGCGAACTCGTCCGCAATGCTTCGCCGACCACCTCCTCTTTGAGCGCGAGCGGGTTCTCCGGGAGCGACGAGGAGACAGTCGCGTCCTCGCCGAGCGCGCGGAGCACGCCCAGTGCCGTCGTCGTCCCGCCGGGGATTGACTCCGCGAGGAACACCTCGTCGTCGGGTATCGCACGCCCGAACTCCCGTGCGGCCGCGACGACACCGGGGGCCGTCGGCACGGGGTCTTGCTCGCGGATGTCCTCGCCCGGCCGCGCACCGACGGTCACCGTCGGCGCGCCGGTCGGTTCCGCGAGGCCGCCGTCCACGACGGTCACGTCGAACCCGAGCAGGTCCCGGACCGCGCGGGTCACGACGGCGGGCGTCGGACACCCGCTGGGACTCACCGGGACCACCGGCGACCGAACCGGGTGTCCGTACTCGACGATTTCGGCGTCCGCGCAGGGCGTGTGGACCATCAGGTCCGAGTCCGCACCCGCGGCACTGATGCCGTCGATGCTCGCTGTGCCGGTCGTTCCCGCGACAAGGACCAGTCGCGTCACGCTCTCCCCCGTGTCCGTTGTTCCATACTACTGTCGTTAGTCCAACTGCACTTTAATTCGCCGTCCCACGCCGGTAGTGTTCAGATTAGCTGATTCCATGCGAAGGCAAACGATTGGAGCCAGTCGTCAGCTGTGTCTCGCTCGGCGTTGCTGAAACAGTTTGAGAACGAAGAAGTACGTCGTTTTACCTCACGAAAGACACGTTCGACACTGTTCCGATTTCCATGACGTTCATATCTGAAATCGAGGCCGTGTCGTTGACAGGCGTCTTTCAGCGGGGCGGCACCATCGACGAGAAACACGGCGTCGTCGACGGCGTGTTTCTCGCGGAGTTCGGCAAAGAACGCGTGAGCGAAAGCGTTTGTTCTCACTGGCTCAAGCTTTGTATGGAGTAATTCGTTCGTGTCAGGATCGACGGCGGCGTACAGCCAGTAGCGCTCGTCGTCAAGCTGGATCACAGTTTCGTCGACCGCAACGTGATCTGGCTGGCGTCCATCCTGGGGCTGTAGATCGGCCTTGTGAACCCAGTTGTGAACAGTGGATCGTGCGCGTTGGACACCGAATACATCAAGAAACGAAACAGTATTCGAAAGCGAGAGTCCAGCAAGATGCAACTGAATACTGAGTTTCATCAGCAGTTGCGGTGTCGCTTCGCGCTCCACAAACTCTAACTCGATCTGGTCTAAACAGCCGTTGAGGCGGTCGGTTTTTGGCATAGAGCACTAAAAACCGCATCCGCCTCACCTTTCAAGCTTATCTGAACACCGCCCCCACGCCGCGGGACAGTTTTATCACGACAGCGGGACCGCTCTACGGTATGGAAGGGTACGACGAACTCATCTCGTCCCTGACGCCACGGCAGGAGAGCGACGCCGTCAGCATCCACCAGAACACTGTCGGCATCGCCTGTCCCGCCTGCGAGGAGCGGTTCGACAACCTCATCGTCTGCAAGGACGAGTTCAACTCGCTCGAACTGGACTTCGCGATGGACATCTGTACGACCACCCACGACGGGAACCCGCTTCTGTTCACGCACAAACACTGAGTCAGCCGACCTGCACCGCGAAGACGACGTTCTCGCTGTCGTCGACGATGACGTGCATTGGTTTCTCCGCGTCCGTCCACTCGTGTGTTTCGGTGGGACCGTCGGCCACGTCGATGTTGACCGTGTAGTCGGCGTCCATCAACACCTCGTTGTTGATGGTCGTGGCGGCGGCCACGGGGAGTTCGAGCGTCCGGTCGATGCGCGTCTCCTCGCCGTGGGTGACGGTCACCGAGACCGACCGCTCGCTCGACGACTCGTTGTGGACGATTACGTCGGTCGCACCGCGCGCCTGTCCCTCGCCGAACAGGCACCCGCTGGTTCCGACGACCGCTGCTGTCACACCTGTGAGAACCGCGCGTCTGGAGGGCATGGTCGCATCTCCTCGTCGGAGGTCGTTAACTCTTGGCCAGTCAGTCCTCGACGATTCGCGACCCGCCGGGCGGTAGGAACTCCTGAATCCGGTCCGCGCTCGCCACCTTGCGGACGAACGACTCGTCGGCGAACCGGTCTTTGAGTTCGCGGTAGAGCATCGTCGCCATGTCGTTCTGGGCGTACCGGCCGGGTTCGAGCCGAATGGTCGTCTCGGTGTCGGGTTCGATGGCCGCGGGCGGCCCACCCAACACGCGGGTGTCCGGTTCACACCGCACGCCGACGGCGACGCGCGCTGGCACGTCCCCGAAGTACGTCCGGTCGCCGCGGACGGCGAAGCCGCCCTTTTCGAGATACTCGCCGCTCTCGGGCGTCTTCGACACTTGATCGGGGTCGACCATGTACACGTCGCCCGCGTGTCTGCCGTCCTTCCAGACCGACGAGTACGAGAGCGCGAACGCGGCGGCCTGCTGGAGCGTCGCGTCCGGGAAATCCACGTCCTTCGACGACTCGCTCGGCCCCGTCGCCTTCAGCACCGTCACCGGGCCACCGTGGGCCTGTGCGTGGAAGAACTTGTCACCGCCTTCGAGGTACTTCTTGACGAGTTCCTCGTTCTGGTCGGCGTTGCGGCCACCGATGACGAGGAAGCCGTCGCTCGTGTGGAACCAGCGGAACCGCTCGTACCACTGTTCGGATTGCCGGACCGGAATCGACTGTTTGGACAGCCAGTCGATATCGGCCGCCTCGTCCACCGTGTCGTCCGTGTCACCGGTCTGGTCCCCGTCCTCGGCCTCCCACTCCTCGCGTCGCCGCTCGATTTCGGCTTTCTCCTCGCGGGTCCGCTCGATGGCCTCGCGTGCCCCCTCTGCTTTCTCTTCGATACGCTTGGCCTCGGTGTAAAGACGGTCTGCGTTCTTCTCGACGCCCGTGTCGGCCTCGAGCGTAATCTCGTGGTCGTCGATGGCGACCGTTACCGTCCCCTCGGAGCCGTCGACGTCGCGGACGGCTTCGGCGGCCGGGATGCCGCGCTCGCGGCCCTCCGCGAAGCGGTCGGCGATGTCGTCCCACGGGACATCCTCGGCGCGGGCCGACTGGACGGTCGCGAGGATTTCGTCGACGAGGTCGTAGTTCGCGTAGAGGAGTTCTGCACGTTCGCGCTCCCGTTCGGCGTCGGCCTCGAAATCCTCGATGGCACCCTCCTGCTGTGCGATGATGCGCTCTTTCGTCTCGATTTCGCCCTCGAAGTCGGGACGCTGGCGACCACCGCCCGCCTCCACGCCGGGCGTCGGGTCAGCCTCGTAGTGTGTGAAGTAGTCGTCCAGCGCGGCGGTGAACGTCTCGAAAGAGTCGCTCGGCAGACTAGCGTACTCCTCCATCGGGACGGGCGTGGCGTCCACGCGCAAGCCGCGGTCCGTGTCGCCTTCGTCGCCGTCGGCCTCGTCTCCGTCGTCGCCCTCGTAGTACACGCGGGCGTCGAGGTCCGCACCCGACAGACGGTCACGGAGGTCCGAGACGACGCGAAAGAGCTCGTCGTACACCGCCTCGTCCGCGTCGGCGATGTCGAGCGTCTTCTCGACGCCGGCGCGGGTACAGAGTTCCTCGCCCCAGAAGCCGCCGAAGTCCAACTGCGTGGCGAGCGTCCGCACCACGTCGGTGTCGGAGTCGGCCATCCGTGCCCGGAACGCCTCCCGGTCGGCAGTCAGTGGGTTGAACCGGGCGTCCGGGAACTCGTACTGTGCCCCCGGCGCGACGGTCCGGGATTTGAGGCGGACGGTTTCGAGGCAGTCGATTACCTCGCCCGTCGCGTCGAGAACGGCGACGTTGCCGTCCCCGAACAGTTCCACGACGACGGTCGTATCACCGTCGCCGCGCTCGAAGTGGAACTCGACGATGCGGTCGAACTCGTACTGTTCGACGCCCACGAGGTCCGCCCCCGACAGGCGGTTGCGGAGCATCATGGCGAAGTTCGGCGGACGGCCCGGGGCGTCGGGGACGTTCTCCGGGTCGGCGACGCGGACGTGTTTCGTCTCGCCGAGGTCGACGAGCAACTCGACGCGCCCGCGGTCGAAATCGCGCATCCGGAAGCGCAGGAGGTCGTCCTCGTAGAGGTAGGCCTTGTCGACCTTCGCGCCCTCGTAGGCCCCCAACTCTCCAACCAGCGCGGCGATGTCCACGCTGGTCAACTCCTGCTTTCGGTCCATGCCCGTACCTGCCGCGGCGGCCTCAAATGGGTGTCGTCTCGGTGCCTCTCAGACCTCGTCGGCGATGGCCTCGCCCGTCTCTAGCCCGCTCCGCAGGGCGGCGTGGACGCGGGATTCGCCGGCCACCCAGTCGCCGGCGAAGTAGAGGCCGTGGTCTGTTGCCGCCTCGATGGCGTCGTCCACGCCGCCTTCGGGCAGGGCGTACCGCCAGTGCTGGGTGTCGGTCCAGTCCGGGTCGGCGAGTCTGTCGTCGTCCACGAGCGTCGCAACCGCGTCGGCGGCCGCCGCCGTCGTCTCGGCGTCGGGGTCGTCGTAGTGGGCGACGGACCAATCGCCCCCCATCTGGACGACCAGCAAACTCTCACCGTCGGGGACGTGTCCGTCCTTGCACTCCTCGCGGGAGACCCACCCCACGTCGTGTTCTTTGTCCGTGTTGACCAGCGCGTAGTAGGGCCAGTCCACCTCGAACGGGTAGTGCAGGACGGCGGTGACGATGGTGCGGTACGGGACGACGGCGACCGCTTCCCGGATGTCACGGCGGACGCTGTGCTCCCAGTTCGCGTTCCCGAGCAGGTCGGCCGTCTGGGGGGCCGGCGGCGTCAACAGGAGCGTGTCGAAGGCACCGAGGTCGGTGGCGTCGGCGTCGTAGAGTCGCCACCTGCCGTCTTCCCGGACCGGTTCCGTCACCCGCGTCTCGCGGTGGACGGTGGCGTCCGTCTCGTCGAACAGTCGCTTGGCCAAGCCGGTGATGCCGTCGGCGTATGTCAACTTGCGCTCGTCGGCGTCACGCCCCTCCGCAATCGTGCCCTCGGCGTCGAACGTCCAGACTGGTTCCTCGATGTCGACCAGTCCGTCCGCATCGAGTTCGTCGGTGAGGAGGGTGGTGACGCGCTCGTCGTCGGTCTTGACGTAGTTCGCGCCGTGGTCGTACCGACACCCCTCGCGCCGTCGCGTGGCGGCCCGCCCACAGACGCCTCTGCTCTTCTCGAAGACAGTCACGTCGACGGGCGCGTCCCGGAGCGCGTACGCCGCACCGGACCCCGCCGCGCCAGCACCGACGATTGCCACGTCCTCTGTCATCGTCTAGACGAGGGGAGCCACTCCCAAAAGTGTCCCTCTCGTCGGGACGCCGGGTCGGCGGGAGAGTCAGAGTCGTGCCGCGAGGCGTTCGAGTGCGTCGTCGCCGTCGGGGGTGATGGGGTCGCCGTGGCCCACGCAGGCCACCTCGAAGGTGGGGCTCCGGGTGGCGAAGTCGCGAATGCTCTCGCGTATCTCCCCCACGTCGTAAGAGTCGAACCAGATTGGGGGCGTGAACTCGCCGTCCTCTTCCCAGACGAGGTCACCCAGCAGTGCGACGCCGCCGTCGTGGACGTACACCGTGTGTCCGGGGTTGTGTCCGGGCGTGTGATAGGCGGTGAACCTGCCGATTCGGTCGCCGTCCTCGACGTACTCGACGGTCACGTCGTCGGGGAGGGGGGCGACCCGTCGGGCGACGCGGTGAAAGAGGCCCTTGTGGTGGAGGAGCGGCGGGTCGTCGTCACCGGCCGCGAGACGGCCGTCTGCGGCCCCGATGTACACGGGACTGGACATCTCGCCGGCGATTCCCGAGAGACCCCACGTGTGGTCGAGGTCGTAGTGGGTGAGGAGGACTCGGTCCACGTCGGCGAGTGTGTACCCGGCCGCCGCGAGTTCCGAACGAAGCGAGCGGCGGTTCCACCTGAGGCCCGTGTCGACCAGCGTGACGCCGGTGCCAGCCCCAGACTCGTCGAAGAAACGTTCCGTGTCGTCCACGAGGTAGGCGTTGGTGGCGAGCGGTGGCACGAACCCGAGGTCGAGTAACCACACGCCAGCCGCCACCTGCTGTGCCATACCGAACGTTGGGTGGCCACCCGCTAAAGCCACTCGGTGCCACCGGCGGACTCAAGCGGTCCCGTGTGTGAGAGTCGGTGTGTCGGGTGCGGTGGCACCGGTTATCTCGAAGCGGGCACCGCCTTCGGTACTCGACGTAACCGTGATGTCCCAGCTGTGGGCATCGACGACGGTTCGGACGATGGAGAGGCCGAGGCCGGTGCCGGTGTCGCTGGTCGTGAACCCGCGTTCGAGGACATCGTCGTACTTGTCCTCGGGGATGCCGGGACCGTCGTCCGCGATGTAGAGGCCCTCCTCGAGCGGCCCGACGGTCACCGTTACGTCTCCATTGCTGTGTTCGACGGCGTTGCGGAACAGGTTCTCGAAGACCTGGACGAGGCGACCCTTGTCGGCTTCGACAGTGGTGTCGGCGACGACGCTCAGCGATGCCTCGTCCGTCTCGACGTGTCGCCACGCGTCGGTGGCGGCGGCATCGAGCGTGACGGGTTCGGTCTCCTCTATCGTCTGTCCCTGCCGTGCGAGGGTCAGGACGTCGTCGATTATCGTCTCTATCCGGTCGTGGGACCAGCGGAGTTTGTCGTAGTACTCGGGGTCACCGTGTTCCTCAGCGAGGTCGACCGCACAGTTGGCGACGTTCAGCGGGTTGCGCAGGTCGTGTGAGACGATAGCGGCGAAGTCGTCGAGTCGCTCGTTCTGTCGTTCGAGTTCAGTCGTCCGCGCTTTGAGTCGCTGTTTCCGACGCTCGCGGGCGGTCACGTCGTGGATGAGCAGCGCGCGACCGGTCACCTCGTCGTCGTCGGTCAGCGGTGTGACCGAGATGTCGAAACAGCGTTCCTCACCGTCGAGTGACACCCAGACGCCGGAGAACTGCCCCGTCGTGACCGCCGGGTCGAGAACCGACACGTCCCCGGAGGCGTACACGTTCGGGTCGATGATGTCCGTCAATGCCTTCCCGATAATCCGGTCGTCGGCCGCACCGAGCATCCTGCGGCCGATGGGGTTCACGTCGACCAGTCTGTTGTCGTGGTCGAGGACGAGAACGCCGCTGTCCATCTCCTCGATGATGCGGTCCCGGGCGGCCGGGGCGAGCGACTTGGACCGTGGCCCGACCGCATCGAGGATGGGGCGGAGTGGAATGAGCGTCAGCGTCCGGTAACTGACGAGGGCGAGCAACGAGACGAGCGCGAAGAGCGCGTACACGGACGGGACGAGCGTCGTGTACGGTACCGGGTCGAACGGTGAGATGGCGACCAACGTCGCGAGAACGGCGACGACATCCACCGAGAGGACGAGAAACGTCCGCTTGCGGTAGACGTTCCGGGACGCCAGAAACTTCCGGACGACGAACGTCGCCCCGACGACGTGGGCACCGACCATGAGTGCCGCGTAGAACCACCGAGCCGGGCCAGACACGAACGAGAGCGAGGCCGTAGCCCCGTCGGCGGTGTACGCGACGTTCGCGTAGTACAGTTCGTGGAACCCGAGGGGGCTGTTCGTGAGTGCGAGCGTCAACCCGACGGCCGGCACCCCGAGGAGGGCCGCCAGCCGCGGACGGGTAAGCCAGTCCTCGTTACCGGTGTAGGTCAGCGCGAAGAACACCCACGCCGGAGCGGTCAGCGCGATACCGAGTTCGGAGAGGTAGAGTCCAGCGAGATCCAATCCGAGACCGACCGTACCGAGCACGAGTGCCTGTCCGACCGCCCACAGGAAGATGGCGAACTGCACGACAGAGAGACTCCCGTCCGCAGAGAAGAGGTGACCGTCCGACCGCCTCCAGAGCACGTACCCCAAGACAGCCGTCAGGGCTGCCGACACCGAAAGGAGGACGAGATACGCAGTAAACTGGAGTACCATACACTACCTGAGACGTGTTTGAACATAAACAGTCCCCTGCTATTATCACACATGATACCAAACGGCAGAGACCACCTATCGGCTACAGCCACAGGAGCAGTACTCAGAGTCGCTTTGAGACGTACGGCCCGTCCTGCCGATAGTCGAGTTTTTCTCGATAATACTGCCGGACGCCGATGCCCGAGAGGACGGCGAGTTTCCCGAACCCGGCGTCGGCCGCCAGTCGTTCGGCTTCGGCCAACAGACGGCGGCCGTATCCACGGTGCTGGTGCTGGGCGTCGGTGGCTGACTCGGGGACACTACCGACGCCGACCTGACTGCCGTAGACGTGCAGTTCCCGGACGAGGGCCGCGTCGTCGAGTTCCTGCCGTACCGGGTCCTTCGGGAACCGGAGGCGACAGAACCCGACGAGGAGGTCCTGTTCCCTGTCCTCGAAACTGATGAAGTGTTCCCGGCCACCGGCTACCTCGTACTCCAGCACGTCGAGGTCGACCGTCTCCGGTTCGGCGTCGTTCATCCCCACTTCCCGACACCGGATACAGTCACACGTCCAGCCGTGGTCGTCCATCCGCTGGCGGGCCAACTGCCGGAGGTTCGACTTCCAGACGCCGCCCTCGATGTGGTCCGCCGGGATGTCCCGCTGGACGCGCTGGAGACGCGTGTACTCGGGAATCATCGACTTGATTTCCGCGACCAGTTCCGCCGCCTCCTCGTTGCCCAACGGCTCGAAGTCGCCGCGGTGGTACATGTCGTAGGTGGCCGTCCCCTCCACGATGAGGGTCGGATATATCTTGAGGTAGTCCGGCCGCCAGTCGGTGCTCTCGAACAGGCGGCGGAAGTCTTCCAGACACATCTCCTTGCTCATCCCCGGTTGGCCGGGCATCATGTGGAAGCCGACCTTGAACCCGGAGTCACGGAGGCGGCGGTTGGCGTCGATGGAGGCCTGTACGCCGTGGCCGCGGTGCATCTCGCGGTTGATTCGCTCGTAGGTCGTCTGGACGCCCACCTCCACCTTCGTCCCGCCCAGTCGGAGCATCCGGTCTATCTGCTCGGGGTCACACCAGTCGGGCTTGGTCTCGAACGTGGTGGCGACGTTACGCACGTCGGTCGTCTCGTTCTCGGTCAACACGTCCTCCAGATAGCGGAACTCGTACTCGTCGGGGTCCTGTGCGAAACTCACGTCCTCGGCCGGGTCGGGCCGCCCGTCCACGTCGTAGTCGTTCATCGCCTCGATGGCGCGCTTGACGAACCACTCCTGATAGTCGTGGCTCCGCGCGGTCATCGTCCCGCCCATCAGGATGAGTTCGGCCTTGTCGACGGGGTGGCCGATTTCCCGCAACTGTTCGAGCCGGAGTCGTACCTGTCCGTACGGGTCGTAGTCGTTCTGCTTCCCGCGCGCGGCGGCCGGTTCGTGCCCGGTGTAGCTCTGCGCGCTGGAGAACTCCGAGTCCGGGCCGCCGGGACAGTAGAGACACTTCCCGTGTGGGCACCGGTGGGGCGAGGTCATGATTGCGATGGGGGAGACGCCCGATGCGGTCCGCACGGGCTTGCGCCGGAGAACTTCCTCTAGCTCCTCGCGTTGCTCGTGTGGCGCGAAGTCGAGGATTTCCGAGTTCTTCGGCACCTTCGGGGCGGAGTACTCCGAGCAAACCTCCAGTTTGGCACTCTCCACGTCCTCCCGGTCGATGTCCCCGGCGAGGATGCGGTCGACCAACTCCGCACAGACTCGCTCGAACGCCTCCGTCTCCTTCGGGTCGGGCGTCTCCGTACTCATTGGACTGTCGCTATCGAGTATCGTCGCGTGCCGCGAATAAGGGTGTCGGACCGACTATACCCGCTCTGCGAGGGCGTCGAGGACTGCGTCGAGGACGGCGGCGCGCTCCCCCGAGAGGAACTCGATGGCTCCGTCACGGGCACTCTTAGCCGCGATACCCGCCTCGGGTTCGCGCTCGGCGGCCGCCTCCGCGACGGCGCGCACGTCGAGTGCCGTCGTGCTGCGGACGTAGAGTTCGTCCTCCGCCAACCCGAGGACGAGCGTCACGTCGTCGCGGTGGCGGCGGAGCAGTTCGTCCACCAGCAGCGTCGTCGGCGGGAACTCGTAGCGGTGCGTGTAAGCGTCCGTGTCGAGCAGGGCCATCCGAACGCCGCCGACGTCCCGACGTTCGAGGTTGGCCTCGGCCGTCTCGACTTCCTCGTCCATCTTCGTGCGGAACTGCTCGCTGACGTGGGAGGCGAGGCCACGCTCCTCGTCAGTCTCCGGGAACAGCAGGTCCGCGATGAGTTCGCGCTTGTCCTCGTAGGACTGGTAGAACGCCTTCAGCGCGATTGCCTCGCGGATTTCGCGCACGTCGTCGCCGTCGTACCCGGCGTCGGCGGCCGCGTCGAGGTAGCCCTCCGGCGTCCCCTCCCAGAAGCTCACGGCCGGGAGGTGGGCGATTCCCTCGCGTACGTCCTCGTTGACGTGGACGGCGACGTTCGTCGCGAGCGCGCTCGCAGTCGTCGGTTCGTCGGCTTCCGCGAGGGACGGCGAGACGAGCGTCTCCACGGTGTCGGCGACGTCCGCGTCGGCCTCGGCGGCGTCGACGACGACCCGTTCCGCGCCGTAGATGGAGAGCAGGTCGAACCCGTCGAGGGATTCCCGGGTGGCACCCGCGGCAGCGAACACGAACAGCGGGAGTTTCTCGTCGTGGCGCTCGCGGTTGTCGAGCATCCCCGTCACGTCCTTCGTCGCGTCGGCCATGTCGTAGACGCCGTCTTCCAGCGGCCGTCGGTCGAAGTAGTGATACTCGGCGTCTGCCCCGCCGTGCTGGTCACGGACTAGCGGCAGGGTGGCGCGCTCGATGGCGACGCCCGCCACGTACCCGTCGGCAGTCGCGTTGTGTCGCACGACGACCGGGCGGTCCTCCAACACGGCCCGCCGAATCGCAGTCGCGGCCTCGCGGATGCTGTCGGTCACAGTGTCGGCGGCCACGTCGTCTGCCAGCAGGTCCAGTTCGTCGGGGCGCGCGCGCTCGGTCAGCGCGTCGGCCATCCGGTCGGTGACGGTCGTCCGCTCGTCGTCTTCGAGGACCACCAGCGCCTCGGTTTCGACCTGCAGTTCGCCGCGGCGGCGGCGAACTTCGCCGTCGAGTCGCACGATGTCGCCCGTCTCCACGCCGGGGTAGGCTCGGACACCAGCCTCCTCGAAGGCAGCACAGTCGACCCCACCCGTCTCGTCGCGGACCTCGAACACTGTTGGGCCGCTTGTCTGACGGATGTCGACGACTTCCGCCTCGATGCGAACATCCTCGCCGACGTGGTCGTCGAGGGTTTCGACCGGCGTCAGGTCGTACTCCCGTGCCCGCTCCTCGACGACTGCACCGCCGCCGACGCTAGAATCGTCGGAGTCAGCCTCGGCCGCGTCGTCTGCGTCGGCCGTGTCGGCTTCGGGTGCCTCGGCGGCCGGTTCGGCAGTCTCGGCTTCGCCCGTCTCGGGTGCGTCGGTTTCGCTGCCCTCGGCGGTGTCGTCCGTCTCGGTCGCGTCCGGTTCCTCGTCACGGGTCGCACGCTGGCGACCCTCACTCCCGTTTCCCGACCCCGCGTCACCTGCCTGTCGTCGAACGGGGCCGTCGTCCTCGTCGTCCTCGTCGTCGGCTTCCTCGGCGAGGAGCGCGTGGTCCTCGTCCGGGTCGTCGATGAGCGTGCCGCGGAACTCGCGGGCGGACTGGCGAATTGACCAGCCGAGGTCGATGTTACCGTTGTCACGGACGCTCTTGACCTCGACGAACACCGAATCGCCCGGCTCCCAGTCCAGACTCTCGAGCCGTTGGTCGAGTTCGCTACGGTGCAACAGACCGGTCACGCTGTCGCCGATGTCGACGAAGACGCCGAACTCCGCGTAGCCGTCGACGGTCCCACGGTAGAACCGTCCCGGCGTCAGTTGATTCGGATGTGTGCCACGGAACTCGAAAACAACGTCTTGCTGGTGCGTCTCGCAGATGTGGCCCTCGACATCGGCGCCACAGATGATACAGCTTCCCATTAGCCGCACGAAGAGGGTCCGGCCTAAAACTGTTGTCGAAACGTTTCGCTCACTTACTCGAACACCGGACTCTCGTCTTCGAGCAGTTCGATGCCCCGTGCCACCTCACTCGCGTCCGTCGGAAAGAGTGCTATCTCCACCTCGTTGCCCGACTCGTCGGCAAACGCGAGTTTCACGCGCTTGTCCCCGAACTCCCGCACTTCGACGCTCTCCACGTCGTACAGTTTCGTCGTCGCGGACTTGTCGGCCGGCCCGACGTTCTTGAGCGACCCGTCTTTGAGTTCGAGCATGAAGTCGTCCAGTTGCAGGCTGAGCATAATACCAGTTCGCCCGCCGCCCGCTAAAACGTCCCGGGAGCGGCGGCGAGGACGGCCCCTAGTTCGTGGACGACCCAGCCGTAGCCGAGGTCGACTAGCAGTTGCTCGACGGCCAGAAAGCCACGGAACCCGTACCCGAAGATGATGGCCACCGGCGCGGCGACCAAGGGGAGGACCTTCGGGAACCCGATATCGTGCAGTTCGTCCATTCCGACGACGAGCAGGACGCTCCCGTAGACGGCACAGGCCACCCGGAGTGCCGGAATCGGTGGCCCCGCGAGCACGCACGGCGCGGTGGCGTAGGCGAACACCTGCACCGTCTCGCTGACGCCCGCGCGGTCGGCGACGAACGGTATCAGGATGACCGTCTGGAGTGCCGTCGTCAGGTGGAGTGCGGCGGGCATCACCAACACGACGGCGAGTGCCAACCCGAGTGCCCGCGAGGCCACCGGTTGGTTCGTCAACACCGGGTACGCCTCGGCAACCAACACCATCCGGGAGAGTTCCTCGACGAAGACGACGACGGCGGCGAACACGAGGCCGGGTGCCTGGTCGCCCGGTGCGACACCCGACCGGAAGAACCGCCGAGGCCGGACGAGGACTTCGAACCACGCCCGCGCGAGCGCGACGGGACCCCTGTCGCGGCCACCCGTCGGGTTCTCGACCCACTGAGTCACACGCGGAGGTACGAACGGTCCGGGCTTGACGGTTGCGGGTTCGGGCCGATACCCTAATCGTCAGTCGTCCGCCCCACCGACCCGCACGACTCCGTGTCGAACCGACGTTCTCCGTGTCAGTCGTCCGCCCCACCGACCCGCACGACTCCGTGTCGAACCGACGTTCTCCGTGTCAGTCGTCCGCGCCGACGTTCTCCGCACTCTCGAAACACGCCGGGTCCGGTTCGATGTTCGCGTACTCGACCGCTCGCTCGCCGAGTGTTGCGACGCGGGCCGCGGCCCCGTCGTCGGTGAACGACCAGTCCTCGGCACTCCCGTCGAACGCGCCGGCGGCGTTCGGAACCGCCGCCTGATGCGGGAGGACCCACGCGTTCAGTGCCCGGCAGACCGAGCGGAGGTGGTCGAGTGCGGTAATCGGGAACCCACCGCCGGCCACGGCGAGCAAGCCGACGGTCTTGTTCTCGAACTCGTCGAACCCACAGTAGTCGAGCGCGTTCTTCAGCACCGACGAGTACGACCCGTGGTACACCGGCGTCCCGAGCAGGATGGCGTCCGCCTCCCGGACCCGGCGCGTGAACGCGGCGGCGTCGCCGGCATCGTCGTCGTCGGCGTCGAACACCGGGAGGTCCCACTCCCGTAGGTCGAGGAGGTCGGTCTCCGCGCCCGCCGAGTCGGCGGCTTCGAGGGCGTGTGTCAGTGCCTTCCGGGTGTGGCTCTCGTCCCTGTGGCTTCCACATATCGCGACGACGTGTGGCGGTGTCATAACCGGGGTGTCGTCTGGCAGGGTCTTAGCTGGTACGCCACGTCCCGGCGGGAGACCGACTCCGACCAGACGGGTCGGGTACGGAGCGTCCGGACTCTCCGGACGATACGTTGAGACGCACGTCACTGCTGTATCGAGCATGAACCGACGCGACGCCCTCCGGACGCTCGCGGGACTGGGGCTGGTCGGCCTCGCTGGCTGTTCCGGCCCGCCCGCGACCGGAGAGGTCGCCACGAACGACACCGACGTGGCCGTGACCGACCACCGGGCGGGGTTCCGGGCGACCGCCGCTGGAACGGAACTGTACGTCACCGTCGAGTTCCGGAACGAGGGCGAGGAGGCGATTACACCCGCCGGGACGGTGCCCCAGTTCTCGTGTTCGTTCTTCACGGCCGACGGAGAGCGACTCTACCGTGCGTCGAAGGAGATGACACGACCACTTAACGCCGACAGCACCCGTGAGTTCACCTTCGAGTTGCACCAGCGGGCGGACGAGGCGGACCGCTACGAGGTCGGCATCGAACGTGTCGAGGCGTGACGGCCGCGTACGGTCGTCTCGGCCACAGGTCACCGCCGCAGACGCGCCGTGCCGTCGTCGTCAGTCTCGACCAACCCGTCCGCTTCGAGGTCCGCGAGGAGGTCCCAAAGCCACTCGCGGCCGTACTCGCCGTCGGGCGCGTAGTCGACGCGGACCCGCGGCCCCAACTCGTCGATGGGGAGTTCGTCGTACTCCCCGAGGACGTTGACGACCCGCCCGCGCATCTGCCGTCTGCTCCCCTCGAAGTCGGGTTGGGTCGGCACGTCCGGCGCGGTGAAGTCGCCGGTCTCGTAGGCGTGACACCACTCGCGCCACGGACACCCCGCGGCGTCGCAGGCAGGCGTCTTCTCACAGGCCACACCGCCCAGTTCCATGATGGCGTTGTTCCAGACGCGGGACTCGCCGTCGGGCATGAGTTCGGACGCGACCCGCTCGAAAGCCGCGTCGTCGTCGGGCACGTCGAAGGCGCGGTGGAGGACACGCTTGACGTTGGTGTCGACCACCGCGTCGCCGTTGTCGAACGCGAACGAGGCGACGGCGTTCGCGGTGTACGGGCCGACGCCCATCAACTCCGAGAGCCCGTCCGGGTCCCGCGGGAACGCGCCGTCGAACTCCTCGCAGACCTGTCGAGCGGCCTCGTGGAGGTACTTCGCGCGGTTGTTGTAGCCGAGGCTGTGGTCGGTCCAGAACGCCACCACGTCGGCCCGGTCGGCGTCGGCGAGGGCCGCGGCGGTCGGCCACCGGTCGAGGAACGCCGCCCACGCCTCGACGACCCGGCCGAGTTGGGTCTGCTGGCTCATCACTTCCGAGACGAGAATCTCGTAGGGGTCCTCGGTCTCGCGCCACGGGAACGCGCGGTGGTCGGCCTCGTACCACTCGACCAGTGCCTCCCGAACCGCCTCGACGGGTACGTCCGCGAGGTGGTCGGCCGCCTCCTCGGTCATCGCCCGCAGGTAGGGCAACGGGTCGCTTACGCGTGGCGGTTCGCCGTCGGCCTCAGGCGACGGCGTGGGTCAGTTCCACCCTGTAGTACGTCCCGTTGTACCGGACGTACTCGTCCCCGTAAATCGTCTCCGTCTCGTCGGTCGTGAGGCGGTCCACGACGGCCCCGAAGTCGCCGGTCGGCGTCTGCGTGCAGTTGCGGTACTCGTCCGTTATCGCCGTCTCCACCACCTCGCGCTGTCCCGCCGTCTCGAGCGTGAGGTTCCGAACGTGAGTGTCCACGACGTACTCCTGCCACGCGTCCTCAGTAGCCGCGACTTCCGTCGCGGTGTACCGGCGGTCCGTCTCCAAGACGGCCGCCTCGCCCTCGACGGTAATCTCGTAGGCCCGTCCCTCGTACCCCACCCAGACCGACTCGCGGTCGAGGAACAGCGACGACGACTCGGCGGTGGCGTTCGGGTAGGCGTAGTCACGGCCGCCGGAGAACGACCGTACACCGCTGATGTTCCGGTCAGGGTGGAGGTGGTCGAAGGCCCGCCGGTCGGCCGCGGGCAGGTCGTCGTAGGCCACCACGTCGGCTCCGGCACCCGGCGTCGTCTGGCTGTCGTACTCGATGTCGAAATCGTAGCCGTCCAGTCGCCGCTCGTCCGTCGTCCGGTAGGTAAACAGGTAGTACGACCCGTTCACCGAGGCGTACGTTCCGTTCCGGAGTCGCGGTTCGCCGATGGTCGTCTCGTTCACCGTCCCGTCGCGCTCGACTCGCTCGGCGAAGGTGCGGTCGAATCGGTCGTCCACGAGCAGTTCGTCGCCGATTTCCGCGACCGTCCGCTTCTCGAAGTCGAGGGAGTAACTGCTCGGACAGTCGGTCCCGAAGGTCATGCACCCGGCAGTCGAGACTGCGACGAGAGCCAGCAGTAGGGGGAGAGCGAGGGCCAGCAGGCGGCGCGTCATATCTGGTCGGCCTGTCGTCGCGAGTAAATATCTTGTGCAGTGGGACAGTCGAAAGGCGTTTCCTCGGGGCAGTCCTCCCGTCGGGCATGACGCTGGACGACCTCAGAGACGACGTGGAGGAAACCTACGGTGACCTCGGCGACACGCTCGCCGTCGAGTTGGACCGCGAGACGCGCAACGAGTTGGCGATGCTCACCGCCGCCTTGGAACCGGACGAGCCCGACGAACTCGTCCGTCGGGCCGTCCACATGCTGTTTCAGACGGCCGTCGAGACGGGGAACCTCGACTTCCACCTGCGGTCCCAGTACGACACGACCTACGACGAGTACCTCTCGGGGATGACCTTCGAGGAGATGACCGGGAACCAGTTCCCACAGCAACAGCAGAACGACGACCGACGGTACCAGTTCTGACCACCGGTGTCAGGGGACCTCAGACCGCCCTGACCGCCTCCCCGAGGAGGGAACACCCCAGCTCGATTTCGCGGGCCGTCGCGTCGAGCGGCGGGAGGATGCGGAGCGTCTTGTGGCCACACCCGAGCGTGAGTAGCCCACGTTCCAGTGCCGCCGCCATGGTGTCGTCCCGGCGGGCCTCCGTGTCGAACTCGACGGCCAGCATCAACCCCCGCCCGCGCACGTCGACCACGCCCGGCAGCGTCTCGTCGGCCATCGTCTCGTGGAACTGCGCGCCTCGCTCGCGGGCGTTGTCGAGGAGGTTCTGTTCGCGGATGACATCGATGGTGAGCGCGCCCTGCGCGCACGCGAGAACGTCGCCACCGCCCCACGTCGAGGAGAGTCGGCTGGTCTCGTCGGGGAACACGTTCTCGCTGGCGATGGTCGCGCCGACGCGCAGGCCCTTCCCGGCCGCGACCACGTCGGGGTCGAACGGGTAGTGGTCCGAGGCCCAGAACTCGCCGGTGCGGCCCATGCCCGACTGTATCTCGTCGGCGACGAGCAACAGGTCGTGTGTCTCGACCACCTCGGCCAGTTCGCTCGCGAAGGCGTCGCTCGGGAACCGGTACCCGCCCTCTCCTTGGACGGGTTCGACGACGACGTACGCCGTCTCCTCGGGCGGGACGAACCCGGTTTCCGGGTCGAGCATCCGACGCAGTTGTGAGCCGTCGTCGGTGAAGAAGCCACAGCCACAGGTCGTGGCGTCACACGAGCGGTCCGTACAGAAGGGCACGTCGTGGACTCCCGAAATCTCGGGGAACTCGCGGCGGTACACCGACTTCGAGCGGTTGAGCGAGAGCGCGCCGAGCGTCCGGCCGTGGAACGCACCGTGGAAGGTGACGGCGTACTCGCCGCTGGTGTGGTCGTAGCAGATTTTGATGGCGTTCTCGACGGCCTCGGCACCGCTGTTCGAGAGGAACACGGTGTCCATGCCGTCGGTCACCTCGGTCAGCCGGTCCATCAGGTCGGCCGCGCCGGGAATCGGGGCGTCACCGGGCGGACCGCTCGCGGCGTAGAAGTCCTGCCCGGCGATTTTCAGTGGGTCCACGAGGTCGAACGCCGCCAACCGGGACCGCAGGTCGGGGTTGTTGTAGCCGAGCGGTGCCGCCCCGACGTGGCTCGTGAAATCGAGCAGGACGTTCCCGTCGATGTCCGTACAGAACGGGCCGTCGGCGGGTGCGGTGTAGTCCCAGACGAACTCGTAGACGTACGTACTCGGCGCGGCCGTCGCGTGGTGGTACGCCACCTGTGCCCGCGCTCGCTCGCCGGGCAAGTCCTCGACGCACGGTTCGGTCGTGTCCCTTTCCATGCTAATGTTTCGCACTGCCAAGGTATTAACCGGTCGGCCGTCAGAGCCAGCACGGCCGCCACGGCGTGGTGGGCAGGGACTTATTTGTCAGGGTACTGAAGGCGGCGTATGCTCGGATTCAGTATCGACCGGATGCGGGCGATTTGGTGGGCCATCGGGGCCGCCCTGCTGGCCGTCGTCGCGTTCATCCTCTACGCGTTCGTCGGGACGTTCGTCTTCGCACTGTTCATCTACTACGCCACACGCCCCGCCTACGACCGGATTCACCGACGTGTCCGACATCCGACTATCGCGGCGGCACTCGCGTTGGGGGTGTTCGCAGTCCCGGCCCTCGCGCTCCTCGCGTACACGCTCGCCATCGGTTTGCAGGAACTGTCGGATCTACAGAACGGCGATTTCGGGCCACTGCTGTCGGTGGTCGAACCGTACACCAACGTGTCCCAAATCGTCGAGGACCCCGCATCGCTGCTCGGTGACAGCATCGGCCTCGATACCGTCGAGTCGACGCTCCGGGCCAGCCTCGAGTACATTGGCTTCATCGGCAACGGGCTGTTGCACTTGTTCGTGATGCTCGCGGTGGCGTTCTATCTGCTCCGCGACGGACGGAAACTCTCACGGTGGCTGATGCAGTTCGCCGACGACGGCGGTGTCTTGGGGTCGTACCTCGGGGCCGTCGACCGGAGCCTCCAGAGTATCTTCTTCGGGAATATCCTCAACGCGATCGTCACGGGCGCGATTGGGGCCATCGCGTTCAACGTCCTCAACGTCTTCGCGCCACCGGGCCTCGCTATCCCGTATCCGGCACTGACCGGGTTGCTCACCGGTGTCGGGAGTCTGGTCCCCGTCGTCGGCATGAAAATCGTCTACTTTCCCATCGTCGGGTTTCTCGGATTCCAAGCGGCGATGGACGGGAGCGGGTACGGGTTCGTTTTCGCCGTCTTCGCCGTCTCGCTGGTCGTCGTGGACTCGTTGCCCGACTTCTTCCTCAGGCCGTACGTCTCCGGGCGGAACCTCCACGTCGGCCTCGTCATGTTCGCGTACATCCTCGGCCCAGTTATGTTCGGGTGGTACGGCATCTTCCTCGGGCCGCTGATACTCGTCGTCGTCTTCCACTTCGGGCGCATCGTCCTCCCGGAACTCCTCGCGCGCGAGCCCGTACATCCCGGTGCAGTCGACCCGATGTACCTCCTCGACCCGACACCCGACGGGACGAACGAGGCAGTCGCTACCGAGGAGTCGGTTACGGACGGCGACGAATCGGCGGACGAACAACCAGCGGACGGCGAGTGACCGACGACCTCACTGACTCACGTACTGTTCTTCCCACTCACGACGCGCGTCGATTTCGCGCTGCCCGCGCCGTGTCAGACTGTAGTAGTTCGTCCGTCTGTCTCGCTGCCCCTTCTCGACGAGGCCCTTGTCGACCAGCGTGTCGAGGTTGGGATAGAGACGCCCGTGGTGGATTTCCTTCTCGTAGTAGTCTTCGAGTTCCTCTTTGATCGCGAGACCGTGAGGTTCGTCCCGGCCGGCGATAACGTACAGCAGATCACGCTGAAATCCTGTCAGGTCGTACATCGGTAATGTCCACATCATCATTACTGTCGGAATATGATAAATATATCGGCTTTCGGACCGTCAACGGGGTTTGGTATCCCCGAGAGTCGGATTCCAGTCGTATCATAATCAAGAAACTGATTGAGAGTTGCCGCGGCGGGGCGTTCACAGACGGACATTATGTCGAATACGATACCATACGGGACGCACGTTTATCTCCGTCGGCCGCGTACGGGAAGAAGATGACAGAAGAAACGCTGTTCGAGGTCGAAAAGCGCGCGTCACGGAGCGAAGTTGCGGCGTACCTTCGGACGGTCGCCGACCGCCTCGACGAGGGTGGCACGCTCACGCTGGAAGCCGGCGACGACGCCATCACAGTCGAGACACCGCGCGAGGTGGAGTTCGAGGTGGCGGTCGAGCGCGAAGGACCGGCCAGTGGCGACGGCGAACTCAGTGTCGAACTGGAGTTCGAGTGGCCGGAAGGCGGGACTGGAGCGGACTCGCTCAGCATCGACTAAAGGGCGCGTCGCTCACCATGTAACGTACGAAAGTGGAAAGCAAATCGCACGGGGTGAAAAGAGCCCGTGCGATTGCTTGCCGCCCTGAATTGGTCCCCGCTGACGCTTCGGCCCTCCAGACGAAGCGTCACCTGATACGAGTGGGTACGATAACTTAAGAGTTCTGGCTGAGCGTCACCGGAGTGTCATCGGGCGACCGTTCAGATGTACTCCTCTTCGAGCGTCCACCCGAGGGCACGCTTGTAGTAGGTGAACATCTGCCGGACACCCTGATGGTTCATGTTCTCGTCGTCGAGTTGCTCTTTCAGGAACTCGTACTGCTCGCGGATTTCCTCTTCGTCGCGCATATGATTTCTATAGGGCGAGCGAGGGAAGTATCTTGCACTCGCGGCGAGCGGTTCCGTTTTGAGCCTCGGCACGGTAGAGGCGCGTATGAAGATACGCGGGGACCGCGAGTGTACGGTCTGTGGTCACCGGTGGTCCTACTACGACACGGGCAGCGTCGAGTGTCCCGACTGCGGCAGTCTCAAGAGCGTCGGCGTCGACGACCGGAAAGAACACACCGCAAGTCCCGTCACGCTCGAGTTGACGGCGGTTCGGGACCGCATCGAGGATGACCCGCTCCGAGTCCTCGTCGAGGACGCGGCGGACGCGTGTCGCTCCTACGTCAGAAAGCAGGGATTCATCGACGCGGGTGACCTCCAGCCCCTCGGCGACACGTATCTCGCGGCCGTCGAACTCGTCCACGCCGCGACGGCCGTCGGCCGGCAGATGCGGACGAGCGACGACGAGGAGTACTACGTCCTCGACTTGCTACGCGGGGCCGACGACGGCGAACGGCCGGGGCCGTCCATCGTCCCCGATTCGATGCGGGACGCGCGCGGGTTGGCCTACGCCACCGCAGTCGAGGAGTACAGTACCGACCTCCGAACCTACCTCGACGAGAACCCGGACGAAACCGCCCGTGGCGTGCTGTCGCGCATCCGTGAACACCGCAAGCGCGTCGACGCACTCGACGGCGACGTGTCGCTGGCGGACGCCGAGGCACTCGTGGGCGCGGCACAGGCACTCGGCTACTATCTCGCGGAGGGCGACGAAACCGCGCTCGCGCAGGCACACCACCACCTCGACACCCTCGACCCCGGGACGTAGTTACCCGCCGTCGCCGGCGTGGGTGGTACCGCTACGGCCCCGTCTCACCGATTCGCCACTACCACGTCGCGGTCCACGGTGTCGGCGGGCACGTCGGGCCGCCACTCGGCAGTCGTAATGCCCTCGCCGTCCCGCCCCGGGTCGGCCGCTAGCGTCGTCGTCTCCGGCGTGGCCGTGTAGTGTGCGAAGGCGAACCCCACCGTCTCGCCGCCGTGTGTGACCGTCACCTCGGTGGCCGCCACGGGGTCGTCCGGGACGACTTCGACACCAGTCTCCTCGCGGACCTCCCTGACCAGCGCCTCGGCGTGTGTCTCCCCGGGTTCGACCTGCCCCCCGGGAGCGAGCCAGCGGCCGTCCTCGCGGACGAGGAGGACCTGCCCCTCGGCGTTCGTGACGATGGCACCGACAGCCCACCTGCCGTCCGCGAACTTTTCGCGCAGGGCCGCGAACCCGTCCTCGTCGGCCTCGACGTGTTTCTCGCGGCGGGTTACACCCGCCCGCTCCGCGAGCGTCTCGACGGCAGTGTCGAAGCCGGGCATTCAGGGGAGGTCGACCGGCACGTCGTGTTGGAGGCTCGCCGCTTTGACC
Organism: Halorientalis litorea; assembly: GCF_023028225.1. Lineage (NCBI taxonomy): Archaea > Methanobacteriati > Methanobacteriota > Halobacteria > Halobacteriales > Haloarculaceae > Halorientalis > Halorientalis litorea. The sequence continues at coordinate 422,611 of NZ_CP095482.1, forward strand.
GTGTTCCAGAGCAACATCGCACGCGTCATCGGGCCGACGCCGCCGGGCACGGGCGTGATGGCACCTGCTTTCTCTTTCGCACTCTCGTACTCCACGTCGCCCACGAGTTCGTAGCCTTTCTCGGTGTCCGCGTCGACGCGGTTGATACCGACGTCGACGACGGTGACGCCCTCGGAGAGCATGTCGCCGTCTATCATCTCGGGGACGCCCGCGGCGGCGACGACGATGTCGGCCGCGCGTGTCTTGGCCGCGAGGTCCTCGGTCCGGGAGTGACACACCGTCGTCGTCGCGTTCCCGTACTCGTCTTTCTGGACGAAGAGGTTCGCCATCGGTTTGCCCACGATGTCGGACCGGCCGACGACGACGGCGTCCGCGCCGTCGGTCTCCACGTCGGCGGCGGCGAGCAGTTTCTGGACGCCGTGGGGCGTGCAGGGTTTGTAGCGGGCGTTCCCGGCGACGAGGCGGCCCACGTTCTCGGGGTGGAACCCGTCCACGTCTTTCAGCGGGTCGATGCGACGGAGGACGGCCCGGTCGTCGACGTGGTCGGGGACCGGCATCTGGACCAGAATGCCGTCGACCTCGGGGTCGTCGTTCAGGTCGTCGATGGTATCGTACAGTTCCTCGGCGGGTGCGTCGGGGTCGAGTTCGATGTCGATGGCGTCGATGCCGACCTCCTCGCAGTCGTCCTGTTTCATCGAGACGTACGTCTCGCTCGCTGGGTCGTCGCTCATCAACACGGTGGCGAGCGACGGCGTCACGTCCGCGTCGGCGAGGGTGTCGATGGCGTCGCCGAGGCCGTCACGCACGTCGGCCGCGACGGCGTTCCCGTCGATAATGTCGGTCATCGGTTAGAGGGGCGCGGCCCCGACTCTTGAACGTCTCGGAATGGGTCAGACGCCGGTCCCGGTCTCCGCCTCGGACGCACCGACGAGCGCGCGGGCTGTCCGCCACCCGACGAAACGGGGGACGCGGTCGCAGTACCGGTCGTACTCCGTGCCGTACTGGTCGCGGAGCCACGGCTCTTCGGCGAACGGCATGAGGAGCCACCACGCGAGGTGGAGGAGAGCCAGTACGGTCGCCAAGGGAGAGGCCGCGAGGACGACGACGCCCACCGAGGCGACGCTGTAGCAGACGTACTGCGGGTTCCGAGAGTAGCGGTACCAACCGTCAGTTCGGAGGTCACCGGTCAACCCCATCGTCTCCTCCTGGCCGAGGTCCGACCCGGCCACGATGCCGGCCACGTAACTCGGAACGAAGACGACGGCTCCGACGGCCAGCGTCAGCGGTTGTGGCGCGCCCAGCGCGTTCCAGTCGAGGAGTGCCACCGCGGCCAGACAGAGGTTCGCTCCGACGGAGACGCCCCAGTGGAGGTAGTACCACCGGTCCTGTGTTCCGAGCGGCCAGTACGCCGACCAGCCGAGGAGACTGGCGACGTATCCGAGCAACTGCCCACCTGCCAGTACGACGCCAAGCGCGAACAGTCCCGTCGTGAGTGTCAGCATACGTCGTGTTTCTGGGGGACGGCGGCTGTCAGTAACGGCGAACCGACTAGCCTATTTATACGAGAGGGGCGAACAGCAGGGAGATGCGGTACATCGACCTCCGCCTCGTCCAACCCTCGTGGATGCTCCACCCAATGCAGGAGTTCATCCGCGAGGGCGACGCCGTGCAGTACGAGGAACTACAGGCGTTCAGCGTCGCGTCCGACGCCGGTATCGAGTACGTCCTGTTCTACGTCGAGGGGTCGCGCGACCCATACGAGGCGCGGCTACAGTCGGTCGATTCGGTGCAGTGGTACGACATCACGCCAGTCGACGACGCTTCGTTTTATGCCTACATCCGTCAGGAGACGCGACCGGAAGACGTGACGTGGCGGCAGGCGTTCGTGGAGCGTGGCCTCATCGTCACGCTGCCCATCGTCTACGACGAACAGGCGGCGTTCTACCTGACCGTCGTCGGCGAGAGCGAGGACCTCCAGGCGATGGTCGAGGCGTTCCCCGACGACATCGACGTTCGGGTCGACGCAATCGGCGAGTACGACCGTAGACACGCGCCCGTCGCGGGTGACCTCACCGACCGCCAGTTCGAGGCCGTCGAAGTCGCGGCCGACGAAGGGTTCTACGAGTACCCCCGCGAGGCGTCGGTGGCTGACGTGGCCGCCGAACTGGACTGTGCGGAGTCGACGGCGGCGGTCCTCCTCCAGCGTGCGGAGGCGTCCGTGATGGAGCGACTCGTCACCAGACACGGGCGGCACGACGTGGGGTGAGTCAGGGACAGTCCGCGCCGTCGAGGGACTGCCGGTCTGTGCCCTGCTCGACGCGCCGGGTCGCGCCCGTCTCGGGCGTCACGAGCATCGCCCGCCCGCCGTACCCGTGAGTCTGGTCGTGTCCGCGGACGACGACACAGGACACGTCCGAGGGAACCGAAACGGTCGCGTCGCGTGTGAACGGTTGGCTGTCGTGTGGGTGCCGAAGGTCACGGCGGCCGAGTCGCGTGCCGTCGCGGCGTTCGACCTGCCACCAGTTCGCGTACCCCGGTTCGCCCTCGTCGTCGTGGTGGAGCGTCACCGCGAACCGATAGCCGTCGTCGGTCGGCATCGTCTCGACGCCGACGACGTTCGCCTCTCGCAGGTCGAGCGTCGCCGTCTCGGTGCCGGCCGTCTCGTCCTCGGCCTCCGTACCACCGTCCGACGGCGAGTCGGACCCGTCCCTCGTCGTCTCCGGGTTCGTCGTCCCGTCGTCACCAGCGCTGCCGCACCCGGCGAGCGTACCGACTGCCGCCACTGCGACGCCGCGGCGGAGGAACCGACGGCGGGACACCGTGAGTTCGGGCATACGACTGGTACCGCAGAGAGGTAGTTAAGCGGTGGCTCCCGTCGGCTCACTGTACAATTGTGGAGACGAGTTGAAACTGCTGGACGGTGGCGGCCGTTAGCTGGAAGGCAGCGAGCGAGAGGACCGGAATCCAGACTGACCGCGTTCGGTCGTACGCGACTGCGGCGATGCCGACGACGGCCGTCTGTGCCACGGCGAAACTCACCAACGACGCGAGGTCCGACACGGCGAGTTGGACGACCACGGCCAGCAGCGAGACGACGGCGAACCCGAGGAGTGCCGCGACGCCTGGCCCAGCAGTGTCGGGCAGTGACGGGTCGAGCGCGGTCCAGAGGGAACCGACGAGTGCGGCGACGAGCAGGACGAGGCCGATACCGACGGCGACGGGCACGAACGAGAGGATGTCGGTCACGAACCCCAGTGTTCCGGTGACGGCCAGCCTGTAGGTGCCGACCAACACGGTGACGACGGCGACGACTTCGCCGGAGGGTGCGTTCTGCCGGAGGGATTCCTGTACTGCCCCGAAGAACACCAGCCCAGTCCCGACGGCACCGACGAGGACGGGAACGACAGTATCCTGGAGGAACCCCGCCGTCGAAATCAACTGTGCGGACAGGAACGTCCCGCGGAGCCACCGCATCGACTCGGTGGGTACGACGGCGGCGACACCGACTGCCGCCGCGACGACCAGCACTGGGCCGAGGACGGCCCCCGCGACGACGGGGGCCGCGTTACGGCTCGGGAGGGACAGACGGAGGTCGAACCCGCTGGCTCGCGCGTACGCACCCGCCAGTAGTCCCATCACTGCGGTCGCTATCGCGGGGGCCAGCCATTCGGAGACGGGAAGTGACACCGTGCTGTGCAGGTAGTAGAAGGCGACGAGGAGCAGGCCGGTCAGCGACAGGCCGATTCGAGCCAGCTCGAACCAGTCGAGTCCCACGTCCGAGACACGCGTGAGGGCGGCGTACGCGACGCCGAGGCCGGCCATCGCGAGGAGGGTGGCGGCGGCCGTCCCGAAGAGTCGCGCGCTCAGGACCACCGGCACTATGTTGGCGATAGTTCGGGAGACACTGGTCAACACGAGTTGTGCGACTGCCACCGCGAGCAAGAGCGCGTACAGCGACGCGTACTCGGCGAGCGAGGGGGCGTCGGGTTCGGGGGAGACCCAACTGGTCGGTTGGAGGGCCATATTTCCGTCTCGTCTGTCAGTGCTGAAAAAAGTATCCGCCTATCGGACCGCCGACACGCCAGTCACTGGTACAGCGGGTGGTCGTCGGTCAGCGCGGAGACACGGGCGGAAGCATCGGCCTTCACGTCCTCGTCGTCGTGGGCGTCCACCACGTCGGCGATGATGTCGGCCACCTCGCGGCAGGCCGCCTCGTCGAAACCGCGGGTCGTGAGGCCGGGCGTCCCGGCACGGATGCCCGAGGGGTTGAACGCCGAGCGCGTCTCACCCGGCACGGTGTTTGCGTTGAGGACGACGCCGACTTCCTCCAGTGCTGCCTCGGCGTCCTTGCCGGTGGTGTCGGGGTGGGAGTCGCGCAGGTCCACGAGGACGAGGTGGTTGTCGGTCCCGCCCGAAACCAGCGAGAAGCCCCGCTCCTGTAGCTGGTCGCCGAGTGCTTTGGCGTTGTCGACGGTCTGTGCCGCGTAGGCCTCGAACTCGGGTTCGAGAGCCTCCTTGAATCCGACTGCCTTCCCGGCGACGTTGTGCATCAGCGGGCCACCCTGGCCGCCGGGGAAGACGGCGGCGTCGATGTCGTCGGCGTACGCCTCGTCGCACATGATGATGCCGCCACGGCCCGCGCGGATGGTCTTGTGCGTCGACCCGGTGACGAAGTCGGCGACGCCGACGGGCGACTGGTGGACGCCCGCGGCGACCAGTCCCGTGATGTGGGCGATGTCCGCGAGGTGGTAGGCGTCGGTTGCGTCGGCGGCCTCCTGAATCGCTTCGAAGTCCACCTCGCGCGGGTACGCGGAGTAACCCGAGACGATGATGTCGGGGTCGAAGTCCTCGGCGTGTTCGCGGAGCGCGTCGTAGTCGATGTAGCCGGAGTCGGCGTCGACTTCGTACTGTTCGACTTCGTAGAACTGGCCGGTGAAGTTCGCGGGGTGGCCGTGGCTGAGGTGGCCGCCGTGGTTCAAATCGAGCGAGAGAATCTTGTCGCCGGGTTCGAGGACGGCGTAGTAGACACCTTGATTCGCCTGTGTCCCGGAGTGTGGCTGGACGTTGACGTGTTCTGCTCCCCAGAGTTCTTTCGCGCGCTCGATGGCGAGGTTCTCCACCTCGTCGGCGTACTCACAGCCGGCGTAGTAGCGCTCGCCGGGGTAGCCCTCGGCGTACTTGTTCGTCAGGGCACTCCCCTGTGCCTCCAGTACCGCCTCGCTGACGTGGTTCTCGCTCGCAATCATCGCGAGCGTGTCGTTCTGCCGGTCGACTTCGCCCGCAAGCGCGTCCGCGACCGCTGGGTCGACTTCCCTGATAGCCTCGTAGTCCATACCGTGACTACGACGCTGGGCAGTCAATAATCTACCTTTCTGCGACAGCGGGGACCCGCCGTGCCAGCGGCGAAAGCACTTAATGACCCGGCTATATCCCGACCGAAAGGTAATGCGACAGTGCGTCGAGAGGGAAGACGAGGCATGAGTTCCGGGGTGGCGAGCGAACGGGGGAACGGAGTCGCCGGTACCGACGGGGACGGTCCGACGATTACCGTCCCCCCGACGCTGGAGGGCGTCGCGGCCGGACTCTCTCATCTCTCGGCGGCCCTCGAAACGACCGGGCCAGCACGCTCACACCCGTCGATGCGTGGCCGTCCGCCCGCGCTCGAACTCGGGGCGGAGTTATCGATACCCGATGCGGTTCGGGACGACGTGCCGGAGACGGGCATCGAACTCCACGTCCCGCCGGAACTGGACTACCTGTTCGTCGTGGCACCGCTCGCGTACTACCTCGGTGCGGAGGTGAAACTCGACGCCCACGGACCGCCGCGGCTGTTCGTCCCGGAGACGGGTATCGAGTGCCGGTTCCGGGAGTTGCCGACCTTCCAGCACGGCGTCGGGCGGGTGCTCCGCCGGGTGTTCTTCCTCGACTCGCTCGTCAGGGAGCACGCGCCGCCAGCGCGACGCGGGGAGTTGCTCGACCAGTTCGGCCTCGACGCCGAGCGAATGCGTGCCCTCCGGTCGGTCGAGCGGTTGGGGGAGTACTTCTGGCTGGCCGACGCCGACTTGGACGAGCATTTGCCCGAGTGGCAGTTCTCGACGTACGCTGACCCCGAGATGGAGAACGTCCAGTGTCTCCCCGACCTCCTCGATTCGCTGAGCCTCGTCTACCTGCCCGAGGCGACGGAACTCGGGGAGCCGGACCTGCTCGACCGGGCACTGACCGACTTCTACCGGTCGGGCAGTCCCACACGGCAACCGGTCCAGTCGGTAGACGTGTTGGACCCCGAGTTACAGGCAGGACAGGTGCACGGGTGGCTGGCCGCGGGGACGCCGATAGACGCGTTCAAGATGACGCCGCGGGCCGTCGAGAACCGCCGGACGTACGAGCGACGCCACGACGGCGCGGACGAACTCGACGTGACCGTCGTCCTCAACGACGACGCGATGCGGGAAGAACATGCGGCCGTGGCGGACATCTACCGCGAGCGGGCGGCCGACCGTCCGCTGTCGGTGACGGTTCGAGAGCGACTCACGACGCGGGAACTCGCGGACGTGTTCGCCACGCCGACGGACTTCGTTCACTACATCGGCCACTGTGACCGGGACGGACTGGCCTGTCCCGACGGGCGGTTCTCGGCGGCGACGCTCGACACCTGCGAGGCTCGCACCTTCTTCCTGAACGCCTGTGGCTCCTACCACGAGGGCACCGAACTGGTCGAACGGGGGAGCGTCGGCGGTGCCGTCACGCTCAGCAAAGTCCTCGACGAACAGGCCGCCAAAGTCGGGACGGCCTTCGCGCGACTCCTCGTCCACGGGTTCGGCCTCGAACCGGCGATGCAGTTGGCGCGACGGCGCGTCATGATGGGGAAAGACTACGCCGTCGTCGGGGACGGAACCTACACCCTCACGGCACCCGAGCAGACGCCCGTCGTCGGCTGGCTCGAAACACGCACGGACGGGTACGAGTTGACCTGCGAGGCGGCCCCGACCCGGCGGACCGGCGGGACGTTCCAGTCGCCCTGCGGTGATACGTCCTACCTCACCGGGACGGCGGCCACACAGTCGCTCGACACTGGAGAACTAACCGAAATACTGGCCGAGAGCGATTTCCCGGTCGTCTACGGCGGCGACTTCCACTGGTCGAGTGAACTCGTCGACTCCCTCGACTGAGAGCCTGCGCCACCGTGACTTCCTTACAGAACCACCGTGACCAACAGGTCCGTTTTTCTAACTTACCCTATCATTAATGATATCGGAGTGGTGGATAAACTCTATTCACGACTCTTGTGATTTTCGGCGCTTCCCGTGTTATTACTTGTGAAATGGCCGGTAAAATTAAATGGGTCTGACTGGTAGATACGCATCATAGTCATGAGTGAGAACGAAATCGCCGACAGCACTGGTGAGTTACTGACGCGGGCACTCTCGGCCGCGTCCGAACCCGTCTACGTCGTCGGGCCGTCGGCGGATATCGTCGACGACCTCGTATCGGTCATGTCCGAAGCGAGCGACCTCGCACCCGTCCGGTTGCTCGCCGCCGAGCGACCGCTGAAGGACGCGATGAGCGACTTCATCGTCGCCAGCAGAGCGGCCGACCTCGTCGAAAACGACCAGTTGGCACTGCGGACAGTCGACACTCCGAGCGAGAACCCGCTGCTCGTCACGGCCACTGACGTAGCCGCCGTGGTCACGGTCGCGGGCCGCGTCGCGGGGCTGAGTACCGACGACGACTCGTTCGTATCCGACGCCCGCGACCAGTACGGCGCGGTATGGGAGGGAGCGAAGGCGTTCGACCTCAGGACGCCCGGACTCTCCGCGGTCCAGTCGACGCTCACCGAGGACCTCGGCGACGCGACGGCGACGGACTTCGGAGCGATTCTCGACTCGCTCCAGACCGCCCGAGGGAACGGCGACGGACTGGACGAGGTGACCATCACCCTCCTCGCGGCCGCAAAGAACGGCGAACTCCTCTACGACATCAGCAAGTGGGGCGAAGACATCGGCCTCGCCTCGAAAGCGACGTTCTCGCGCACCAAGACGGAACTCGAAGAGATGGGACTCATCGACACCGAGAAAGTCCCCATCGACGTCGGCCGTCCACGGCTCCGGCTGATGCTCGGTGACGACCGGCTGACCGACGCCGACGCGGACGAACTCGCGAGCGTCGCCCAGAGCCTACTCGCCAGTTAATCCCCGCGCTTTTTTCCCGGGCCGCCCTCGCCCCGGTCATGACAGTCGCTCTCGTCGGGTCCGGTCCGGCGCGTGACGCAGTTGCCGCCGCCCTCGCGGACGTCTCCGAACCCGTCGCCGACGTAGACCCCGGTGGCATCGCCGGTGCCGACCTCGCCGTCGTCGTCGGGACGGCCGGCGACGCGGCGTTCCGACGGGCGAACGAGACGGCCCGCGAGTCCGACTGCCCGTGGCTGGCGGTCGAATTGGGCGGACTCGGCGGGTTCCCAGTCGTCGAGGCGGCGGTCACCGGCTTCGGCCCGACGGCGGGCTGTTACGAGTGTCTCCGGGCGCGCGTCGCGGCGAACGCCGAGACGGACCACGGTGGGACGGTCGACCCGTCGCCCGAAACCGCGCGCTTCGCAGGGGCCGTCGCTGGCCGCGAAGCCGTCCGCTTCCTCGCCGGCCACGACTCCATCGTGGCGGGTGGCATCGTCGAGGTCCCACACACGCGACGGCAGTTCCTCCCGGTCCCCGACTGTTCGTGTGCGGCCGCCCGGGACCGGTCGCTCGCGGTCGAGTCGGTCGACCGCACGCTGGAAGAATCGCTCGCCCGCGCCGAGCAGGCGGTCGACGAACGCGTCGGCGTCGTCGCGGAGGTCGGGGAGTTCGAATCGTTCCCGGCCCCGTACTACCTCGCCACGCTCGCCGACACGAGCGGGTTCAGCGACGCCACGGCCGGGCCACAGGCCGCAGGCGTCGACGCCGACTGGAACGCCGCGTTCATGGCCGCCCTGGGTGAGGGCCTCGAACGGTACTGCGCGGGCGTCTACCGGACGGCCGCGCTTGAGCGAGCGACGCCCGCCGACGTAGCGGGTGCCGTTCATCCCTCAGTATTCGTCCGGCCCGACGACGGCTGGGCCGACCCCAGCGCGGCGACGGCCATCCCGTGGGTCACGGGTCGGAACCTCGCCACTGAGGAACGCGTCCGGATTCCGGCCGAGTTCGTCCACTTTCCACCACCGGAGAGACGGTTCCGGCCCGCGGTGACGACGGGGCTGGGACTGGGCAACGGCACTGTCGAGGCCCTCCTCAGCGGCCTCTACGAGACGGTCGAACGCGACGCCGCGATGCTCGCGTGGTACTCGACGTTCGAGCCGCTCGGCCTCGATGTTTCCCACGAGGGGTTCGAGTCGCTGGCGGCCCGTGCCGAGTCGGAGGGGCTGTCGGTGACGCCGCTGCTCCTCACGCAGGACGTGGACGTACCGGTGGTGGCCGTCGCCGTCACCCGTGAGACGTGGCCGCGGCTGGCATTCGGGCTGAGTGCGCACCTCGACGCGACCCGCGCCGCCCGCGACGCGCTGGAGGAGGCTCTCCAGAACTGGGTCGAACTCCGTGCGATGGGAGAGGCCGAAGCCGCCGACGCAGACGGTACCATCGGCCGGTACGCGCGCTCTCCCGGCGACGCGGCCGCGTTCGCGAATCCCGCGGACGTAATTCCCGCGGCGAGCGTCGGCCCCGAGACGGTACCCACGGGCGAGGCCCACCTCGAAGCGGTCGTCGAGCGGGTCACCGACGCTGGACTGTCGGCCTACGGGGCGCGGACGACGACGCGCGACGTGGCGGCAGTCGGCTTCGAGGCGGTCCGGGTACTCGTTCCGGCGGCACAACCGCTGTTCTTCGACGACCCCTACTTCGGGGAGCGAGCGGCGACGGTGCCCGAGGCGTTGGGCTTCGAACCGCGACTCGACCGGGCACACCACCCGTTCCCTTAGATTCCGAACGTCGCCCGCACCACGTCACGGGTGCCGGGCCCGAGGCCGACGGCGACGATGGCGACGAGGAGGAGCAACGTGTAGCGCGGGCTCTCCTCGAAGATTTCGGCGTCGAATATCCAGACGACGGCCAACGCGACGAGGAGTTTCACGACGAGGAAGGGCCACGACGATCCAGTGACCGCGAGTACCGACTGCGGGAGGAGCGATTCGGTCGTGCGCACGATGAACGCGTTCGCGGGGTGTTTGGGAACGTAGTTGAGGTTCACGCCGAGGACACCGAGCCAATCGGCGGCGACGACGTTCGCCACACCGTCGATGGCGTGACCCCACAGCACGACGAGGCCGAGTATCCCCGTCCCGGCGTTGATGTTCGGGGCGAACCGCTCCGTCACGACGTAGATACCCCCGGCGAGGAAGGACGCCACGACGACGACGACGGTGAGAATCTGCGGGTGGAACGCCACGTAGTCGGCAGTCAGGCCCTGCGAGAGGAGGAACCCGAAAGTGACGAGGAAGGCCCCGCTCCCCATCGCCGCGAGCGGTCGGATGTGCCCCTCCGTGTAGCCGTTTCGCTGGAGCCAGATGGCCGCGACGAGGGACCCCAGCGTCACGAGGAAGACGGTGACGTAGATGAGCGGGCTGATTAAGAAGGTGTTCAGCGGGTAACTGATGGCCTGTGTCGCCCCCTCGGGGACGGCGTCGTTCGCGTCCTCGACGGCCCGGAGGACACCGCCGAAGAGCATGAACGGAACCAGCGCGACGAGGAGTCTGCGGTCAGTTCCGACCCTGAGCCGCCGTACCAACTGGAGGACGCCGACCAGCGCGAACAGGAGGACAATCATGTACCCCACCTCGGAGACGAGCGTGTAGCCCGGTTCGGCGACGACGAGGCCCTGCTCGACGGCGGCCTGACAGCTGCCCTCCGAGTACAGCAACTGTACGGTTCCGTCGTTCACGGCACAGAGAGCGTTGTGTGCGTCGGCGTAGACTGGTCCCCAGAAGTAGTGCCAGACGAACCCGCGATACACCTGCGCGGGGAAAAGGAGCGACCCGAGAGCGAGGACGGCGACGGCAGCCACGGCCGTCCCGACCCACGCCCGTCCGGCGTCGACTCGTTCTGTCACCTGCATACCCGAAGTCCCGTAATCCGGCCGTTTGACGTTTCCGGTCGTGTGCGCCGTCGGGACACCGCGGGGCAGGACAGCAGGGCGAGAGCCTACCGGTCACGAGAATGGGAAGCCGGTCCACGCACTGAGGCCGGAAACGGCGTCGTTCGAGTCGTAGTGTTGTTCGGCTGCTTCGAGTGCCTCGGTCGCGAGTATCCGGTTTTCGTCTGCCTTCGCGCTTGCGTGTCGTTCGAGGTCGTGGAGCGTCTGTTCGAGCGTCCGAGAGAGTAGCGACGTGTCGATAGCCTCGTCCCGCAGCCCCGTGATTTCGTCGGTGTTTCGGAGCAGCGTCGTCGACATCCCCGCGTTCGAGATGGCCGTGACCAACCTGTTGGCCGCCGCCCGGTACTGCTCGTCGCCGTACTTGTCGGCGGCCACGTCGGTCTTCCGGATTGCGGACTTGAGACGTTCCAGTGCCTCACCGAAATCTTCGAGCGTTCGGATGCCGTTGCCGAGCTGTCGAATTTTCGTCCGGTACATCTCCGCCGATATCTCTTCCATGGCCGCCATCATTTGCATGCTCGTGACGCGTTCGAGTGCTTCGTAGGCCGACTCCGCGTCGTCGACCTTCGACCGCAGACGCTGCCGGGCCATCCGGGCCTGTGGCTGTTGTTCGCTCAGCACTCGGCCTTTCATGAACTCGTACTCCTCGTAGGCGTCCGTGAGTGCCTCGTCGACCTGCGCTGCGTGTTCCAGAAAGGAGGCACACTGACCCAAAGCCATGATAATCGTCCGCTGCCCCATCGTGGCCGGGCCGCTTGCCATGTCGAGGATTTCCCGTGCCGAGTTAACCTCCCGCGTGACTGCGAGCGCGCTGAAATCCGCCGTCGCCGCGTTCACGTCGGTCAGCACGGCCCTCGCCCCTTCCTGCGAGGTGTAGGTCGTAATCGCGGACCGAAGCTGCGACCGCGCTCGCTCGATGAGGTCCGCTGCTCGCTCGTTCACTTCGATAGGGTCACCACCCTCGTCCAGTCCCTCCCCCTGTAGTTGGGTTCCACGCCCGTAGCTGAGGTCACCGCGGACGCCGATGTCATCCGCTATCTCGATGTCTTGGTCGATACCGATATCGTCGACCGGTTGGACATCGGCACCTCCGTCGACACCGAGGTCCCCCTGAACCCCGATGTCCTCGACCGGTTCGACGCCCGCAGGGATGCGCTGTTTCTCGTCGACAGCCTCCGCGGGGCCGGTGGTGGCCTGGTCGAGAGACCCACACCCCGCAAAGAGGGCCGAACCGATGGTCGCTAGCAGCGTTCGGCGGCGCATATTTGTGGCTTGTTTATACCATCTTACCAATCCATAAGAAGGGTTTGCCGGATTGAAACGGTACTTTTTAACTACGTGGCACTGTGCGGTCCTCCCTCTGCGTGTTCGTTGCGGGTATGTCAGAGAAGTTGCGAGGGAAGATCGCTCCGAACGGATCTTCCTGCACTGTTTTGCGAGGGGCCGTAGTGGCCAACAGTGCGAGGGAAGGGATTCGAACAACGCCGGGACGCGTCCCGCCTCGTTCAAACCCTCCTACGCAGGCCGAGCGTTCCCCGAGGGTCACGCTCAGGCATGCGAGGGAAGGGATTTGAACCCTTGGACCCCTACGGGAGCGGATCTTGAGTCCGCCGCCGTTTCCAGGCTTGGCTACCCTCGCACGCACCGACAGCTACACCCGGTCGGTTTGAATAACCTGCGTTTCGCCCGTGCAGTAATCTGGGTGGACGACGGCCAGCCACACCAAACCCCCCAAACTTCTAATAGGTTGTTAGCCAATGGTATTCGGACGAAGAGTGCCGTGGATAGCGACTATGTGCCCGAGCTGACGCCAGCCGCCATCGCTCTCGTCTACGCGCTCGTCAGCGGCAGTTGGATTCTCCTGTCGGACAGAATCGTCGACGCTCTTGTTCAGGACCCGAGTCTCCAAGCGTGGCTCCAAACGGTGAAAGGATGGGTGTTCGTCGTCGGGTCAGCCCTGCTCATCTACAGCCTCGTCTCGGTTCGGGAGGCCGAACTGGAGCGGACCACGGAGCAGTTACAGCAGGCCCTCCAGCAAACGTCGATTCTCCACCGTCTCCTCCGGCACAACCTCCGGAACGTCTGCGGCATCATCCGGGGGAACTTGGAGTACGTGGCGACCGACGGTGGGAGCGAACGCGTCGAGACAATCGAAGCGTCCATCGACCGGTTGGTGGAGATGAGTCGAAAGGCTACCGCGCTTCGGAACTTCACGCTCGAAGACAGCCGCAGGCCGTATCCCCACGACATGGTCACCGTCGTCGAAGACGCGGTCCAGTCGGCCCGCACAACCCATCCCGACGCGGAGTTTCACACGAACCTCCCGGACTCGGCGTGGGTGCAGACCTACGAACAGATAGATACGGCCGTCGGGGAGTTGCTCGACAACGCCGTGTGTCACAACGAAGACGGGGACACGACGGTGCGCGTCGGCGTGACGTACACGAGCGACGGACGCGTCCGCCTCGAAGTGAGCGACGATGGCCCCGGCATCCCGGAGATGGAGCGGGAGTTGTTGACCGCGGGCATCGAGAAGCCGATGCACCACTCGCAGGGCATCGGCCTGTGGTTGGTGCGGACCGTCGTCACCGAATCCGGCGGTGACCTCACCATCGTCGACAACGAGCCACAGGGGAGCGTCGTCGTCATCACGCTCCCGGCGGCCGACCCGCGGGACGGCACCACGGCGTGAGCGGCGGCCGACCCGCCGCCTCGTCCGACGGAATTACTCCCCTCCGAATCGAACGGGACGGTATGGACGACCACACCCGGGACCCGTCCGTCGGTCCGCCGACCGGAAACCCCACCGGTTGGCGCGCCGACGAGGAGCGGTGGGAACACGGGACGCTCCGACGGGCGACGGTCCACGGTGTCGCCCTCTACAACGCTGGCGAGTTCCACGAATCACACGACTGTTTCGAGGTCGAGTGGTACAACTACGGGAGCGGGACGGTCGAGAGCAAGTTCCTCCACGGGATGGTGCAGGTGGCGGCAGGGGCGTACAAGCACTTCGACTTCGAGAACGACGACGGGATGTGTAGCCTCTTCGAGACGGCGTTACAGTATCTCCACGGTGTTCCCAACGATTTCTACGGCGTCGACGTACTCGACGTGCGGACGCACCTGACGAACGCGTTGGGCGACCCGGCCGTGTTAGATGAGTGGCGGATCGAACTCGATGGCGACCGACCGGAAGCAGGACCAGCGGACTACGAGTACGCCGAGGCAGTAGAGTAGCGAGTCGTGCAGAGAGTGGTGGTGCCACACATCACACCTCATCGGAGTCGTCGTCACCGTCTGCGGAGGAGTCAGCGGCAGTTTCGTCGGTTGCGTCCCCGGGCGAAGTATTCGGTTCGAGGAGGTCGGACGTGTTGCCGTCCGTCGCATCTCGTTCCGATTGGACAGTCGTCCCGCCCGATCCGTCCAGTGGGTCCGCTCCCGTCGGGGCCGTATACGTGTACAGTATGTCCCCCACAATCACAGCGTACCGGTCGTCCGATTCGAGTACACGCCTGTCGCTGTCGATGGCGATGTCGACCAGTGCGGGTAGCGAGTTCGCGTGGACGACCGTCCGATTTCCGGGTGCCGGTATCTCAGCGGAGGATATCCACTCATCGAGGTCGGTCCGCGCACGCTCGAACTCCCGGCGCGCCGCTTCGCGTTCGGACACGGCCAGCCAATCACGACGGCTGAGAAGGGCGGTACCGACGATGCCCACCACCCCAACGAGGAGGGCCGCTGGCCCACCGTACAGCGCGAGCAGTGACGGCTCGATTGTTCGGGTTACTGTCTCGGTTGTCTGGTACGACTCACGGGATTGGACCGACGTGCTGACACGGTAGAAGCCGTCGCTCGGTGTGATTTCGATGCGGTCGGTACGGGTATCTGTGAACGATTCGCCCCCAAGAGTGGTCTCCACAGTAGTGTCGGCAACAATTAGTGCTTCAGTCCGGCCCGGACTGGCACCTAACTCCTCTCGAATCGCCTCGATACGTCTGAGAACCGCCGGAACGTTCACACTGGCCGTCGCCGACTCGGCGGTGCCGTCGGCGACTTCGACGCTGTCGAGAGTTGCGAGCGAGTCACGCGCTCGCCAGTGGACGATAGTCTGCTCGTCCTGTTGTTCGACTGCGCGAACGACCAGCGACAGGTCGACCGAGGCAGTCGCCGGTTCGCCGTCCGTGTTGTTGTGTGAGATTGTGTAACTACTGTCGAGTTCCGGTGAGACCGTCGTGAAGTAGAGCGGCCGGTTTTCCAAGCGGTTTCCAGAGGTGAAAACGTCGGTTTGACGCTGGACTATCGCAGTGTGTTCGAAATCACTCTGGACCGTCCACTTACCAGTGGTCTGTTCCTCGACGACGGTTTCTGGCCCGTCGACGTGTGCGTCGTAGGTAACGTACCCTCCGAGGAGTGCCACTACGGCGAAACCGAGGACGACCAGCGGGAGCCACCGTTTGAGGAAGGCGCGGGTGGACACGGAGAGCCGCGTGTCCGTCATCGTGTGCTACCCCGGACACAGAGTTGGTCGAACAGCACAGTCGTATCGGACAGTCGGGTTCGGGGCACTAGACCGTTCGGGTGCTGTCGTGGCCCCGAAATTGGATCTATATTCATGTCAGCAGTCCGTTCAGTAACCGTCGATAGGCACTCGCTTCATAGGTTCTCTATTCTGAACCGAATCGCGCCACCGGGTGCCGAGCTATTTTCTCGCTCGATTGTAATCAGTACGTCTTCGCCGCTCATGTCGACGGGACTGTCGAAGTACCGGGTTTCGAACCCGCGAACGTTCCATCGTGAGTCCTCGCCCGCCGGTTGGTCCGGGTCCGCAGGGAGCGGGATTGTCTCACCGATTTCGTAGCCGTCGAATCCCCCGTCTTCGATGTAGTCGGCGGAGGTTCCGCTCACTGCGGCCAGCAGGTCGGTGGTTCCGTTGTCGAAGTTGAATGCATCCGAGCTGGTCGTACTCTCGACGGTGAATTGGTCGAAGCCGACCTCGGTGCCAGCACCGAAGCTCTTGGCGTCGTTGTTCAGCAGGTTGAACGCGATACCGTCGTTGGTTCCCTTTGCGTCGAACGTTACCGCGGAGCCGCGGATGTACTCCAAGTCACCGGTGACGCCGTCGATAGTCAGCGTCTTGCTCCGTTCGGTTCCGTCGGGCGTCTCGAAGAAGAGCGTGACGTCGAGCGTGGTGCCGCCGATGTTCGTCTTACTGCCGATTTTGATGTCACTGACTTCTGTGCCACCCATTGTAATCGGCCCGCCGTCGTCCCTGAATCCGGTGACTTCCACCGTCGCGGTGTCGCCGGGTGCCAGCGTCTCGGTACTCCCGTTTGGCACTAAGTCAGCGCGGTCGCTCTGCCCCCCGTCGACGATGTCGTACGGTGGGCCGTTGTTCTGCTGGTTCTCGTAGTCGTGGTCGCCCCTGCTGTTAGGGTCGTACCCGCTCGTGACCCAGACGAACGTCTCCTTCTCGCTGGTGTTGTCGAGTCGGTCAGCGGCCGTGTTGGTACTCTCGACCCGGAGACCGGTGAATTCGATTTCTCTGGCCCGGTTGTTTACGATATCGAAGACGACATCCTGTTCGTATCGCCCTCGTTCACCGGTGCTTGCCGTGCCGCCGCTGTACTCCACGTCACCGCTTATTTCGGTCGTCGCGGTGTCGCTCGTGTCCTCGCTCGCGGCCGTCAGGTCGTACGTTCCCGGGGTGGCGTTAGCGGCACCCGTGTCCCATTCGAGTTGTATCTGTGTGGTCACGGCCGGCTTGAGCGCGACAGTCGTGCTATCGACTTGCCCCTGTCCAGCGACATCGAGTGTGACCGACTGTATGTCGCGCTGGTCGCCGGTGTTCGTGATTTCGGTGTCGACTGTGACAGTGTCACCCTCGTCGACGTAGTCGTCGGAAGCGGTGATTGTGACAGCGAAGTTCGCTTCCTGTGGGGTGTCGTCGCGGGACTGGAACTGGAGCCACGAAATCTTCGGATTGTAGGTTCCAGCCGGCGGCGTGATGTTCAACACATCGCCGGAGGCAACTTCGACGGTGAAATTGTAGGTTTCTGCGTTGTTGGTACGCTGGTTCTGCTGGTCGTCGAACTCGGGGTCGCGGAGCGGGACGACGGCGGCCCCGCCGTCGACGTCGAAGGAGTACTCGCTGTCGAGGTAATCCGGTTCGGAACACCGCATCCGCACGTCGTACCAGCCAGCCGGAAGGTCGAACTCCCAGAACCCGTCCTGTGAGGCGTCGTAGGGCGACGGGATTCGGCCGTCCGCGTTGAAGTGGATTAGCGTATCGTCCTCAGTTGTCGGGTCCGTGTTCCGTTCTCTCGTCGCGGCAGTCTGGTCGCGGTTCCAACCGTACTCAAGCGTCGACTCCGAGTCGAAGGCGTCCCGGAGCGCGAACTGGTTGCCAGCGTCGGGAACGAATCCGGCGGGCGTGCTGGTCCCGGACGGCTCGAAGTTGATGCAGTTCACGAGCGAGAGGTCGACTGTGCGCGTTGCGGTGATGTTCGTGGCCGAACCGGACGAACTCGATGCGAAGATATCGAGTTCGACCGAATCCATCTGCACCACACAGTCACTGTTCGCGCCGGTCGCTGTCGCAGTCACCGTCCCGGAACTTGCAGGAGCGAGCGAGCCGGGAGTACTGTCGACTGTCACGTCGAAAGCGAGAGCAGAGTTGTTTGCGACGCTCGCGGAGACTGTATCGAGCGTCTCACCGGTGTTGTTCGTCAGTCGGGCGATTTCTCGCGTTTCGGCCTCGAACGCCAGTTGATTCCCGAAGGTATTGATGCCGAGCAACGCGGTGCTACTCGGACCGTCTCCCGACGTGTCGACATTGGCCGGGCGGTCCGTCTCAGTCTCTGTGAAACTTCCGGACCCGGCGATAGCGATACCGGCACCGCTCCCCATGAGTGCCAACGCACCGCGACGAGTCCACTTCTTTTTCATTGCTCGACATCGGGCGGCGTCTCAGCGGCTCCGAGACGCATCTGTCGGCTCTGCCAGACGTGATACAGTGCCGAGGCGAGAAACAGCACGACGACGAGTCCCCCCCACGCGAGGTTCGGGACGCTCGTCGGGAACACGCCGAAGAAGACGGCTGCGAGCAGTGCCCCTGACAAGGATGCAAGTCCGAGATAGTACTCCCCCCACGGAATCGACTGCTCGGGAACCACGTCGAGATAGATATCTAGGGCACGCGCCTGCTCGGTCAGAGTAACCGTTCCGTTGTCGTACTCGATGACGCCCGCACGCTCCATAGCCGGGAGGTGTGTCTGCTGCATCGATGTGTACACGCGGTGACGTTCGTCGGACGTGATTTCGTGCTGCTGTTTCCCGTTTTCCCACGCCGCGACTTGCTCTGCGAGGTCTGAAATTTCCGAGTGGCCGTCGGTCCGCTGGGCAGCATGGAGTGCGTACCGCCGGCGATGGTTACTCAGCAGGTCGAACAGTGTGTCCCGTGATATCGTCGAAGTCTCACACTGTTCGCGTCCTGACACGTCTTCAGCTGCCATTATATGCGGTAGTATCTAAACAGTCAAAACGGTTTGCTTACGAAGGCTATAGTCACGCCTTACCATTTCAAAACCCATTCAACAACCGTTTGAGTTTATGTTCAAAACTGATATTGTAACGTTCGAAAGGGCGTATGCGAGTTCAACGATATTAATAACTTGATAATATAACTCGGTGCAATATAGTGGTAGTGTGCCGGTCGTAGCGGTGACAGTGGTTCTCGGAAATGGATTTTTGCGTGGGTTCGACCGGTCTCACGGAGAGGACTGATGTAACCGCTCGTCTGCAGGCACGCGTCTCGGAATCAGCGTTTCCCGTATCGACCGGACCCCACGATGCAGGGGGTGAATGTTCGCCGGTTCCGTTTCGCAATAGTAATATCCTAAGTCATCTGGTTGAAATATTGTAGTCAGCGCGCCGAGATCCGCCGTGTGCTGGCACGATACACCCAAAGAGTACTTGTTTCTCACGGACAAATTTCGGCCGATGAGAAGCACCGTGTCAGATACCGGAATCAGTGTAGAGCGACTCCAGTCCGCAACGGAGGTGTTCTCTTACAAATGGTATCCAGTTATCCTCTACAGTGTCTACGAAGTAGGCAATGCCAGCTACTCGGAGATCGAGGCTAGTCTCGGCGGAATTTCGCCGAAAATGCTGTCGGACGGACTGTCTGACCTCTGTGACCGAAATCTCCTCAGAACGACGGAAGCCGTCGAGAACAGCGGTAAAGAGGGATACGAACTGACTGAAAAGGGGCGTGCCATTGTGCCCGCCTTGGACCTTCTAACTGCATGGCACGAGCGGTACGACGAACGCCGAGCATCGGTGTTAATCGTCGAAGACGAACGGATGGTCGCATCGGTTCTTTCGGAGTATTTCGACGAGTCCTACGGTGTTAGACACGCCCGGACCGGGGAGCAGGCTCTCGAAAAGTGTTCCGACAGCACGGACCTCGTCGTACTCGACCGGCGACTGGACGAGATGTCCGGCGACGACGTTGCGACCCAGCTCCGAGCACAGTACGAACAGCTAGTGGTTCTCGTCGTTTCCGGTATCGCGCCGGACGACGATATAGCTACGTTGGACATCGACGATTACCTTCACAAACCGGTCGAAGAGGACGGAATAAAGGCTCGGTTGGAGTCACTCCTCAGCCGAACGGATATGGATTCGGCGGCACGGACGTACTTGGCTCTCCGCTCGAAGCAGTTGGCACTGACAGAGACACACGGGGAAGCCGCACAGAAGATGCAAGGGTATCAAGATTGTGCGAGTCGAATCGAGGAACTGGACCTCTCTCCGGAGCAGAAACAGACGCTCGAACCGCTCCTCCCCCCAGCGGCGAGTGAGGTGCACTCCCGCCAGTAGCTAGCTGTTGTCCGGGCGCGTGCCAGCGCGCCGTCACGGGTCTGTCTGTGTCGAGAGGCGGCCGTTCAGCCGGTTTCTCCGCGTGTGGTCCGGCCAAACCACAGTGGAGAAACCAGTCACAGGGAGGAGTCGACTACGTGGAGTGTTCGGATTGCGGTCGGCTGGCGGTCACATCGGTAATTTCGATTCGTATTCCGCCGTCGATGCCATCAGCGACTCGAATCGACCAGTCGTGAGCCTCGGCGATGTATCGGACGATAGTGAGGCCGAAGCCGGTGCTGTCGTTGCTCGTGGTGTGTCCGTGTTCGAAAATTGCGTCCCGTTCGTCCTCGGGGATACCGTCGCCATCGTCCGCAACGAAGAACCCGACGCTGTCCTCGTCAATCACGGTATTACTGTCTGGGCCCACTGTTCCGACCAGAACAGTGAGTGGCCCGTCGTTGTGGGCCGTGGCGTTCTCGAATAGGTTTTGGAAGAGCTGAAGGAGTCGAACTGGGTCGGCTTCGATTGCCGTGTCTCCGACACGACAGTCTAACTCCGATTCGCCAGTCTGAACGTGATTCCAAGACTGTTCGGCGTGTTCGGCCAGCGAGCACGTTTCAGTTTGCTCGACGTCCTCACCAGCACGAGCCAGTTCCAGCATGCTGTCTATCATCGACTCCATCCGGTCCAGCGCGTCTTCGAGACGTTCAGCGTCGTCACTGGGTTCCACATCTAGCCGATTGGTTTGAATCATCGCGACGTTCAGCGGGTTCCGCAGCTCGTGTGACACGATGGACGCGAACGCGTCGAGGCGTTCGTTGGACTGTTCGAGGTCCCGTCTCGTCGCTTCGAGTGTCGTGATGTCCCTGAACGTGATGAGCCGACTCCCGCCGTCACCGACCGCCGTCGTCTTCGCGTCGAAACATCGGCCCGCGTCGTCGGTGTATCGCAGCGGCTCCGGTTCCGTCTCGTCGGTATCTCGAACGGAGCGGAGCGTTTCGGCGAACCCGCCGAGAAACGCTGTTTCGTGCATCCCCCTCCACTCCGAGTCGACTTCGAACACCCGCCGTGCCGTCGGGTTGCTATCGACGACACGGTTGTTGTGGTCGACCAACACGACGGGGTCGTCCATTACATCGAATAGCTGTTGGCGACCGATTGGCGCGACCTGAAACAGTTGGTACCTGAAGATAGCGACCGCGAGTGCGACCGCCGTGAGACCGAGTCCCAAGTCGGTAACGTTCAGATGCGGCGGGATAATCCCGGCTAGCAACAGCGCGTTCACTACGAGAGGCGTCCCGAAGCCGACTGCCATCAGCACCGCCTGGCTAGTGGTGTCGTCGGTGTTGTTCGTAGCGATGTACGGGAGGACGACACCGGCACCGAAGAGTGTAACCGCGTAGATGTACAGTTGGTGGAGCGCGAACGACAGATTGAGGTCGCGGTCCAGCAGCACCCATTGCTCGACGGTGACCCCGAGGACGGTAATCGGCCCGCGGACAGTGAGTCCTCGCGGTTCGTACAGAAACACCGGGTCGAACGCGAGCAGGACACTGAGTCCGACGAGTTGGACGGCACTAACGACGGCGGCCCACCGTATCCACCGCCGTTTGTCGGCAAACGAGAAGGCGAAAAAGAGCGTCCCGAAACAGACGAACGGTATCACGACAGCGTTCGTAACGTTTTTTACGATGAGCGTCAGTTCCGATCGGACGACTGCGGCCGCCACGAAGTTGGTTATCTCCCAGAAACTGAACCCGAACATCAGCGTGGCGAACGCGAACACCGAGAGTCGACGGTCACGCCGGAGATATCGTCGCACCGCGTAGATACCCAGTCCGAAGGTGAGGAGGAATATAAGGGCGTAGAGAGTCATCAGTGGCGTAAACTGATAGCCCATCGGGAAACCTACTTCAGAACTACCGATATTAACAGTTGTGTTCGAGGCGGTTCAGTGTCCGACTCGGCAGTAAACGTCTCTAGTGGCGAGACACCGCCACTGTCGCGTGAACGGGGTCGAACGAAATCACGCGGTACCGGTTGTCACCGCAGTGGCATCGTCCAGTCGCTTCGAGCGGCGACGGGCTGTCTACGGCGTCGGCTCGATACGAATCGTCAGCGTGTCACTGTCGTCGGGACTGGAGCCACTGGCGTTTGAGATGCCAGTGGTGTCGACGTTGCTGTTGAGGACTGTCCTACCACTGTCGCCGCCGATGGTAGTTGTCGGGAAGTCGCCGCTAGCGTCGCCAGACGCCTGTGTGCCGTTGTCTGCGATGTTGAGGAACTTGTTGTTTGTCGTCTCGAGCGTCACGTCGTAATCGGCACCGTCGGCGTTGCCGTCGATGTCCGAACTGTCGATGACGAACAGGTCGTCGTAGTTGATGGTCGAATCTTGAGGGAGTCCACCGTCGTCAGCACCGAATCTAAGTGTCACGTCGTTCGCGATGAGACTCACTTCGGTGTCGGAGGCCCCGTGACTGCTCACGACTTCGGCCGAACTCGTCGGATTCAGTGTGGTTTCGTCTTGGTCTGTAGTGGTCGTGCCGTCCGCTGAGTCGATGAAGACCGTACTGAACGCCGCATCGACGCGCACGTCGACGTACTCGTCCGTCAGCGCGTCCACGTCTTCGGTCGCGTTGGTCACCTCGTCGGGACCGATGACGTTCACTTCGACGGTCCGCTCTGCCTCGACGGACGTGAACGCGCCCGACCCGAGCAGGCCGCCGCCACCGATTGCTAATGCACCCATTCCAGCCAGTATGTTTCTACGGTTCATCTTCATGATTTTACCTAGCACGTAGTACGTGCCTTACCACCCATCAGTGGGTATAGGGACTTATTATTAGGCTGCTTGAGCGGGACTAAAGGCGTGCTTGAGCGGATAATGACGGCCTTTAGACGGCATAACGGCGGCAATTAATAAGTCCCACAGGTGCGTCCGTGTGACCAATGGATATCAACAGACGAAACGTACTGCTCGGCCTCGGGACGGTCGGCATGGGCGTCGGCGGGGCGTTCGGCTCCGGGGCGTTCACCGCAGTCGAGGCAGAGCGGACCGTCGAAATCAATACCACGGACGACGCGAGTGCGATACTGACGTTCGCGGCGAACTCCCCGGCCGGAGACAACATCATCGCAACCGAAAGCGTGGGTGGGAGTAGCATCATCAAGGTCAAGCAATCGAACCTCAACGAGCAGGCGACGACACGGTTCGAGGACGCGCTTGCGGTAACCAACGGCGGCGGACAGAACGTCGGCCTCTCCGTAGACCCGAGTCAGAGCGACGACCCGAACAACCTCATCGGGAGTGTGCTGGACATTCAGGACACGAACGGGAACACAATCGTCGACGGGGGTACCCCCGGTGACAACGCCGTCGATGTAGACTCAACCACGAGCGTCGACCTCACTATCGAAGTGGACCTCCGGAACGGGAACAGTGGGTCAGCCATCGATACGATCAACACTATCGTGTTCGCCGCGCGTGAAGGCGACCACTCCAGCGCGTAACGCTCCCGTTCCTCTCTCGGGGCACGCGTGACGGTTCGTTCCGACCGGCAACTGTATGAAACACCTGCACGTCATCGTTGGGCTTGCCCTAGTCGTCTGCGGGACGGTCATAGCCACGGGTGCAGTCCCGTTCGACGGGCAAACCGACGAGCTCGGTGACGACAGCGGGATACACCTGCAACCGGCGGATACGCCGAACGGCGACCGCTACGCCGAAATCGGTCCCGATGGGAAGCTCAGGGTCTCGATTACCACCATCCCCGGAACCGAGAGCAGATTCAACGATGTCTTCGTCGTCGGGTACGAGGGTATTGAGGGGAGCAATAGGTCCGCAGACGTGTGGATTGGAAACGCAAGTAGTCGGATAACAATCGTTCGGATGGACAACGGCAATACAATCGAGGGACAGAACAACTCGATTACGCTCGCCCCGAACGAGTCTGTCAGGCTCGGCGTCGTCGCCGACGTTGATTCTAGTACGTCCAGAAGCTTCGTCGAGAACATAACCTACGAGTCACCAGTATCGAGTTCTAACAGTGGGTCAGGTGCTGGGAGTAGTGGTGGCGGCAGTGGTTCGGGTGCCGGGGGTGGTGCTGGTGGCGGTGGCACCGACGCCGGGACTGGGACCGGAGCGAGTCCCGACGGCGGTGACGCTGATACCGAGACCGATACTGGTACCGACAGTGACACCGGAGACACAGAGTCGGGGCCGGACGCGGACACGGAGACGGACACCGGAACCGGTGGACTGGTTGCCGACTCGGGTGACTCGGTCCTGCCGGGGCTGTTAGACGGGCCAGTCGTGTTGCCGGTACCGGGTACGCTCTCTCTCACCTTCGGGTGGCTGGTCCTCCCGTGGTACGTGTGGGTGTTGTTCGTCGCAGTCCTCACCGTGGTGGCCGACTACCTCACGCAGACCCGACTCCGTGGTGTGCTGCCGTTGCTGGAGACGCCAGCGGGGACGAAACAGCCGCGGTTCAGATACGCACTCGGCCGCCTCGGACTACTGTGGTTAGTGGTACTCGTACTCACACAGGTGGCGATGGCCGCCCTGTGGACGCTGGGCTTCCAAGGCATGGTGCTGTTTGTCACTCTCCTGAGCGCGTCGGTTGTCTTCGGCGTCATGCTGGGCTACTGGGAACTGCCGGAAATCGAAGGCCGGCACGTCGAGCCGGTTGCTGACGGGCGCGGCGGTGAGGGACGAGACGACTGACCGGGTCGACCGGCCGAGCGACAGCGATTTACTGTCCCGTAATGTAAGGCCGACAAGCGGCATCCCTCGATGTTCCGAACGTATCTGGTTAGAGCGGCAGAAGTTGTCGTTGTTCTGACAGTTCTCGCACTCATCGCGGGCGTCGTACTCGGCCAGCCAGTGTTGTTTAGTTTCGTCACCTCCGACAGCATGTCGCCGACGATTCAGGAGGGCGATGGGTTCGTCGTCGTCCCCGACCAGTTGACCGGTGATATCGACGAGGGTGACGTAGTGGTGTTCCAATCCCAGGAAATCGAAGGCGGTGAATTGACTACGCACCGTATCGTCGGTGAGACGGACCGAGGGTACATCACGAAGGGGGACGGGAACCCCTTCACCGACCAAGACGGCGTCGAGCCGCCAGTGACCGAGAGTCAGATTGTCGCAACTGCTTGGCAGCCCGGCGGTCGAATAGTTCGGATTCCGTCCCTCGGGACGGCAATCCTCGGGACACGCGCGTTCGTGTTCGAGGTGCAAGCGTCCGTTGCAGCCGCAGTCGGGGTCGAGGGGGCAGACAACGCTCAGGAGGTGGGCGGGGCACTCTTTTTATCCGGGTTGGTACTGCTGGTTCTGACGACTGTGAATCAGTTCCGTCGGGGTACCTCCCGGGACAGAAGCCGAACGCGGGGCCAAGATACGGTCGACCCGCGGTACGCGGTGATATTCTTGATAGCCATCGTGGTCGTGCCAGCGAACCTCGCGATGGTGTCCCCGAGTACGACGCACGAGATATCGACAGCGGAGATTGCACAGGGCAGCGGTGTGGGACCGGGTGAGACGGCCGAAGCAAAGCTATCGGCACGAAACGGTGGAGCGGTGACGATGCTGGTCGTGTTCGAGCCACCGGCGGATGTGACACTGAACAGCCGACAGCTCGAGGTCGTCGGGGGCGGTACAGCGTCGACGACGATGTTCGTCCCTGTTCCGTCGTCCGGCGAGGAGCGAACGGTGCGACTGCCGGAAAGCCGGTATATCGTAGTGCTGCCACCGTCCCTGCTGCTGACGCTGCACGACATACACCCGCTGGTCGCGCTGGGAGCAATCAACGGCGCGCTCGTCTTCAGCATCGTGGCACTCGTGTTCGGGCTAGTCGGGGTTCGCAAGCGGCGTACGCGTGACACCGGGCGAGACATCCCCCTCTCTGTCCGCATCAAACGGGCACTCCGGTGAGCGACCTCCGGCGGTCGGCAAGTGTCGAAGCAGGGCCCCACACCAACAGGCCAGTGGCAATGCGTGAGGACTAAGACGGCGCGTCCGCGACTATCGAGCAAGAAATGCGTGTCGAGACGGTCGGAGACGGCCCCGCTGAAGTGGCGGTTGTCGGCGGAATACACGGCGACGAACCGTGTGGGGAACACGCAGTCGAGACGCTCCTCGCCGAAGAGTTGACCGTCGAGCGACCGGTGAAGTTCGTGGTCGCCAACGAGGAAGCCGCCGAGCGCGGGGTCCGGTACGTGGACGAAGACCTCAACCGAGCGTTCCCGGGTGACCCGGACAGCGATACCCACGAAGGGCGGTTGGCGGCGACACTCGCCGACGAACTGGCGGGCTGTGAGGTACTCTCCTTGCACTCGACGCAGTCCTACGGTGGCCTGTTCGCCCTCGTGGGCGAGCGGACCCCGTTCGCCCGGCGCGTCTGTCCACGGCTCCCCGTCGACGCCGTCGTCGAAACCGGGGCGTTCAGCGAGGGGCGACTGTTCGAGGTGGCCGACCAGTTGGTCGAAGTCGAGTGTGGCTATCAGGGGTCCGATGCGGCCGCCGAGAACGCCGTCGGCGTCACCCGGGCGTTCCTCCGGGCGACGGGCGCGCTCCCGGGCGGGACGGGGGCCGACCAGGCTGAGTTACCGGTCTACCGCCTGACCGCACCGATACCGAAGGCCGCCGCCGAGGCTTACGAGGTGTTCGCGTCGAACTTCCGGCGCGTCGGCGTGGGTGAGGCGTACGCCGCCGCCGACGAGGAGGAGTACGTCGCCGACGAACCGTTCTATCCCGTCCTGATGTCGCCGTACGGGTACGAGGACGTGTTCGGCTACACCGCCGAGAAGGTGGACACGCTCACCGCCTGACGGCCGTGTCGTCGTCCGGCAGTCACTCGTCGGCGTCGCGGGCGGGGGCGAACTCCACGAGCGTCAGGTCCCGGTCGAGCATGCAGTAGTCGTGTGGCGGGTCGCCGACCACCTCGTCGATGCGGTACTCGGTGTCGAAGTCGGCACCGGCGGGTTCACAGAACTCGTGGGACGGACACCCAGTGTGTGGGCACTGCCCCGGGAGTTCTGCCGCGCTTCCGGCGTAGGCTTCCTGTGACTCGACGTTCGCGAGGACGGGCGCGGGTTCGACTTCGACGGCCGTGACGCCGGTATCGTGGACGGCACAGTCGAGGGTGCTCGCGTTCTCACGGACGGCGGTCACGCGGTACCTCCGGCCCTCGACGAGATTCAGACACTGGTCACGGTACGGACAGCCCTCACACGCCGTCGCTTCGCCGCCGTAGACGAACTCGGTCCCGGGGTCTGCGAGTCGCGTTCCGATGAGCGTGACCGTCGGCATCAACGGATGTTCTCCGGCACCGCGGTTAAGTCTCCCGCCGGAACACGTCGACCGACGTACAGTGCGGTCGTCACGCCCGGCCGGTCAGTCGGTCGAGTTCGTCGAGGTACGCCTCGCGGGGGACCTGATACAGCGCGCGGTAGTCGATGTCACCGGCGGCGAACCGGTCGGCCAGCGACAGCGCGCCCTCGATGGCGGCGTCTTGGTCGTCGTACTGTTCGGTGTCGCGTGTCACCTCGGGTTCGAGCGACAGGGTGACGTACCACGGGTCGCCCGGGTCGGGTCGGTGTTGTCCGGGCCGTCGGCCGCGCTGTCCCTTCGTGAGATAGAGCGTCGGGAGACACGGTGCGGGGAACGAGTGGCTGTCGAACACGTCGGGACGGTAGACGAGGACGTGTTCCGTCTCGCCTTCGTTCCACACCTCCCACCCCGGCGGGAGCGTCTCGAAGGACATGACGAGGCGTTACGCGGCGACCACAATGAGTGCCCCGGTCGGACGCCTCGGGGACGGTCACGACCCGTGCAACTACCACACACGCACCCGGCCATCATATAAACGGGCGTGACGGCGGCCGGCGTGGCCGGCCAGAATACCGGACGACGTATGCCACTTTCATCGTTTAAGTACCCGTCAGAGAGGGCGCGAAAACGCCGAATTGGGAGAAGGCTTATCAGTTCGCAACACTCATATAATAAATAGTATCGGTGGTAAGCCCACCCATACACGACCACCACACCGTGGCCGCTCTCACCGTCGCCGCCCGGGATTTATTGGTCTCATCCGACCACCGGAGTGCGCGCCGAGTGGCATGGTATGGTTGCACATGACAACTACAGTCCGAACACCCCGGTTCTGCCGGGCGCGCGTTGCGCACGCCTGCGATCAGTCCGGAGTGTCGACAGTAGCCACGTGGTGGCCGTCGAGGGAGGCACCGCCGAACGGTGCGGGGAGCCACCCGCACGGCCGGACCGAACGGACGGCGTTTGGAGCCGGCCTCAACCTTTCCGTGATAGCATGACCGGTACACAGGACACCCTCGCAGAGTTGAGTCGAGAGTACCAGGACTCCATCCCGTCGGACCTCCGTGAGACCCGGACGTTCGACTGGTACCTTGACCAGCTATTCGACGAGCCGCGCATCGCCCGCAACGCACACCAGCGCGTCGCAGACATGTTCGACTACTACGGCACCGAGTACGACGAGGACGCCGGTGTCGTCGAGTACAAACTCGCCTCGGAAGACCCACTCCGTGACGGAGAGAACACCTTCTACGGGCGGGTCGTCCACGAGGCCATCCACGAGTTCGTCAACAAGGTCAAAAGCGGTGCGCGTGGCCTCGGCCCCGAGAAACGCATCAAACTCCTGCTCGGTCCGGTCGGGTCCGGGAAATCCGACTTCGACCGACAGGTCCGCACCTACTACGAACACTACACCGGGACCGACGCGGGGCGGATGTACACCTTCCGCTGGACGAACCTCTGTGACATCATCCCCGACCAGGACCCGGCCGACGACACCGTGCGCTCGCCGATGAATCAGGACCCGCTGGTGCTCCTCCCACAGGACCAGCGTGACTCGGTCATCGAGAAACTCAACGACGAACTCGACGCGCCTTACACCATCCGCAACGAGCAGGCACTCGACCCGGCGAGCGAGTTCTACATGGACCGCCTGCTGGCCCACTACGACGACGACCTCCAGCAGGTGCTGGAGAACCACGTCGAAATCGTCCGTCTCGTCGCCGACGAGAACCAGCGCCGGGCCATCGAGACGTTCGAACCCAAGGACAAGAAGAATCAGGACGAGACGGAACTGACCGGCGACGTTAACTACTCGAAGATAGCCGTCTACGGGGAGAGCGACCCGCGCGCCTTCGACTACTCCGGCGCGTTCTGTAACGCCAACCGCGGTATCTTCAGCGGCGAGGAGTTGCTGAAACTCCAGCGGGAGTTCCTCTACGACTTCCTGCACGCCACGCAGGAGCAGACTATCAAGCCCAAGAACAACCCGCGCATCGACATCGACCAAGTCATCGTCGGGCGGACGAACATGCCCGAGTACAAGGACAAGAAGGGCGACGAGAAGATGGAGGCGTTCAACGACCGGACCAAGCGCATCGACTTCCCGTACGTCCTCCAGTACTCCGAGGAGGCCGAAATCTACGAAAAGATGCTTCGGAACGCGGACCTCCCGGACATCAACGTCGAACCCCACACCTTGGAGATGGCGGGGCTGTTCGGCGTCCTCACCCGCATCGAGGAGCCGGACGCGGGTGCCGTCGACCTGCTCCAGAAGGCCAAAGCCTACAACGGCGAAGTCGACGAGCAGGAGGACGTCGACGTGAAGAAACTCCGCGAGGAGGCCGCCGAGATGGCCGAAATCGGGGAGGGCATGGAGGGGGTCTCCCCGCGGTTCATCGGCGACGAGATAGCCGAGGCCATCATGGACTCGATGCACCGCGAACGTCAGTTCCTCTCGCCGTTGACGACGTTCAACCACTTCGAGGAGAACCTCGAAAACCACGGCTCCATCCCGGAGGACCGCTTCGAGACGTACTACCGCTACCTCGAACTCGTCCGCGAGGAGTACAAGGACCGGGCCATCGAGGACGTGCGCCACGCGCTGGCCTACGACGTGGACGAGATACAGCGGCAGGGCGAGAAGTACATGGACCACGTGATGGCCTACATCGACGACAACACCGTCGAGGACGAGATAACGGGCCGCGAACAGGAACCCGACGAGACGTTCCTCCGCTCGGTGGAGGAGAAACTCGACGTGCCCGAGGACCGGAAAGACGACTTCCGGCAGGAGGTCAGCAACTGGGTGTCCCGCCGCGCCCGCGAGGGTGAAGGGTTCAACCCGCAGGACAACGACCGCCTGCGCCGCGCGTTAGAGCGCAAACTTTGGGAAGACAAGAAGCACAACATCAACTTCTCGGCACTGGTCTCCAGCGGCGAGATGGACGACGACGAGCGCAACCAGTGGGTCGACGCCCTCATCGAACAGGGCTACACCGAGGAAGGAGCCAAGGAGGTGCTCGAGTTCGCCGGTGCAGAGGTCGCCAAAGCAGAGATGGAAGACTGATGGCCAGACACGACTACATCGACGCCGCCGATACGGCCCTCGAAGAGACGTATCAGGAGCCGATGAGTCTCGCCGAGTACGTCGACCTAGTGTTGGAGCGGCCCCACCTCGCAGCCCACGCCTCGAAGTACCTGCTCTCGGCCATCGAAGCGGCCGGGACCCGGACGGTCATCGAGGAGGGCGAGGAGAAGGAACGCTACCGCTTCTTCGACGACCCGCACAACGACGGCGAACACGCCATCCTCGGGAACACGGACACGCTCAACCAGTTCGTCGACGACCTGCGCTCCATCGCGGCCGCCCGCGGCAAGGACGAGAAGATAATCTGGCTCGACGGGCCGACGGCGACGGGGAAGTCCGAACTCAAGCGGTGTCTCATCAACGGCCTCCGGGAGTACTCCAAAACCGACGAAGGCCGCCGGTACACCGTCGAGTGGAACGTCGCCGGGGCCGAGGGCGACGCCAGCGGTCTGACCTACGGCGAGGAGACAGTCAGCGACGAGGACGACTGGTACGAGAGTCCGGTGCAGGTCCACCCGTTGACTGTGTTCCCGCCGTCGGTCCGCGAGGACCTGCTGGCGGACCTGAACGAGCGACTGGACGACCACGTTCCCGTCCGCGTCGAGAGCGACCTCGACCCGTTCTCGCGGGAAGCCTACGACTTCCTCGAAGAGGAGTACCGCCGGCAGGACACGGACGACCTGTTCTCGGCGGTTACGGCCCCCCGACACCTCCGCGTCAAGAATTTCGTCGTCGACGTGGGCCGGGGCATCGGCGTCCTCCACAGCGAGGACGACGGGTCGCCCAAGGAACGACTCGTCGGGTCGTGGATGGCGGGGATGCTCCGGGAGTTGGACTCGCGGGGCCGGAAGAACCCCCAAGCGTTCAGCTACGACGGCGTCCTCTCGCAGGGCAACGGTCTGCTCACCGTCGTCGAGGACGCCGCACAGCACGCCGACCTGCTCCAGAAGTTGCTGAACGTCCCCGACGAGGGAGCCGTGAAACTGGACAAGGGCATCGGGATGGACATCGACACACAGATGATTATCATCTCGAACCCGGACCTCGAAGCGCGCCTGAACCAACACGCCGACCGTGAGGGACAGGACCCGCTGAAAGCGTTGAAACGACGCCTCGACAAACACGAGTTCGACTACCTGACGAACCTCTCGCTCGAAGCCCAACTCCTCCGCCGGGAGTTGACGAGCGAGACGGCCGTGTGGACGGCCCAGTCGTGGGACGAACTGGAGGAGTGGATACGCGAACCGCTCCGCGTCTCGGTGCGGGACAGCGACGCTGCGGTCAACGAGAAGGAACTGGCCCCACACGCCATCGAGGCCGCCGCGCTGTACGCCGTCGTCACCCGACTCGACGAGGAAGACGTGCCGAACGGCCTCGACATGGTGGACAAAGCCCTGCTGTTCGACCGCGGCTACCTGCAGGAGGGCGACGACCGAATCGACATGGACGACTTCGACTGGAACGACGACGCGCGGGACGGCGACCACGGCATCCCCGTGACCTACACCCGGGACATCATCGCCGACTTGCTCCACGAGGAGCGCGAGCGGTTCCACTCGGAGTTACCGGTCGAACACGTCCTGATGCCGCGGGACGTGCTCAACGCGATGGCCGAACGACTCGGCGACGCACCGGTGTTCTCCGGGAGCGAGCGCGTCGAGTTCGAGAACCAAGTCGTGACGGTGAAAAACCACGTCTTCGGTCAGCAGGAAGACGACGTGCTCGCGGCAATCATGCGGGACAAGCGCGTCGACGAGGCGACGGTCGAGGAGTACATCGAACACGTCTACGCGTGGGAGGCCGACGAGCAGATAGAGAACGACCGCGGTGAGCTCGTCGACCCCGACCCGCTGAAGATGAAGGTGTTCGAGATAGAACACCTCGGGCGGTTCAACGAGAGTAACTACGACGGCAACGACCCCGACGACGCCGTCGAGTCGTTCCGCACGGACAAGATAATCACCGCGCTGAACCGCCACGCGTGGCACAACCGTGACGACACGTTCCGCATCGAGGACGTGAACCCCAAGGAGATACCGGTCATCAAGTCGGTACTCGGTACGCACGACTGGGAGGACGTGCGGCGGACGTTCGAGGACTTCGACCCACGACAGTGGGACAACCCGCCGAGCGGTACCGAGACGGCGGCCGTCAAGGAGGACACCGTGCGCAACCTGACGGAGATGTTCGACTACAGCGAGGCCTCCGCCGAGTTGACCAGCCGCCACGTCATGAGTCAGGTGAGTTACAAATGGGACTGAGAGACGACATCGACCGCTACCGGGAAGTTGGCGAAGAGCGACGGCAAGACCTCGCCGAGTTCATCCAGTACGGTGACCTCGGCCAGTCCCGCCCCGACGAGGTGAAGATACCCATCAAAATCGTGGACCTCCCGGAGTTCGCCTACGACCAGCGGGACATGGGCGGCGTCGGGCAGGGCGAGGACGCCGAGGAGGGCCAACCCGTCGGCCAACCGGAGCCACAGCCCGGCGATGGCGACGAGGACGGCGACCCCGGCGAGGAGGGGGCAGACCACGAGTACTACGAGATGGACCCCGAGGAGTTCGCCGAGGAACTCGACGAGGAACTCGGACTGGACCTCGAACCGAAGGGGAAGGAAGTCATCGAGGAGAAGGAAGGTGACTTCACGGACATCACGCGAACCGGTCCCACCTCGACGCTGGACTTCGAGACGCTGTTCAAGAAGGGCCTCAAGCGCAAGTTGGCGATGGACTTCGACCGCGGCTTCGTGCGCGAGGCCCTGAAAGTCGAGGGGATGGGGCCGGCCTCGGTGTTCGAGTGGGCGCGCGGGGAGAACACCCCCGTCTCCCGCTCGTGGCTCGAAGAGGCGTACGCGGACCTCTCGGCCGACGAGAAGTCGACGTGGGCCTCGATGGACGAGATGGCAGACAACGTCGACCGGGAGTCCACCGCAGAGCGAATCCGGCGGGAGGGCGTCGACCAGATACCGTTCCGTCGGGAGGACGAACGCTACCGCTACCCCGAAGTCGTCGAGGAGAAAGAGAAGAACGTCGTCGTGGTCAACATCCGGGACGTGTCCGGGTCGATGCGGGAGAAGAAGCGCGAACTGGTCGAACGGACGTTCACGCCGCTGGACTGGTATCTGACGGGCAAGTACGACAACGCCGAGTTCGTCTACATCGCCCACGACGCCGAGGCGTGGGAAGTCGAGCGCGACGAGTTCTTCGGCATCAGGAGCGGCGGCGGCACGCGCATCTCCAGCGCGTACGAGGTGGCCGCCGAGGTGCTGGAGGAGGAGTACCCGTGGCACGAGTGGAACCGGTACGTGTTCGCGGCGGGCGACTCCGAGAACTCCAGCAACGACACCGAAGAGCAGGTCATCCCGCTGATGGAGCAGATACCAGCGAACCTCCACGCATACGTGGAGACCCAGCCGAGCGGCAACGCCATCAACGCCACACACGCAGAGGAGGTAGAGCGACACTTCCGGGAGAGTGACAACGTGGCCGTCGCGTACGTCTCTAGCCCCGAGGACGTGGTCGACGCCATCTACGAGATACTGAGTACGGAGGACGAATCATGAACTCCGACCGTTACGAAGCGCGACGTATCGCCGAGGACCTCGAAGAGCCGGTCGATGAGGCGTCGAACCTCGCGGCCAAACTGGGACTGGACCCCTACCCGGTCAACTACTGGATCGTCGACTACGACGAGATGAACGAACTCATCGCCTACGGCGGGTTCCAGCAGCGGTACCCACACTGGCGGTGGGGGATGCAGTACGACCAGCAACAGAAGCAGAGCCAGTTCCTTGGCGGGAAAGCGTTCGAAATCGTCAACAACGACAACCCGTCGCACGCGTTCCTACAGGAGTCGAACACGATGGCCGACCAGAAGGCGGTCATCACCCACGTCGAGGCACACGCCGACTTCTTCGCGAACAACGAGTGGTTCGGGATGTTCGCCGACAACCCGGATGCCGCCGCGATGTTGGCCCGCCACTCCGACGCCATCGAGGAGTACATGCAGGACCCCGACATCGACCGTGCGGCGGTCGAGAAGTGGATAGACAGCATCCTCTGTCTGGAGGACAACATCGACCAGCACGAACCGTACGCGCCCGTCGAGACGGAGTTCCGAGAGGAACGTCCCGACGACGAGATAGACCGGGAGGACGTCGCGGAGAAACTCGACGAACTCGACCTCTCCGAGGAAGTCCGGGGGCAGGTGTTCGACGAGGAGTGGCTCGAAGCCCAGCGTGACGACGACGGGGAAGTCACGTTCCCCGCCGACCCCCAGAAGGACGTGCTCGGCTTCCTGCGGGAGCACGGCATGGCCTACGACACCGACGCGGGCAAGGCCGTAGCCATGACCGACTGGCAGCGCGAGATACTCGAAATTCTCCGTCGGGAGGCGTACTACTTCGCCCCACAGAAGATGACGAAGGTGCTCAACGAGGGCTGGGCGAGTTACTGGGAGTCGACGATGATGTCGAAGGAGGCGTTCGCCGACGCCGACGAGTTCGTCAAGTACGCCGACCACATGGCCCAAGTGCTGGGGTCGCCCGGGCTGAATCCGTACAAACTCGGGTTGGAACTCTGGCAGTACGTCGAGAACACGACCAACCGCCGGGAAGTCGTCGAGCACCTGCTCAAAGTCGACGGCATCACGTGGCGGAACTTCCACGACCGGGTGGACTTCGGGGCAGTTCAGGACCACATCGCACCGGACCCGATGCTATCGGACATTCCGGCCTCGCTCGACGAGTTCGCCGCCGACGACCCGCGCGTCGACGCCGAGGCACTGGAGCGGGCACGGAAGGGGGACGTGGACATCGAGACGTATCCGTGGAAGGTACTGACCTACGAGGGACTCGCGGAGCGGCACTACTCGCTGGTCGAACCCGCCAACCGTGGGTTCGTCTCACGCATCGGGCAGGAGGAACTCGAACGCGTCTCGCGGTACATGTTCGACACCGAACGCTTCGACAGCGTCGCGGACGCACTCGCCGACATCGACTACACGCGCGGGTGGGACCGGATGCGCGAAATCCGGGAGAGCCACAACGACGTGACGTTCCTCGACGAGTTCCTCACACAGGAGTTCGTCGACGAGAACGACTATTTCACCTACGAGTACACCCAGTCGACGGGCGACTACCGCGTCACGTCGACGGACTACGAGGACGTGAAGAAGAAGCTGATGTTGCAGTTCACGAACTTCGGGAAACCGACCGTCGTCGTCGAGGACGGCAACTACAACAACCGCAACGAGTTGCTGTTGGCCCACCGGTACAACGGCGTGATGCTCGACGTCGAACAGGCCACCGACACGCTCGAACGCGTCTTCGAGTTGTGGGGGCGACCGGTGAACCTCAAGACCATCGTAAAGGAACTCGACGAACACGACATCGAGGTTGCGAAACGCCGTGACCAGGAACCCGAACCGGAGGAGCGGGGGAAACTCATCCGCTACGACGGCGAGGAGGTCACCGTCCGTGACCTCGACTGGGACGAGGTCGAACACCTCGGGGCGACCGACGTGGACTACGACACCAAACCGGACGAGTGGCTCGCCTAACCGCCCCCGATTTCTCCGTCACACAGCTGTAAACAGTCGTTACGCGCCCTCACAAACGCGAGTTCTGGGAAAACGAGTTTCACGAGAGCGGCTGTGTTGGGATGTGAATCGTCCCGCACGGCGACCAGTCAGTGTAACAGTCGGTTGTCCAGTCCACCGTCGAGGCATCCCTGACTGCCTCGGGCGGACCGTGTAGCCAGTTCGTCAGGTAGAGCGGTTCTGTGGCGGAGAGTTGAACGGGCCGAAGAGTTCTGGACAAAGCATATTAATCTGTCCACCGTGTCTCGTAATGAGTTCTTAGAAGGTATTAATTAGATGGGAGAACGCGATACAGAACGAGAGAAGCGAACTGACCAGCAGTAAGATGGGTGTACTTGGGTGTACACTGGTGGTGTGCGGGCGGGGTGGACGGAGACAATGAGCACGGCCACACAAAGACCACGAACGGACACACTAGATGCGAGCGAGATACACGATATCCTGCGCAACGACCGACGCCGGTTAGCCATCAAGTGTCTCCGGGAGAACGGCGAGACGCTCAGCGTCCGTGACCTCTCGGAGGCCGTCGCCGCGAGGGAGACCGGCGAGTCTCCCCCGCCCCGTGACAAGCGGCGGAGCGTCTACGTCTCGTTGCACCAGACACATCTCCCGAAACTCGACGAACTCGGCATCCTCGAGTACGACACCGACAACAAGCGGGTCCTCCTCCAAGACAGGGCGACGGAAGTGACGACGTACATGGAAGTCGTCCCCCGCTACGGCATCACGTGGGCCGAGTACTACCTCGTGCTGGGCGTCCTCGGGTTCGGGACGGTACTGACCGCGAACCTCGGCACGCCGCTGTTCGGCACTATCGGTGCCCCGACGGTTGCGACGGGGTACCTGCTCGTGTTAGTCGCCTCCGCGGCGTACCACGTCCGGTCACAGGACAGACGGCTGTTCGAGGGACTCCGGTCTGAAGACATTGCGCCCGACGCCGAGGCTGACGCCGACGAGTAGGCTGAAGGGCCGCGCCGTCGACACTCACCACATGGTACGTGCCGACTTCGAGACGCAGACCGACGACCGGGTTACGGTCGTCGACATCACCGACGACGTAGCCGACGCGCTCCCGGCGGACGCCTCGGGGACCTGTACCGTGTTCGTCCGCCATACGACCGCCGCGGTCAGTGTCAACGAGGCCGAACCACGACTGCTCGACGACATCGAGACGGCAGTCGCGGGCCTCGTCCCCGAATCCGGCTGGCACCACGACGAACTGGACGGCAACGCCGACGCTCACCTCCGGTCGATGTTTCTCGGTCGGGACGTGACACTCCCCGTGGTGGACGGGTCCCTCGACCTCGGTACGTGGCAGTCGGTGTTGCTCGTGGAGTGTGATGGCCCCCGAACCCGGACAGTCACAGTCGTCTGTGAATGATGGCGACGGGACGCGCTCCCGGGAGACGGCAACCGCCGGTTTGATGCGGACGGACCCCAACTAGCAGTAGACCGGTCCGCCGGTCCTCGTCTCACATGTCCAAGACAGCCATCGTCTGGTTCCGTACCGACCTTCGAGTACACGACAACCCACCGCTCGCGGCGGCAGTCGAGGACACCGACGAAGTAGTTCCGGTGTACACGTTCGATCCACAGCAGTTCGGGGAGAGTGAATACGGCGTTCCCAAGACGGGGCCGCGACGGGCACAGTTTCGCCGCGAGAGCGTGACCGACCTGCGGTCGTCGCTCCGTGAACGGGACGGTGACCTCGTGGTTCGGCAGGGACGGCCCGACCGGGTACTCCCCACTCTCGCCAGGGAACACGACGCCGACGCCGTCCACTGCCAGACCCGACCGGCGACCGAGGAGTACGAGACGGAAGCGTCGGTTCGGCAATCTCTCTCCCACGAAGGTATCGAGTTGAAGACGCACTGGACACACACTCTGTATCACCGAGAAGACCTGCCCACGCCGGTGGCCGACATCGCCGACACGTTCACGCCGTGGCGGCAAGACGTGGAGGAAAACGCCGCAGTCCGGGAGCCGGTACCTGCACCCGAGACGGTGCCGACACCGGCAGTCGACTCCGGTGACGTTCCGTCACTGTCCGACCTCGGGTTCGAGAACCCGGAAACCGATATCGACGACCGGGGAGTCTACGAGTTCCGTGGCGGGGAAACGGCCGGATTGGAGCGACTGGCCGAGTACGTCTGGGAGCGTGACCGGCTACGGGAGTACAAGGAGACGCGGAACGGGCTCCTCGGTGCGGACTACTCCTCGAAACTGTCCCCGTGGCTGGCACACGGGTGTCTCTCCCCGCGGCGCGTCCACGCGGCGGTCCGTGAGTACGAGGCCGAACGGGTGGCCAACGAGTCGACGTACTGGCTCGTCTTCGAGTTGCTGTGGCGGGACTTCGACGCCTTCCAGTTCGAGAAACACGGCGCGCAGTTCTTCCAGCCCGGCGGCATCCGGGCACGCGACATCGACTGGCGGAAGGACCGGACGGCGTTCGAGCGGTGGGCGTCCGGCGAGACCGGCGTACCGTTCGTGGACGCGAACATGCGCGAATTGAATGCGACGGGGTACATGTCCAATCGGGGACGGCAGAACGCCGCCAGTTTCTTGGCGAACACGCTCGGCGTGGACTGGCGGCTCGGGGCCGCCTACTTCGAGTCACGCCTCATCGACTACGACGTGTGCAGCAACTGGGGGAACTGGGCCTACGTCGCCGGGACGGGAAACGATTCGCGGGATTCGGCCTTCGACGTGGTCGGACAGGCCCACCGCTACGACGGCGACGCCGAGTACGTCACGCACTGGTGCCCCGAACTCGACGGACTTCCATCCGCATACGCCCACGAACCGTGGACGATGAGCGAGGCCGAACAACGTCAGTACGGGGTCGAACTCGGTATCGAGTACCCCGACCCGATGGTCGACGTAGATGCCGGTCACGAGCAGTTCGAGTGACAGTTCAGGGCACCGGGACTCATATTCTTTCCCCTGCCCTCGGTCAATCTATCCGCCGAAACACATAATGTCCCCTATGTAGAAGGTACCACAGCACAGTAACTCATCTGACCCTTGTTACATGAGGTATTTCGACTTCACCATCTCGCCGGACGACGGGGCAATCCATCCCGCCGATAAAGTCATCGCCGACCATCCAGACGTACGTCGGGACGCGCTGATGCACGTCAACGCGCTCGGAGACGGGACTGGTGTCCTCCTCTACCGGTTGTTCGGCGACCACGAAACCCTGACAGCGGCTATCGACGACAGTCCAGCGGTCCTCGCGTGGGACGTGCTCGACGTTCAGGACGACAGGTTTCACCTCTACCTCCACGTTCCGCCGGGGCAACCCGCCGGGAGTCTGATGGCCCTCGCACAGAAGTACGCCCTCATCATCGACACCCCGTTGACCTTCACCGACCAGGGCGGCCTCCGAACCACTATCGTCGGGACACACGAGATGCTCCGGAAGGCCCTC
This sequence comes from Halorientalis litorea, assembly GCF_023028225.1. Classification (NCBI taxonomy): domain Archaea; kingdom Methanobacteriati; phylum Methanobacteriota; class Halobacteria; order Halobacteriales; family Haloarculaceae; genus Halorientalis; species Halorientalis litorea. The sequence goes on from NZ_CP095482.1 coordinate 462,037, forward strand.
GAAGAGACACCCGACGGCGTTCGGTTCGCCGTCGAGCAGGCGGGGCAGTACTCACCCGACCGCGAAGATATCCTCTCGGTCCTGACCGACCGCCAGCACGAAGTGTTCGAGACGGCCATCGAGGAAGGGTACTACGAGATACCACGCCAGACGACCCACGAGGACATTTCCGACGCGCTCGGCTGTGCCCCGAGTACCGTCGACGAGCACCTCCGCAAGGCGGAGTCGCGGGTCCTGTCGGCACTGATGCGGTAGGGCGGTCGAAAACAGAACCGCTTGCCGCGCTCAGTCGTCTGCCGTGGCGGCTTCGCCTCGGTATATCTTCTCGACTTTGTCCTCGAACTCGGACATGATGTTGCGCCGCTTTTTCTTCAGCGAGGGCGTCAACAGGTCGTTCTCCGGCATCCACTCGATGTGGACCAACTCGAACTCCTTGATGGTCTCGTGTTTCTCGACGTTGCGGTTCGCGAGTTGTACGTCCTCGTCGACCCACTCGCGGACGCGTTCGTCCTCACAGATTTCCTCGCGCGTGTCCGGTAGCTCGATGTTGCGGTTCTCCGCCCACCGTTCGATGGCGTCGAAGTTCGGGACGATGAGCGCGCTGATGAACTTCTCGTCGTCACCCATCACCATAATCTGGTCGACGCGCGAGGACGTGGAGAACTCGTCTTCGATGGGTTCCGGCGCGACGTTCTTGCCGGTGTCCAACACGAGCAGGTTCTTCAGCCGGTCGTGGTAGACGAGGTAGTCGTCCTCGACACGCCCGACGATGTCGCCGGTCCTGAAGAAGCCGTCGTCGGTGAACGCCTCGTCGGTCTTCTCGGGCATCTCCCAGTAGCCTTCGGTGACGTTCGGCCCCTTGATGAGGAGTTCCCCGACCGTACCCTCGGCGTCCTCGAACTGCTCTTGGTTCACCTTCGACTCGTCGATTCGGATGTCGACATCCGGCAGCGGCGGACCGAGGGTCCCGATGCGGAGGTCCTCTGGGGGGTTCGAGGTGACGACTGGCGACGCCTCGGTGAGGCCGTACCCCTCGTAGATGGGAAGTCCCATGCCATCGAACAGGCGCGAGAGGTCTACGCTGAGGCTCCCACCACCGCTGACGAACAGTTCGACGTTCCCGCCGAGTTCCTCCTTGACCGACCGGAACACGAGCAGGTTCGCGATGGACCGCTTCGCCTTGAGGCCGAGCGACGGGTTGTCCGTTTCGCTGTACTGTCGCCCGATATCGACGGCCCAGTCGAAGATTCGTTCCTTGAGGTCCGACCCGCTGGCCTGCTCGCGCATCTGCTCGAAGATGCGTTCGTAGACGCGCGGGACGCTCGCTCCGCCGTTGGGTTTGATTTTCTTGATGTCCTCGCTGACCGTGTCGGGGCTCTCGGCGTACCCCACGGTGAGGCCGGACGCGAACTGCAGGAAGTGTCCCGCCGTCCGCTCGAAGACGTGTGCCAACGGGAGGAACGAAATCGTCGTCTTCCCGGCTGTCAGGGCTGGCGTGTCCGGGTCCTTGTCCGGGCGCGGACCAACTCGTTTGCGGAGCTGATTGATGTTCGCTCGGAAGTTCCGGTGGGTCAGTTTGACCCCTTTCGGCTTGCCCGTCGTCCCCGAGGTGTAGATGAGGCTCGCGAGGCCGTGGCTGTCGATGTCCGCGATACGAGAGCGGTACGTCTCCTCGTCGAACGCTTCGTCGCCCATCTGGTACACGTCCGCGAGCGTGTAGATGTCGGGCACGTCGTCGTACTCGTCGAGTCCGTCGATGACGACCACGAAGTCCAGACTGAGTTCTTCCTCGACTTTGATGATTCGGTCGAGCAGGTACTCGTTCTCGACCACGACCCCGTCGGCACCGGGGTTGTTCAGCAAGTACTTGCACTGTTTCGGCGAGGACTCGGTGTAAATCGTACTGACGGCACCACCGGCCCCGAGAATCCCGAAGTCACTCAGTGCCCACTCCATCCGGGTGTTCGACATGAGACCGACGCGGTCGCCGTTCTCGACGCCGAGTTCGCGGAACCCAGTCGAGAGCCGACGGACGATGTCCCCCATTCGCTCGTAGGTAATAGTGGTGTACTCATCCGCGTCCGGTTCCGGCACGATATCCGGCGTCAGCGACCGCGAATAGATACCACCTTTGTACTTCTGTGCCGCCCTCTCGGCGTTTCGTTCGACAGTTTCCTCGAACAGTTCGGGGATGGTGTTGTGTCCTATCACCTCATCTTCGTACTCCCGCTCCGCTTCCCGCCACTCCGCCACGCTGTCAGACGATGCCATGCTACCTGCTATTCGCATCTATCCATAAATATACAATGGTCGTTTACACCTTTTTCAAGCGTTCAGTCGAGTGAATCGTTCGCCCGGGTTCCTGCCAGCGGTTACCGACCCACACTAGAACGTAGTCGGGGAATCGGTGGTAGCACAAACTAACGTGGTTCGAACCGAGAGTCGCGCCGCTCAGTCACGATTAGTCACCACAGGAATGCACCGTCAGGGATTTGAACCGGAGCCAGACGTGCTCGCTTCGCTGTGCGCGACTGGCAGGGTTCAAATCAAGCGAGACAGCGGTAGCTCGGAGAGGAATTGCCACAGGAATGCACCGTCAGGGATTTGAACCCTGGTCCTCGGCTGTCTTCTGCCGGAGCCTTCGTGTCAGACTTTCGACACCGAAAGGCCAAGATGATTGGCCGGACTACACCAACGGTGCGCATCTGTGTCTGGGAGGTGTCCATTAATAAACCCTGCTTTTCGGAGCGGCGGTGTGAGTGTGTCACGAGGCGGGCAATCGAGAGACGGGAACCCGCTACCCGCCGACCGGTGCCAGCCTCGACCGCCGGTTCACGTCCGTCAGCACGGTTGCTGACGGCTGTTTCGGGTGTTCAGTTCCCTTCGAAGTCGGGTTCGGTTCCGGTAGACCTGCGGTCTACCGACGCTCGCCCGATTTTTCCGTCACTGGCCTTCAAAATCGGGCTCGGTATCGCCCATGAAGGCCGTCATGCCCTCCATCACGTCGTCCGTGCCGATGAGGTGGCCGAAGGCCTGGGATTCGACTTCGAGACCGGCCTCGGTGTCGTCGCGGCCCTTCAGCATGGCGCGTTTGGTCATCTTCTGGGCGACCGGCGGCCCCTGTGCGAGGTCCGCGGCCAGTTCGTAGGCCTCGTCGAAGAGGTCGTCCTTCGACACCACGTCACGGAGGAAGCCGAAGTCTTCCATCTCTTCGGCGTCGTACCGCTCGGCGGTCATGATGATTTCCTTGGCGGGACCCTCGCCGATGACGTTGGCGAGCCGCTGGGTACCGCCCCATCCCGGCAGGAGGCCGAGGTCGAGTTCCGGCTGCCCGAACTCGGAGCGTTCGGAGGCGATGCGGATGTCGGTACATATCGAGAGTTCCATGCCGCCGCCGAGACAGAAGCCGTCGATGCCCGCGACGACGGGCATGGGCGTCTCCTCCAGACGGCCGAAGGTCGCCTGCCCCTCGCTCGAGAGTTCCTGTGCCGAGAGCGGGTCTGCGCTCGTCGCCATGGACTGCACGTCGGCCCCGGCGGAGAACGCCTTGTCACCCTCGCCCGTGATGAGGATGGACCGGACCTGTTCCTCCGCTTCGAGGATGTCGAGGGCCTCGTCTAGTTCACCGAGCACGTCGAGGCTGATGGTGTTCATCCGGTGGGGTCGGTCTATCTTGATGTGGCCGACCTGCTTCTCGTTGTGGCCTTCGGGCACGTCCACGTCGATGCGTTCGAGAGCGATAACCTCGAAGTCCGGTCCCTCGTCTTCCTCGTCGTCGCCACCGTAGAAGCCGCCCTCCTCGACGGCTTCTTCGAGGTACTCCGGCGGTTCGTAGCGGGCCGCACCGGTCTCCTCGAACAGCGATTCGAGTTTGTCGAGGCACTGCCCGACGCCGTACTCGTCGACTGTCTTGACGGGACCCTGCGGGAACCCAGCACCCATCATCACGGCCTCGTCGATGTCCTCGGGCGGAGCCACGCCGTCGCCGACGAGGTTGGCTATCTCCTTGGCCAGCGTCGCGTTCAGTCGCTCCTCGACCTCCTCGCTGTACTCGTCGGTCGGCACGTCGGCACCGTCGCCGTCCTCGTAGTCGTAGAAGCCCTTGCCGGTCTTCTGGCCGAGTTCGTCGTTCTCGACCATCTCGACCATCACCGGGGCCGGTTCGTACTCGTCACCGAGCACCTCGTTCATGTACTCCAGCACGTGATAGGAGATGTCGATGCCGGTCATGTCCGCCAGCTCGAAACTCCCCATCGGCAGGCCCATGTGGTACTTCGTCGTGGAGTCGATCTCCTCGACGGTAGCCACGTCGTCGGAGAGCATCCAGCAGGCCTCGTTCATCAGCGGGACGAGGATGCGGTTGACGATGAAGCCCGGCGAGTCCTTGCGGACGCGGACCGGGGTCTTGCCGAAGTCCTCGGCGAGTGCCTCGATGGTCTCGACCGTCTCGTCGGCAGTGTGGCCGCCGTAGATGACCTCGACCAACTGCATCCGAATCGGCGGGTTGAAAAAGTGCATGCCACAGAACTGCTCGGGGCGGTCCGAGACCTCCGAGAGTTCCGTAATCGACAGCGAGGACGTGTTCGTCGCGAAGATGGCGTGGTCGGGTGCGGCCTCCTCGACCTCCGCGTACACGTCCTTTTTGATGTCCATCTTCTCGGGGACGGCCTCGATGATGACATCGGCACTGCCGACGGCCTCGGACATGTCGACGAGCGGTGTCACGCTGTCCAGTGCGGCCTCGGCTTCCTCGTCGGTTATCTGGTCTTTCTCGGCGAGTTTTTCGAGGCTCCACTCGATGTCCTCGTAGCCGCTCTGTACGAACTCCTCTTTGATGTCGCGCAGTCGAACGTCGTATCCGGCGAGTGCAGCGACCTCCGCGATACCGTGGCCCATGTTCCCGGCCCCGAGTACCGCGATGGTCTCGATGTCTTCAAGTTCCATAAGTCGTCGTTGTAACACACTCCGTGAACTGCTTTCAACGTTTTTCTTTCCGCAGCAAGGCCGGAACCAGCCGAAAGCGGCCGGTTCACGCGTCACCGGAGTGGCTGAGCGAGACTGTCGTGCTGTCGTGACGGCGGGCACCGAACCCCGGCGAAATCCTCCGAGAGAGGTCCGGAAACGGCCAGCACGTTGTTCGTGGATTACAAACCATTATGATAGTGGTGTCCGCATTCGGGGGTATGGATTTCAGTATGCCCGACGAGGTGGAACAGATTCGCAAAGAAGTGCGCCGGTTCGGCGAGAACGAGATAACGCCGGTCGCAACCGAGTACGACCGGGAAGAAAAATACCCCCACGAGGTCGTCGACAAGGCCGCCGAGATGGGACTGCTCGGCCCGCAGATTCCCGTCGAGTACGGCGGTGCCGGCTACTCCGTCCTCGAGACGGTGGCCGTCGCCGAGGAACTGTTCGCCATCGACCCCGGCATCGGGTTCTGCATCGCCGCCTCCTCGTTCGGGACGGAGGCCATCATGGAGTTCGGGACCGAAGACCAGAAAGAGGAGTTCCTCGCGCCCGTCGCCCGCGGTGAGAAGGTGTCCGGGGCCGCCATCTCGGAGCCGGACACCGGGTCCGACGTTTCGTCCATCTCGACGCAGGCCGAGAAGGACGGCGACGAGTACGTCATCAACGGCAACAAGATGTGGATATCGAACGGCACCGTCGGCGACTTCTTCGTCGTTCTCTGTCAGACCGACCCCGAGGCCGAGGGCCGTTACAACGGCTTCTCCCAGATTATCGTCGAGTCCGACCGCGACGGCTTCCAAGCCGACAAGATTACCGGCAAACTCGGTATTCGTGCCTCGGACACGGCGGAACTCATCTTCGACGACGTGCGCGTGCCCGAGGAGAACCTCGTCGGCAACCCCGGCATGGGTTTCCTCCAGCAGATGCAGTTCTTCGACGCGACGCGTGTCGGCGTCGCCGCACAGGGCGTCGGTATCGCGAAGGGTGCCGCCGACGCCGCCCTAGAGTACGCACAGGAGCGCGAGCAGTTCGGCCAGCCGATTTCGGAGTTCCAGGCCATCCAGCACAAACTCGCCGAGATGTACACCGACATCGAAGCCGCCCGCAACCTGACCTACAAGGGTGCCTGGAGTGTCGACGAGGGCGAGCAGATTACGAAACTGGCGTCGATGGCCAAGGAGTACGCCTCCCGCGTCGCCGTCGACGTGACGCAGGAAGCCGTCCAGATTCACGGCGGTGCCGGCTACGTCGACGACTTCCCCGTCGAGCGGTTCTATCGCGACGCCAAGATTACCCAAATCTACGAGGGGACCACCGAGATTCAGAAGAACATCATCGCCCGCGAACTGCTCGGCAAGGGCTTCTGAACTGCGGGGGCCTCGACCCCGGCCAGCCGTGCCGGCGGTAACCCTGTAACCTGTTGGGTCGATTATAAACTACTTTCCACGGGCCGTGTCGAGATTGCAAAGAAGTATTATAGCTATACTCCTTTGGATTGGATAGTCATGGACTTCGAGATAACGGAAGAGCAAGAGCAGATTCGGAGCGAAGTGCGCCGCTTCTTCGAGAACGAGGTTCGGGATGTCGCAACCGAGTACGACGCAGAAGAGAAGTATCCCGAAGAGATCATGCAGAAAGCCGCCGAGATGGGCATGACCGGTGCCCAGATTCCCGTCGAGTACGGCGGTGCCGGCTACTCGATGCTCGAAGCGGCCATCATCTCCGAAGAGATGTTCGCCGTCGACCCCGGTATCGCGCTGTGTCTCCAGTCGGCCTCGTTCGGTGCCGACGCCATCATGGAGTTCGGGACCGAAGACCAGAAAGAGGAGTTCCTCGAACCCATCGCCACCGGCGAGGCCGTGATGGGCGCGGCCATCTCGGAACCGGACACCGGGTCCGACGTTTCGTCCATCTCGACGCAGGCCGAGAAGGACGGCGACGAGTACGTCATCAACGGCAACAAGATGTGGATTACCAACGGGTCGGTGGGTGACTTCTTCGTCGTCCTCTGTCAGACCGACCCCGAGGCCGAGGGCCGCTACAACGGCTTCTCCCAGATTATCGTCGAGTCCGACCGCGACGGCTTCCAAGCCGACAAGATTACCGGCAAACTCGGTATTCGTGCCTCGGACACGGCGGAACTCATCTTCGACGACGTGCGCGTGCCCGAGGAGAACCTCGTCGGCAACCCCGGCATGGGTTTCCTCCAGCAGATGCAGTTCTTCGACGACACCCGGACCGGCGTCGCCGCACAGGGTGTCGGCCTCGCACGCGGCGCGGCCGAGCGCGCACTGGAGTACGCACAGGAGCGCGAGCAGTTCGGCCAGCCGATTTCGGAGTTCCAAGCCATCCAGCACAAACTCGCCGAGATGTTCACCGAAATCGAGGCGGCGCGGAACCTGACCTACAAGGCCGCGTGGTCGGTGGACCAAGACACCCAGATTACGAAACTGGCGTCGATGGCCAAGGAGTACGCCTCCCGCGTCGCCGTCGACGTGGCAAACGAGGCTGTCCAGATCCACGGCGGTGCCGGCTACGTCAACGACTTCGACGTGGAGCGGTTCTACCGTGACGCCAAGATTCTCCAGATTTACGAGGGGACCACCGAGATTCAGAAGAACATCGTCGCCCGCGAACTGCTCGGCAAGGGCTTCTAAGCGGGTCCGCTCTATCCCTGCGTTTATGTAGGACGGTCCGCAAGCACTGGGTATGTCCGTCCGCACGACGACGCACCGACGGTCGCTCGTCAGCCAGTCCCGACTGGCCGGTCGTTGTCGCTGATTCTCGTTCCCGTTTCAGTCTCGTCCCGTCTCCAGACTGTCCCCACACTCCCAATCCACAATGTTCGACCGACTCGACACGATTCGCACCCACATCGTCGAAGACGTTCGCACCGCACTCGCCAAAGACCCCGCGGCGAAGAGCGCGCTCGAGGTGTTCCTGCTCTACCCCGGCCTGCACGCGGTCTGGCTGTACCGCGTCGCACACGCCCTCTGGAACAGCGACCACCGACTCGCGGCGCGGGCCCTCTCGGAGGTCGCTCGCTTTCTGACCGGCGTCGAGATTCACCCTGCGGCGACCATCGGTCGCCGCCTGTTCATCGACCACGGACAGGGCGTCGTCGTCGGCGAGACGGCCGACATCGGTGACGACGTGTTGATGTACCACGGCGTCACGCTCGGCGGCGACTCGATGCGTCGGGAGAAACGCCATCCGACCGTCGAGGACTGTGCGACGCTCGGTGCGAACGCGACGTTGCTCGGCGACATCACGGTCGGCGAGAGTGCGACGGTGGGTGCGGGGTCCGTCGTCGCCGAGTCGGTACCGGCGGGCGCGACGGCGAAGGGCGTCCCCGCCGAAGTGACGGGCGAGTCCAGCGACCCACAGCCAGAGCGGGAGTCCGAGAGCGAACCGACCCACTGGCTCGCTGACTGTTGACCCACCGGCTCACTGACTGTGTCGTCGAAACCGCACACGATGCGTGAGCGGTGCCCGTCAGTCGTGTGCAGTCGTGTCGGCTGAAAAAACGGAGCGTGGTCAGCGCGTCGCGTTCAGTCCTTGCTCGACGTTCTGCGTGTACGTGTCGTCGAGGTCGATGGCCGTCTCCGCGTTACGGATGGCGTTGGTCCCGACCACCGCCGAGTCGCCCGACCGAAGCCGGATGGCAGTCGGGCAGTCGTTGAACGCGTTCCCGGTGACGGTGAAGTTGTACGGGCGGTCCTCTTCCCGGGACGACGTCCGGTCTGGGTCGGCGGGGACCGTCCGTGCGATAAAGCCGACCTGACAGTTCTCGACGTGGTTGTTCGCGATGGTGATGTCGTAGGACGTGGCTTCGGGCGTGCCCGCAACCGCGTCGGTGAGGTGGGTTTCTTTGTACTCGATTTCGAGACCCGCCTCGCCCCCGGGGTCGCCGCCGAAGCGGTTGAGGTTCCGGCAGACGTTCCCGACGATTGCACCCTGTTGGGCCGGCGAGCACGCGATGAGGCTGTGGCCGCCGTCGTAGACGACGTTGCCCATCACGGTGAAGTTGCTCACGTTGTATGGGGCGATGTTGTTGAACTTCATCCCGGCGACGCGGTTGCCGATGATGGTCACGTCCGTCGACCGCTTGAGGTCGAGTCCGTCGGTGGCCGCCCGTGACGTGATTCCGTACCAGTTGGGGTCGAGGACGACGTTGTTACGCGCGAGGACGTACTGACACCCCGAGAAGGAGATAGCCATCTCGAACCCGTCGACGGTGCGGTTGTTCGCGATGGTCAGCCCGGTCACCTCGTCGGCTTGGATGGCGTGACACCCCAGTTCCGCACCGTTCGCGTCGAAGGTGATGCCCGTCACCGCAGTGTTGTCTCCGCGGACTCGAATCAGGTCGTGACCGACCACTAGCGGGTTGGTCTGGTTGGGACCCGGGAACGGGCTGTCTCGGCGACCCTGCGGCGTGACGACGAAGCGGGTGCCGTGTTGGCCCACCAGCGCGGTATCCGCCCCCATCGTCGCCGGCCCGCTGAAGCGGAAGGTGTCGCCGCTGGCCACGACGGTGCCGCCGTCCTCCACCCGGTCGAACGCGGCCTGAAACGCTTCGTGGGCGTTCTGTCCGCCGCTCGTGGTGAACACCGTCTCGTTCTCGCGAGCGTCAAGTACCTCGTACCGGCCGCCGCCGGCGTACCCGTCCTCGGTCCGATACACGTAGTACGCGTTACTCACGCCCGGTGGCAGGGCGGGCGCGGCCTGTGCCACACCGGTCCCGCCGAACAATCCTGCGCCTGCCGCTCCGATACCCTGCATGAACGAACGGCGGCTGGCCGCGCGGCCACCCGAGCCTCGCTGGTCTGACATACGAGTGCCTGTGTGGCCCACCGGTGAATAGGGCTGTATAATAGCCGTCCGTAGTGTTCTAGGCCACGACAGTCGGTCTTGACCTACCTCGTCGGTCGCCGGTCGGAGGCGACAGCGTGACGAAGACTCTGGACCGGCAGGATTTCTGTCGACTGTGACCGCAACGTCTAGCGAGGCACTGGACAGGTCCGGTCCGTACCTAGCGGCGTCGCCGCCGAGACGACGATAGCCATCGCTGACACGGCCCGAGCGACCGGTCGAGACGGGGAGCGATGCGTTGAAACCCGGCGAGACCGAGATGAAGTCGATGAGCGAGGACGCCATCGCGACGCTTCGGGACGACGACTACCTCGGCCCGCTCGTCGAGGCACACGGACCGCTGACTATCGAGCCAGCGGACGACTTTTACCGACGGTTCGTCGTCTCTATCCTTCGCCAACAGGTGTCGATGGCCTCGGCGGCGGCTACCCGAGAACGGCTGTTCGAGGCGGTCGACCCGACGCCGGCGGCGATGCTGGCCACGGACGAGGCGACGTTGCGCGAGGCGGGTCTCTCCCGGCAGAAGGCCCGATACGTCAGAACCGTGGCAACGGCCTTCGAGGAGCGCGGCTGGTCGACGGAATTCTTCGCGGACATGGACGACGACGAGGCGCGAGCGGAGTTGACGGACGTGACCGGCGTCGGTGAGTGGACCGCGAACATGCAACTGCTCTTCTCGCTCGGACGTGCGGACGTGTTCCCGGTCGGTGACCTCGGGATTCGGAAGGGGATGGAGACGCTGTTCGACGCCGACCTCACGCGGCCGGCGATGGTCGAGCGAGCCGAGCGGTGGCGACCGTACCGGAGTTACGCCAGCCTCTACCTCTGGCGGGTCGGAGAAGACATCACGGAGAGCGTGGCCGAAGTCGTCGAGGGGTGACTCACTCTTCGGCGTCGGCTTCCGTCCGGTCGCCGCCGCGTTCGTCGGCACGGCGCGTCACGTCGACGTTCGAGAGCAGGAGGCGGTTCGCTACGACATCAACGTCGGGTTCGAGCGTCGCCCGCCCGTCACGGATGTCGACGGCGATGTTCTCGGTGCGGAGCCACTCGGTTCCGTGTCCGGGGTCGTCGACGGCGTTCAGAATCGCCTTCGTCTCCTTGCTGCTGTGGAGACTCAGCACGCCGACGGTGACAGCGTCGGATTCACGCATAGGTGTATACCACCGGAGAGCGGATAGAACTCGCGGTGACTGCCGTCGAATCGACTGTACGTTTTTATACGACCCGCGCCGAGAGCGTGGCATGGCCGACGCCGAGGCGTTCACGTACAGCGGCGGAGTCGTCTCGCCTGGCGAGACGGTGAACATCCGCCACCCAATCAGCGAGACGTACTTCGGCGACCCGATTCGCATCCCCGTCACCGTCATCAACAGCGAGCGACCGGGACCGACGGTGTTTCTCAGTGCCGCCGTTCACGGCGACGAACTCAACGGTATCGAGGTGGTCCGGGAAGTCGCACACGAGTGGAACCACGACAAACTGGCGGGAACGCTCGTCTGCCTCCCGGTGTTGAACGCGCCGGGGTTCATGGCCCAAGAGCGGTACCTCCCCATCTACGACCGTGACCTCAACCGATCGTTCCCGGGCAACAGGGAGTCGACGAGTGCAAAGCGGATGGCCGCGCGCATCTTCGAGGAGTTCGTCGAACCCTGTGACTTCGGTATCGACTTTCACACGTCGACGCGGGGGCGGACGAACATGCTTCACGTCCGCGCCGAGATGGCAGACCCCGAAGTCGCGCGCCTCGCGAAGGCGTTCGCGTCGAACGTCGTCATCGCGGGCGAGGGGCCGGACGGGGCACTCCGCAAGGAAGCCACCGCCGCGGGCGTCCCGACGATAACCGTCGAGATGGGCGAGGCCCATCGGTTCCAGCGTGCTCTCATCGACAGCGCGCTCGACGGCGTCGAGAGCGTCCTCGCCGAGTACGACCTCTTGCCAACCGAGACGGTACACTGGCCCGGGTGGCGGACGGTCATCGACGGCGAGAACGGCGACGAGAAGACGTGGCTCCGGGCGGGGGCCGGTGGTCTCGTCGACATGCACTACGAACAGGGCTCGCTCGTCTACGAGGACGACCACATCTGCACCATCACCAACCCGTTCAAAGCCGAGTCGGAGGCACTCCGCGCGCCCTTCACCGGTCTCCTCGTCGGCGTCCTCGAGAACCCGCTCGTCTACCCCGGCAACCCCATCTGCCATCTGGTAGAACTGGACGCGAAGACGCGCCGGGCCGTCGAACGAACGCAGGGAATGCGCGAGTCCTGACCCGGCATCTGTCAATCCCCGTGCCGACACCTACCCGTCGTCCTCGGTGTCGGCGGTGTGGTCGAGGCCGGCGAACAGCGTTCCGACGCGTTCGGCCTCGCCCGGTACGTCCTGCGGGTAGACGGCGACGACGACGACGTAGTCGCTCCCGTGTTTGAACCGGGCGGTTTCGAGGAAGACGGGAATCCCGGTCCCCTCGACCGTCGCGGTGCCGTTGAACCGAGTCAGCGTGCGGGAGTTACCGAGCGATTCGGCCGTTCGCGTACCGGTCTGTTCCTCGACGGAGACCGACTCGTACCGTGCGCCGACTCGCTCCAGTATCTCCCCGTCGGAGATGTTTTGGATGGGGTTGACCGTGTTCCCGGCGACTTCGATTTCCGGGCTGGAGAGCGCGACGAACGTCGCGGCACGCTGTGACCCGAGCGGACCGAGGTCGACCGACCGCTCGTACCGCCCGACGTGGTTCGTGACCTCGACGGTTCGGTTCTGTCCGAACACGGAGAACATCACCGACTCGTTCTGTGGGCCCACTGCCGCCTCCTCGTACCCGGTTTCCTGCACCGCTTGGTCCGAGACGGCTATCGGCGAGGAACTGAACGTCAGCGACTCCAGTCCCAGCAGGAACCCACACCCTGCCGAAAGCACCACCACCCCGACCGCCACCAGTGCGAGCAGTCGACGCTGCATACTGGTGGGCTGACAGTGGAGGGGCATAACCGTACTGGCCTGCTGGGGACGGTGTGCAGTCACAGAGGTGGCTGTCGAGTGCCACACACGCCGGGAGAACGGTCGAAATCGGGAATCGAGGGAGCGAGGTAGAAACTACTATACACTCCCGGTTCTTGGCCTCGAACACTATGAGTCAGTCGTACGACCGGGGCACCGTCGAGGACTTCGGCCGGTGGCGCGAGTTCTCGGCCGGAATGTGGGCCTGGATATTCCACAAGTTCACCGGCTGGGTGCTCGTGGGCTACCTGTTCACCCACATCGCCGTGTTGAGTACCGCCACTGCTGGCCCCACCACGTACACCGAGACGCTGCGGGGGCTAGAAGCACTCGCAATCGTCCGGGTGCTGGAGGTTGGACTGTTGGCCGTCGCCGTGTTCCACATCCTCAACGGGGTTCGGCTCCTGTTCGTTGACCTCGGCGTCGGACTGGAAGCACAGGACAAGAGTTTCTACGCGTCGCTCGTCATCTCGGGCGCTATCGTCGTGGCGAGCGTCCCGACGTTCACCGCGGGGGCGTTCTGAGATGGCCGAACACTACTCCTCGTTCGAGCACAAGGGCAAACGCTGGTTCCTCCAGCGGCTCACGGCGGTGTTCCTCATCGGCGTCCTCGCGTTCCACTTCATGCTGTTGCACTTCGTCAACCACGCCGCCGAAATCAGCTTCATGGGCACGCAGGCCCGGATGCAACAGGTCGGCTACTTCGGGACGATGGTCGCGTTCCTCGTAACTGCGACGTTCCACGGCGTCAACGGCGTCTACAACGCGCTGATAAACCAAGGCATCGACGGGACGCAGAAGCGAGTCGTCAAGTGGGTGCTGATAGCCGCGAGCGTCGTCCTCGTCGCACAGGGTATCCGAACCGCCGTCGTCATGGCAGGGTTCTAATCAATGAGTACTGGAATCGAGAAACAGGAGGAAGCACAGGAGACCGAACAGTCCGCCGAGTCGGCCGCCCAGCAGCGGCGGATGGAGGACAAACGCCAGCGGGCCGCCAGCCGAGACTTAGAGCGGGAGGCGAAGTCCGAACTCGACGACGCCGACGAGACGCGGACCATCAAGGTGTTCCGCTACGACCCCGAGGTCAAGGGCAAGGAGGAACCCCGGTTCGACACGTTCGAGGTACCCTTCTTCAAGGGGATGACCGTCCTCGACGCGCTCATCTACGCCCGGGACCACTTCGACTCGACGCTGACCTTCCGGCACTCCTGCCGGCAGGCCATCTGTGGCTCGGACGCGCTGTTCGTCAACGGGAAGCAGCGACTCGGGTGTAAGACTCAACTCGTCGACCTCGACGACCCGGTCCGCATCGAACCGCTCCCCCACCAAGAGGTCGTCAAGGACCTCGTCGTGGACATGGAACACTTCTACGACCAGATGGAGTCCGTCGAACCGTACTTCGACGCCGACGAACTCCCGGACGGCGAACTTGAGGAACAACGCCAGTCCCGCGAGAACCGCGAGAAAGTCAAGATGTCGACGCGGTGCATCTGGTGCGGTGCCTGCATGTCCTCGTGTAACATCGCGGCCGGCGACAACCAGTATCTCGGCCCCGCGGCCATCAACAAGGCCTACCGCTTCGCGATGGACGAACGCGAGGGCGAGAACATGAAGCAACACCGCCTGAACATCATCGAACAGGAGCACGGTGTCTGGCGCTGTCAGACCCAGTTCTCCTGCACCGAGGTGTGTCCGAAGGACATCCCGCTGACCGAACACATCCAAGAACTCAAGCGGGAAGCCGTCAAGAACAACCTGAAGTTCTGGTAATGTCGAGGTAGCGCGGCCTGTTTTTCTCCGTCGTCGTCGCACTCTCTGCCCACCCACGGGAGACGCCGAGCGTTACACGAAGTCGACGCCGCCGAACTCGAACCGCGCACCGCCGCTGTCGCTCTCGGAGACGGTGACGGACCAGCCGTGTGCCTCGGCGATTTGTGTGACGATGGAGAGCCCGTACCCGGTCCCTCCGTCGCGGGTCGAGTACCCGTGTTCGAGAACGGTCTCGCGGTCCGCCTCGCGGATACCGGGACCGTCGTCGGCGACGTAGAACCCGCTCCCGTCGGGGAGCGGTCCGACTTCGACGGTCACACCGGCGTGCTGGCCTTCGCCCGCCGTCTGGTCGTCCGTCGTGCTATGCTCGACGCTGTTCCGAAAGAGGTTCCCGAGCAGTTCCACGAAGCGGGTTCGGTCCGCCGCTATCTGGCCGAGACTCGACTCGACTGCCAGCGTCGCGTCGCCCGTGTCCGTGTTTTCCCAAGCGTCCCACACGGTTTCGGTGACGTTCACCGGGGCGGTGTCACCGATGACGTCGCCGACTTTCGAGAGCGAGAGAACGTCGTCGATGAGGGTCTCAATACGGTGCAGGGCGACCTCGATTTCGTCCAGTTCCGCTACATCGTGTTTGTCCTGTGCTATTTCTGTGTACCCGAGTGCGACCGAGAGCGGATTCTTGATGTCGTGTGCGAGGATGTCCGCGAACTGGTCCAGTCGGTCCCGCTGTTGCTGGAGGGTCTCCTCCTGCTGTTTACGTTCGCTGATGTCCCGGACGATACCGGTAAAGAGCCGTTCACCGTCGTGGTGGTGTTCGCGGAGGCTGATGAGCGTCGGCACTTCGTGGCCGTCCTTGTGCAAGGTGGGGAGTTCGATGCCGTCCCAGTCGATACTCCTGTCGCCGGATTCGATGTAGGTCGCCAGTGCGTCGGCGTGGACCGGTTGCAACCGTTCGGGAATTATCTTCATCTTCGAACTCCCGACGAGTTCGTCCGGCGAGTAGCCCAGAATCTCCTCGATTGCCGGGTTGGCGTGGATTATTCGGCTGTTCTCGTCAATCGTCAACATCCCTTCCGAAGCGTTCTGAACGAGCGTGCGGTAGAAATCGTCGTCGTCGACGGGAAAGGGAGGAGCGTCCATTGAGCGACCACGAAAATCAACGGCAAGGCCATCAAAAACTGTTGTGACTGTATTGCCAACTCGAACTAGTCATCTCATCATACATATCAATCGTCATATTTCGTGACGGGCGGCACTGCGTGGCCGGGTCCGGGCGGAGTCGCCCCCCGGTGCGGGACGAGTCGCCGCTCAGAGGTAGCCGCCGCTGACGCTGAGTGTCTGTCCCGTTATCCACGCGGCGGCGTCGCTACACAGGAAGAGTGCGGCGTGGGCCTGGTCTGCTGGCGTTCCGAGTCGGCCCATCGGGTACTGTTCCGCGATACGGTCGCCGTACTGGTCCACGAAGTCGGCGGTGTACTCGGTTTTCGTCGTGCCGGGCGAGACGGCGTTGACCCGAACCCCGTCGGGACCGACTTCCTTGGAGACGACTTTCGTGAGGGTAGCGACGCCCGCCTTCGTCGCGGCGTACATCGAGAGGTGTTGGTCGTGGCCCTTGTACGACTCCGAGACGAAGTTGACGATTGCCCCCGACTCCTGTTCGAGCATCGGTTGCAGGGCGGCGTGGGTGACGTTCGCCGCGCCGCGGAGGACGACGTTCCAGTACGGGTCCCACTCGCTCGGGTCGCTCTCGGCGAACGGTTTGGACCGCTCCGAGAGTGACGCCACGCGCGGGGAAACGCAGTTGAACACGGCGTCGACGCTCCCGAATGCGTCGCGGGCGGCGGCGACCATCTCCGTACAGTCGGCGTACGCGGACGCGTCCGTCTCGACGAACCGCGCGCTCGCTCCCTCGGTGCCGTCGAGATCGGCCGCCGCCGCCTCGCCACCGTCGGTGTCGATGTCCGCGACGACGACGTTGCCGCCGAGGCGCGCGAACTGGTCGGCTATCTCCCGTCCGATGCCGGACGCACCGCCGACGACGATGCCGGTGTCGCCGTCGAAGTCGATGTTGTCGCGGATAGTCATACGACGTACCCTCCGACGGGGGTAACATAACGGTTTGCCGGGCGGTCACTCGACGGAAATCCTCCCAGCGACCAGTTCTGTGGTGGCCGGCGAGACGGAACCGTCGGCTCTCCGTATGTTCCAGCCGCTGGTGCGTCGTACTGAACCGGTACGGCGCGCGGAATCGGCCCGTTCGAGAGACGGAACCGGATAGATTGAAGTTTACCCAGTCCTAAGTCCGATACACCTCACTTAAATACAATGTACGAACACGACGTTCTTGTCATCGGCGGCGGCGGCGCGGGCCTCCGCGCGGCGATTGCCGCGCAGGAAGAGGGGGCCGACGTTGCTATCGTGACGAAACTCCACCCGGTCCGGAGCCACACCGGTGCGGCGGAGGGTGGCATCAACGCGGCACTCCGCGACGCCGACTCGTGGGAAGACCACGCCTACGACACGGTGAAGGGTGCCGACTATCTCGCGGACGCCCCGGCGGCGGAGACGCTCACGCAGGGCAGTCCCGAGGAAGTCATCCAACTCGAACACTGGGGTATGCCGTTCTCCCGCGAGGACGACGGCCGCGTCTCCCAGCGACCGTTCGGCGGCCTCTCCTTCCCCCGGACGACCTACGCGGGTGCCGAGACGGGCCACCACCTGCTCCACACGATGTACGAGCAGGCCGTCAAGCGCGGCATCGAGGTGTACGACGAGTGGTACGTCTCGCGGCTCGCCGTGACCGACCACGACGACCCCGAGGAGCGGACCTGCCACGGCGTCGTCGCCATGGACATCAAGACCGGTGAAGTTTCCGGCTTCCGCGCCAACAACGGCGTCATCCTCTGTACGGGTGGTCCCGGTCAAGCGTTCGACCACACCACCAACGCCGTCGCCAACACCGGCGACGGTGCCGCGATGGCCTACCGCGCAGGTGTCCCGCTGGAGGACATGGAGTTCATCCAGTTCCACCCGACGACGCTCCCCTCGACGGGCGTCCTCATCTCCGAAGGGGTCCGTGGCGAGGGCGGCATCCTCTACAACGAGGACGGCGAGCGGTTCATGTTCGAGCACGGGTACGCCAACAACGAGGGCGAACTCGCCTCCCGCGACGTGGTGTCCCGTGCGGAACTGACCGAAGTCAACGAGGGTCGGGGCCACGAGGACGAGTACGTCCACCTCGACATGCGCCATCTCGGCGAAGAACGCATCCTCGACCGACTGGAGAACATCCTCCACCTCGCGGAAGACTTCGAGGGCGTCGACGGCCTCGAAGAACCGATGCCGGTCAAGCCCGGCCAGCACTACGCGATGGGCGGCATCGAGGTCGACGAGAACGGCGAGACGTGCATCGACGGCCTCTACGCCGCGGGCGAGAACGCCTGCGTCTCCGTCCACGGTGCGAACCGACTCGGCGGGAACGCTCTGCCGGAACTCATCGTCTTCGGTGCCCGTGCCGGGTGGCACGCCGCAGGGCGTGACCTCGGCGAGGCCGAAATCGGAACCGGCCCGTCCGCCGAAACCGAGACCGAGGACGACCTCGGCGCGCCGGTGTCCCCCGGTGCCATCGACGCGAGCGACGGGGACGTGGCCGCCGACGGCGCGCTGGTCGAACCGAGCGAAGTCGTCGAACACCACGTCGACATCGAGAACCAGCGGGTCGAAGAACTGCTCTCACGCGAGGAGGGCGTCAACCACGCCGAAGTCCGCGCGGACGTGCAGGAGACGATGACCCAGAACGTCAACGTGTTCCGGCGCGAGGAAAACCTGAAGGAGGCACTGGAGGACCTGCGTGTCGCCCGCGAGCGGTATCATGACGTCTACGTCCGTGACCCGTCGCGGACGTTCAACACGGACCTCGTCCACACCATCGAAACGCGAAACATCATCGACCTCGCAGAAGCCATCACCCTCGGCGCGCTGGCCCGCGAGGAGTTCCGCGGTGCCCACTGGCGCGAACAGCACCAAGAGCGGAAAGACGAGGAGTGGCTCAAGCACACGATGCTCGCGTGGAACGACGGCAACCCGGACCTCTACTACAAGGACGTCATCCTCGAGGGCGAGAACAAGACCTACGAGCCGAAAGAACGCTCGTACTGAACTCGCTTTGCACTGCGGGGGGTTCGCCAAGCGGTGAACCCCCGCTTGCAGAAACGTGGGGAAACGCTACCGACAGTACGGCACGCGCTCTCGGGTGCTGTGCTCGTGCCTACGGTTCCGCCGCCCCGCACACCGCGATAGTCGCCGCAACGCTACCGCGACTGACGCTATTCTGCCCCGCCGCTACCATAGCCGCTCAGACGAACTCGCCGAGGCCGGACTGCTCGCTCTCGTCGGGTTCGATGATACCGGGCGAGTCGTTCGCGGGGTCGTTCACGGCCGTCGAGATGGGGTAGGCGTCGAGGTCGTCGTCGGGGTACGGTCGACAGAGGGCATGCCGGTCCTCGGGGCCGCCAGTCAACCACGTCTCCTCTTCGTCACGTGGGAGGACGACGGCCATCCGGTGGTGGAGCGGCTCGATTAGGTCGTTCGGTTCGGTGGTCAGTATCGTCACGGTGTCGAGTGCGTCGCCGTCGCCCGTCCACCGCTCGTGAATGCCCGCCATAGCGAACGCCACGTCGTCTGCACGATGGACACGGTACGGACGTGTCCCGCCGCGCTCGGTGTCTTTCCACTCGTAGAATCCCGACGACAGGACCAGACAGGGGCGGGACTCCCACGCGTCGGCGAAGGCCGGTTTCTCGGCGACAGTCTCGGCACGGGCGTTGATGAGCCCCTCGTCGTCGCCATCGGCCCACGACGGCCTGAGACCCCAGTAGAACCGCTGTATCTCCGCGGGCGCGTCGGCCGTAATCACCTCGACGGGCTCTGTCGGGGCGACGTTGTAGCGGGGACGGTACGCGTCCGGGACGGCCGCGTCGAACCGGGAACGCAGGTCCGATGCCGGAGCGAACAGCGAGGTTCGGCCACACATACCCCGTGAGACGGGTGCCGGGAAGTTGTGGCTTCCGGGGCCGTGTGAACGGACACCATAGGGTTAATACACGTCGCAGGCGTACTAAACATCGCTCGGAAGGGTGGCTCAGTGGTAGAGCGCCGACGGTCGGACTGCCAGAACACCGGCCATCGGTTTCCCCGCTTTGGGCTTCGCGTGGTTCAAATCCCGCCCCTTCCACTTCAGAACTCGCCCGTGAGCCGTATCTTCGGCGAACGGAACCCGAGTTCTGAGTTGACGCCGGGATTTGAATGAGACCTGACGCACACAGCGTAGCGAGTACGTCAGGGCGTGGTTCAAATCCCGCCCCTTCCATCCAATCGATTCTCAGCGAGGCAGTTCATCGCCAAGCGATGCACTCGGTTGTGATTGACGCCGGGATTTGAATGAGACCTGACGCACACAGCGTAGCGAGTACGTCAGGGCGTGGTTCAAATCCCGCTCCGTCCAGTTCAAAACCCACTCCGGAAGTCGTCGCACCGAGTCACGACGGAAGCCAGCGGCTGTCGGGGGACAAGTCGTCGCCTACAGTTGCGAACAGTCGACAGGTCTTTGCCCGTGCCAGCGGCAGGGCCGTGCATGCAGGCAGTGATTCTCGCGGCGGGCGAAGGGACGCGAATGCGGCCGCTGACCCACGCGCTCCCGAAGCCGATGGTGCCGGTAGCCGACCGTCCGCTCGTCGCCCACACCGCTGACGCCGCGGTAGCGGCGGGCGTCGACGAACTCGTGTTCGTCGTCGGGTACGAGGCGGCGGTGGTCCGGGACTACTTCGGGGACGCCTACCGCGGCGTGCCGGTGTCCTACGCCGTACAGGAGGAACAGTTGGGGACGGCCCACGCGGTTCGGGCGGCCCGAGACCACATCGACGGCGCGTTCGCGGTGCTGAACGGCGACGACCTGTACGACCCCGACGGGTTGGCCGACCTGTTCTCGGGTGGGCCGGCGGTAGGCACCTACGAAGTCGAGGACCCGCGGCCTTACGGCGTCTTCGACGTGGTCAACGGCGAGGTTCGGGGCATCGTGGAGAAGCCGTCGGACCCGCCATCGAATCGCGTCAACGTCGGTGCGTACGTCTTCCCGGCCGAGGCGCGGGAGTGGCTGGACGTTCCCCGGAGCGAACGGGGCGAACACGAGATAACGGACGTACTGGAGCGCGTCGTCGAGTCCACGGCGGTCAGGGCGGTGCCCATCGACCGATGGCTGGGCGTCGGACGGCCGTGGGAACTGCTGGAAGCCAACGAGTGGAAACTCGGCGAGTTGGACCCGGCGATTCACGGCGACGTGGACCCGGACGCAGACCTGCGGGGACCGGTCGTCGTCGAGGAAGGGGCACGCATCGAACCCGGCGTCGTCGTCGAGGGACCGGCACTCGTGCGGTCGGGTGCGGACGTAGGCCCCAACGCCTACATCCGGGGTGCGACGCTCCTCGGTGAGGACGTCCACGTCGGGCACAGCGTCGAAGTGAAAAACAGCGTCGTGATGGCCGGGACGAACGTGCCACACCTCTCGTACGTCGGAGACAGCGTACTCGGGCGGAACGTGAACCTCGGGGCCGGGACGCAGGTTGCGAACCTCCGCCACGACGACGAGGCGGTAAAACTCACGGTGAAAGGCGAACGCGTCTCGACTGGCCGACGGAAGTTCGGCGTCGTCGCGGGCGACGGCGCGAAGACGGCGATAAACACCAGCCTCGACGCGGGCGTCACGCTCTCGCCCGGCGCGACGACGAAACCCGGAGAATCAGTGACACGAGACCGGTAGACGGGGATAAACTGCCAGCCCGAGACTGACGGTTGGGGGAACTATTTGTGTGGTGGAACCGATTCACACGCCACGGATGCTCGACAAGCCAGACTTGAGTGGACAGACGGCGTTCATCACCGGAACCACGCGGGGAATCGGCAAGGCAATCGCACTCGACCTCGCCGAGGCCGGCTGTAACATCGTCTCGACGGGCAAGACGGTCGACGACTCGGACTCGGACCTCGAAGGGACGATTCACAAGACGGCCGAGGAGTGTGCCGAGAAGGGCGTCGACACCCACGCGATTCAGGTGAACGTCCGGGACGCGGAGAACGTCCAAGCCGCCGCGGAGGAGGCCATCGAGGAGATGGGCGAGGTAAACATCGTCATCAACAACGCCAGTGCCATCCAGATACAGAACGTCGAGGATATGCCTGCGAACCGCTTCGACCTGATGAACGAGGTGAACGTCCGAGGGACGTATCTCACCGCCCGAGCGTTCCTCGACCACCTCCGGGACACCGAGGAGGACGCCTGGATTCTGACGAACGCGCCGCCCGTCGCCATGGACCGCTCGCCGGGGAAGGCCGCCTACTCGTGGTCGAAGATGGGGATGTCGTTCATCACGCTCTCGCTGGCCAACGAACTCGGCGGCGACGACATCGGCTGTAACTCCTTCTGGCCGGTGACCGCCATCGACACGCGTGCGACGCGGTACTTCGGGATGGGGACTGAAGACGACTGGCGGACGCCTCAGATCGTCGCCGACACCGTGACCGAGATACTCAAGCGCGACCCGGCGGAGTTCACCGGCAACGCGGTGTACGACGAGGACATCCTGAGGGAGGCTGGCGTCGAAGACTTCTCGGAGTACAATCTGACCGAGGGCGACCCCGGACCGACGTCGGCGATGATGTTCGACCCCGACTACGAACGTCCCTGACCTCGACCCACCCAGGAACTGGTCGGCCGCGATATGTGGGATTAAGTAGGTCGCTTTCGCAGGTACACTCAATGGTCGACCCAACTTCGGATGTCGGGGAAGATGTATCACCGGAGGATGCCCCGACGTGTGCAACCTGTGGTGAACAAATCTTAAACGAGCGAACCCATCGCGTAATCACGTGGATAGAGGACGATGCCGTGCAGTCGGCGCACTTCTGTGACGAAAGGTGCCGAATGAACTGGGACGGCGACTCGTAACGACAGGCCCGCCGCCGTGTTTTCTCGGAAGCGGGTGGGGAACGTTTGAATGCCAGTGAGGGGAGAGGACAGGAGCGCGACACGCACTCCACTGGCAATTTACTCTCGGTTCGGCGTCCGATTAGTGATTTCGCCGGCGATGTGTGGCCGGTTTATGCTAGGTCACTCGAACTCGCCGTCCGGAACGTCCGTCTCGGGTTGACTCGCCATCTCGAGTCGGTGGTGCGGGAGGAAGTGTGCGAGGTCCGTCGTGGTGACGATGCCGACGGGGACACCGGACTCCGTCACGGGGAGTTTCTTCACGCCGTTGTTCCCCATCCGGTCGCCCGCGTTCTCCACGGTGTCTTGGGGACGGATGGTCACGACTGGTTCCGACATCAGTTCGCCCACGGTGGTCGTCTCCGGGTCTTTCCCCTCGCCGATGCTTTTGACCACGTCGTACTCGGTGATGATGCCCGTAATCGGGTCGTCGCCGATGACGAGCGAGCCGACCCCTTCCTCGGCGAATATCCGAGCGACTTCTTCGATGGTCGTCTCGGGGTCCACCGTCTCGACGGGAGAACTCATGACCTCACTGACTGGCGTCTCGTCTGTCATAGCAAGAGGGTCGGACGCCGGACTCTTAAGCGTAGTCCCCCACACCGAGGGCGACGACTCGAAAAGGTTCAGTCGCGCAGTTGGTCGCGCAGGTCCTGCATCCGCTCCTGTATCTCCTCGATACCCTGGAGCGGTTCGCCGGCCTGTTCTTGGAGCTGCTCCAGTTGTTCCTCGGTCCGGTCGACGAACGAGAGGGTCTGCTCCTCGAAGTCCTCGTGGGCTTCCATGAGCGTGTCGAGTTGCTCGTCGACGGAGTCGACGTAGGTTTCGGCGGCTTCCTCGGCACTCTCCATGCCCGTTTCGGTGAGTTCCTGAGCCTGTTCGGTCGCCTTCTGGGTCGCTTCCTCGGCGGCGTCGAACTGCTCGTCGATGGTGTCACGAACTTGGTCGAGGTCCACGTCGTCGGACGGGAGCAGTTGCTCGATGGCGTCGAGCGTACTGTGGATGGCCTCGCGTGTCATCTCCGTCCCGCGCTCGCCGGTGTCGGTGTTGCCTTCGATGGCGTTCAGCACGGTATCGTTGAGTCGTTGCTGGTATTCCAGCCCGTTTTTCATCGCGTCTTGGCTCCGTTCGAGCGCGCGTCGCTGAAGGTCGAACACCTGACTGACTGGATTCGAGTTCTCTTCTGCCATACCTTTTATACGAACGTCCTAGGGTATGAAAGCTTCCATCTCTGCGTTCCACGAAGCAGTCACCGGACCAGTCGGCGTCAGCCTTCGAGTTTCGCACGGAGTTCGGCGACGCGCTCGCGGAGTTCGGCGACCCGTTCGCCGAGTTCGGTGAGACGCTCGTGGAGATCCTGGCTGACGCCGGTCGGGTCGTCGTACTGCCCGGCCACGTCCTTGAGTTGCTGTTCGATGCGTTCGTGGGACTCCATCAACTCGTTGAGACGGCTGTTGAGCCTGAGGATTCGCTCGCGGATTTCGTCCTCGACCTGCGCCGCCCACCGTTCCGCGACGTCTACGGTCTGGTCACCGGCCGTCTCGGCGGTGGAAATCGCGGCTTCGAGCGGTCTGTCGATGGTTCCACGGACCGTACTCTGCCCATCCGTATCCACCGTGAGCAAGCGGTCAATCGGGTCGAGAACAGTTCGAACGCCCGCAACGGCCGTCTCGACGGTGCTTACCGCAGCATCCGTCTGCGTTTCGAGTCCGGTCAACAGCACTTCATCAACCTGTCGATGCAGTATCATCCCTCGCCACAGGAGGAACTGCCCGTCGACAACGGCTTTGCGTTGTCGGCGGAACGCTTGCCCCAGCGGGTCCACCACCTCGTCTGCCATACAATGTCGCACACACTGATTGTATTTATATATTGTCGTGGTTAGGAGGGCTGAAACGCATCACTGCAGGCTGTTAGGTGTTGTTGGATTTCCAACACTACGGCACTACCCGTACCGCGGACCGTCGTTCTCGGAGCCGTCGAAGTCGGGGTCGTAGATGTCATCGTCTTCCTCGCCGAGCACGTCGACTTCGGCCATCAGTCCCCGCCGCGCGACGCGGCTGAGCGCGTGGTCGACCAGTTTGATACGCTCCGGGACTGGCGTCTCCATCTCGCCGATCATACAACTCCCCGGCGGCACCTTCATCGTCTGGATGTTCTTGTCGGCGTACTCTTCGGGGTCTTGGTCCTCGGGAAGTCCGCCGTCGCGGTACGCCCGACTCCAGACGTTCCCGATGGGGTGGAAGTTACTGGAGTAGTTCGGGCCGCCGTCGACGAGGAAGACCCGAACGGTCTCGTCCTGTTGCACCTCCACCGGCCCACGGCCTGCGGCCGCCCACGCGTACTTCTCGCCGTTGAGCAGGACGTAGGTCGGCTGTTCGTTCGCCATCGCGTCCATGTCGAACCCGTGGTGGCCCTCCTCGCCGACGCCCTTGTTCGTGTACAGTTCGTGCTGGCCGAAGTAGAGTTCGCGGTCGACTTCGGGGAGACCGTCCTCCGGTTCGACCAGTATCATCCCGAACATCCCGGCACTGATGTGGTAGTCGAGGTTCGGGACGGCACAGTGGTAGATGTAAGCTCCGGGGTAGCGGGCCTGGAACCGCATCTTGTTCTCGGAGCCCGGGGCGGCCGTCGTCGCCACTGCCCCGCCACCGGTGGCGTAAATGGCGTGGAAGTCCACGTTGTGCGGCATGGCGTTCTCCGGTGGGTTCTCCATCGTGAGTTCGACGGTGTCACCCTGCCGGACGCGAACCATCGGCCCGGGAATCTGGCCGTCGAAGGTCATGTAGTCGAACGTCACGCCGGGTTCGATTTCGGCCGTCACCTCCTCGACGGTGAGCGTCACTTCGTGGGTCTGCGGGGAGTTCCAGTCCACGGGGTCCGGGAGGTTTGTCGGGTCCGCGGCCACCCGGTCCGTATCGGTCGACTGGGCCATCGAACTCTCTGTGCCTGCCGTCGCGGTATCGCTCGCCTGCGGTGCGTCGTTGGCGTTACAGCCTGCCAACGCCGCCGCACTGCCGATGCCGAGCGCTTCTAACATCCGCCGCCGGGTGGATTCTAGCATTGGGAGTCACCTCGTTACAGGTCTATCTCTTACTGGGAGAGGGATAAACCGAGAAGTCCGTTATCAGGGCCTAAGAAGCGTTCTCAGCCCGCGAGAAGGACGAGTGTATTTTCCCGAACCGGTTCGCACGGGGGTTTATATAGGTGTCACGCTGGCCCGGACAGTCCCGCTACAGGCAGAACATGAAGGGGTAGATGAGTGCAACCCTGTCACCGTCGTCGAGGTGCGTGTCCAGTCCGTCGAGGTGTTCGTTGAACCGGCCGTTGACGCAGACCCGTGCGTACGCCCGTGTCTGCTCGCCTTCGGGGTTCTTCCGCCACGTCCCTAGGATACTCGTGTCTTCGGGTGCCCAACCGGCCGTCGTCGCCTCCGTCTCCGTCTCCGCGATAATCATGTCGGCCACGTCGTACGCCGCGAAGAAGGCGTCGAGGAACGCACGGAGTGTGTTACCCTCGAAGGTAAAGTCGAGTCGTGGCTCGCCGACGGCCCGCCGCACGTGTCCAGTACAGTTCACCGTCACGGTGGTCTGGACCGTCTCCGCGTCGGGCGTCGTGGTGGCGGTTTCCATGCCCACCGATGACTACTCGCGATCAAAAACGCCTTCCCCGAACGTGTTCGGCACCATCGGCCGTTGCGTCGGATTCGCTCGGACGAACGTGTTCGGGGAGAGGGTTTCATCCGTGGCGGGGGAACGTCCGTTCACGATGAGTGTCTCACACGACGATGTCGAACCCATCACGGAGACCGTACACGAGAACTCGTGGTCCGCGAACCTCGAAGAGCCACACCACGGGGAGGACCGGTCGTTGGTCCTCGCACAGGCGAAGTCGGCCATCGAACACACCGCGTCGGGGTACCACGTGAACCTCGTCACCCACGGCGGCCACGGCCACCCGGAGACGTACCTGTACGACGAACTCGACGAACTGGCCGCGAGCGTCGAGTACGAGTACGTCGAGCAGTGTGGCTGTGGCGGCCACGTGACGCGCGTCCACGTCGAGTGACCCGGGAGCCGAACGGGGGTTCCCGGACGGTGGGAATCCCGAACAGCGATATGACCGACCCAGACCCAGCCCACGTATGCCACCGACAGTCGACACGGACGACAGACCGCTCGTACTCATCTGGGAGGTTACGCAAGCGTGTGACCTCGCCTGCGAACACTGCCGGGCCGACGCGGAACCGGCCCGGCACCCCGACGAGTTGACGACTGCAGAGGGGATAGAACTGCTGGACACCGCCCGCGAGTTCGGCGAGAACCAGTTGGTCGTCCTCTCCGGCGGCGACCCCTGCAAGCGACCGGACCTGACCGAACTGGTCGCACACGGTGACGACATCGGGTTGAGCATGTCGCTGACGCCCAGCGGAACCACGTCGCTGACCCGGGACGTGGTGGCGGACCTCGACGCGGCGGGCCTGCGGCGGATGGCTCTGAGCATCGACGGCGGCGACGCGGCGGCCCACGACGCCTTCCGTGGCGTCGAGGGGAGTTTCGCCGAGACGCGCCGGGCCGCCGCACACGCCCGCGAGGCGGGCCTGCCGCTCCAAGTGAACACGACAGTCTGTGCACAGACCGTCGAGCAACTGCCGGCCATCCGGGACGTGGTCCGTGACCTCGGGGCCGTCCTCTGGAGCGTGTTCTTCCTCGTCCCGGTGGGGCGGGGTCGTCTACTCGACCCTATCGACCCGGAACGGGCCGACGACGTGATGCGGTGGCTCGCGGACGTGGCCGACGACGAACCGTTCGGGGTCAAGACCACCGAAGCCCCACACTACCGGCGGGTGAAACTGCAGGAGCGGGACGCCGACGACGGCCTCAGGCGGCGCGGGGGCGTCGTCGCGGGCGACGGCTTCGCGTTCGTCAGCCACACCGGGGACGTGTACCCGTCGGGGTTCCTGCCGCAGTCGGCGGGCAACGTCCGCGAGGACGACATCACGGACATCTACCGGAGTGCCGACCTGTTCGCGCGGTTGCGTGACCGCGAACAACTTCGTGGGAAGTGCGGTGCCTGTGAGTTCCGTGGCGTCTGCGGTGGGAGTCGGTCGCGGGCGTACGCGCACACCGGCGACCCGCTGGCGGCCGACCCGCTCTGTCCCTACGAACCGGACGGCTACGGTGCGAGCAGTGACTGAGTTTCAATCCTCGACGAGTTCGGCCCGGAACTCGGCGACGAACTCCTTGATTATCGCCTCCTCGGCCCGGTGGAGCGTCTCGCTGACGGTCGATTTCGCCATCTCGACGTGGTCGGCGAGTTCCGTCAGCGAACACGTCCGCGGCGTGTCGTAGTACCCCTGCTCGACTGCGGCGACGACCAAGTCACGCTGGCTGTCGGTCAACAGGTCGTCGGCCGATTCGGCCGACGGCTGGACGTACTCCACGTCGAACGACATCCCGAACTGTTCGAGTTGTGTCCCGAACTGCGAGAGGCGGTCCTGCGAGGCGGTCACCTCCACCGTCGCACGGCCGTCCTGTATGTCTACCGGGGGTTCTAGCGGCACGCCGGACTCGCGCACCGAGAACAACAGGAGCGGTTCGCTCGTCTCGAACTGAACGAGGACCCGGTCGGCCGACTCACCCAAGATGTCCAGTGTGAGGACTGCGTCGGTGTCGCCCATCGCCTCGACGACGGCGTCGAGGTTCGGCCCGGTGAGTTCGACCAGTCCGACCCCGGTGTCATCCGTCGGGAGGGCCGCCAGTACCCGGAACTCCACGTCGGGGTACTCCGTCGAGATGGCCCCGACCCACATCTGCCGCGGTAGCCTGACTCTCAGTTTCGCGCGTGGCATTGGTCGTTGGAGACTTCCGGTCGCATCGTCCAGTAGGTGGCTCCGAACATGTTCGACTGTCCGTGCGAACCTGTTCGGGATAAGGGTTGGGGCGGTCGGGACCGAACCGTAATACATGCCGGAACGAGCACACGACTGGCAGCGAGCACTCGAATCGACCGACGTCCCGGCGGACGCGCCACGGGAACAGCTCGACGTACGCGACCTCGGGCCGCCCAAGCCCCTGACCGACACGCTCGAACGCCTGACCGAACTCGACGCCGGGACGGTCCTCGTCCAGTTCAACGACCGTGCCCCACAGCACCTCTATCCGAAACTCGACGACCGGGGCTACACCTACACGACGGTCGAGACGGACGACGCCGTCGTGACCGCCATCTGGCCTGCCGAGTAATGTCAGACGCCGACGTACCGACAGAGCCGGCCGCCGCCGAGGCGACAGGGGTCGCCGCCATCGAGGAACGTGCCACGACGGTCCGTGACGAACAGGTACAGCGGGCAGTCGCGACGCTCGACGCGCGCGGCGACGTGACGCCCGAGAAGCGCGCGGCGGTCGAGCGGTTGGCGACGCGGCTGACGGCACGACTGACTGCCCCCGCCGAGCGGGCACTCCGACAGACCGGGTCGGGCGACGACGAGGTGGCCCGCGTCGCACTCGCGTTGTTCGGGGAGGACTAGCTCCGCTCGGCGAGGACGAGCAACGCCTCGCTGTCCTCGATTGCGTCCGGCGAGACGGCCGAGCGGCCGTCGAACCGAACGATGTCACCGGCGTCGAGGTGGTGCGTCTCGTCGTCGACGGTCAGCGCGAGCGTGCTCGACAACAGGTGAAAGACGATGCGACGCTCCGGATGAGTGTGTGATGGGATGGACTCACCGGCGTCGAGTGCGAGGCGAACGACATCGGGTTCGCCGTCCGGGAACGGCCGAGCGTGGGTTCCGTCGGAGAGGGCCGGCAGGGAGGCGCGGTCCACCATCACTTCTTGGGGAACTCCGCGACGAACTTCTCGACGCCCTCGCGGCGGACCTCGTAGTTCTCGGCGTCGAAGGCGTCGACTTCGGCGTCCATCTCGTAGTACAGCGGTTTCGGGTCGTGGTCGTTGACCAACCGCAGCGTCTCGCCGCTGTCCATCTCCGTGAACGTGTCCATGATTTTCGGGTGACGGTCCTTGGGCGGCACGTCACGAACGTCGATTTCGGGCATACGGACGACCGTTCCCGTCCCACACGTCTCCCAGTTTCCCCGAACGTGTTCGAGTCCTGCTACCCGGTTCAGTGTCTGTCTGGTCCGCCGATACCGGCGTCCGACGCGGAGTCAGAACGGCGTGTCGGGTTCCCGGTCGTACCCGGCCTCGTTCGGGACGCCCTCGTCGTAGCCGCCGGCACGCGAGTCTGGGAGGACCCCCGACTCGGCGAATCGGGTCTCGTGGTCGCGCAACTGCTGGTTGATGACAGCACTCCGGTGGTGCAGGTCGGCCACCCGGACGCGCACGAGGTCGTACTCGTGGCGGTCGGTGAGGCCGTTCCACGCCCGGAAGACGCCCTTCGCCAGCGTGTCGCTCTGCGGGCAGAACTCCGTCGTGGGCGTGAACTCGACGCGGAGGACCCCCGCCTCGTCCGTCGAACGGGCGTACCGCAGGCCCGCGTCGGGGTGGCGGGCGTCGAGGTTCAGGCGCGCGAGGTTGTAGCCGAACGTCATGTCGTAGACACCGCGGTCCTCGAACAGCGCGCGACTCAGGCGGTGGGTGGCGAGGTGGGGACGGCCGGCCAACACGTCGTGGTCCCGGAGTGCGTCGCTGGGGGCCGGAACGTGGTCGGGGACGAACTCGTCGTAGCTGTCGAACTCGGCCGCGTCGGCGGAGAACGGCGACGGGATGTTCATGCGCGAGCCTACAGGCCGCACGCTGGTTGCCTTCGTGCCGAAGACGTTCGGGTCAGTGCTCGGCGGCGTCGACCATCTCGTAGCCGACGTTCTGCTCGCGGAGGCGGTCAGTGTGGGCCGACAGACGACTCGTGACGGCGAGCAGGAGAACGTCGAGACCGCGCGTCGCGGCCTCCTCGACGGCCTGTGCCGTCGCGAAGCGAACGTCCGGGTCGAGGTCCGCGGCGTGGGCGGCGGCGAGTGCCTCGACGCCGGCGGTGGCGAGCAAGTCGTGGTCGGCGGCGAACTCGGCGACGGTGTCGGAGTCGATGACGCTACTCCCGCCGTCGTCGACGCGAGGGAGCGAGACGACGGTCACGGCCCCGAGGTCGTAGTCGAGGACGCCCTCGAAGTCGGTCACGCCCACGTCCTGGCCCTCGTCGGCGTCGGTGACTGCCACGGCGGCCACGGACCCGGCCGCGCCCGGCGTCGCCCGGAGAACCCCGTCACGCATCGAGAGCGAGACGGCGTCCCCTTCGGAAATCGACCCGGTCGCGAGTGCCGTTTCCACCTCCACCTGCCCGATGACCGTCTCGTTGACGTGCTGAACGAACTCCCGGAGGGAGTCGGTCTGTGAGATGAGCCAATCGACGCCCTCCTTGGTCACCTCGTACCGGCCTCGCCCGTGCTTCTCGACGAAGCCCTGCTTGATGAGGTCCTGGAGGTAGTCGCTGACGGCCTGTGAGGTGACGCCGATTGCCGTGGCAACCTCCTGTTGGCTGACCGCCGGTTGCCGCTCGGCTATCTCCACGAGAATCTGGTAGCGCGTGGCG
This sequence comes from Halorientalis litorea, assembly GCF_023028225.1. Classification (NCBI taxonomy): domain Archaea; kingdom Methanobacteriati; phylum Methanobacteriota; class Halobacteria; order Halobacteriales; family Haloarculaceae; genus Halorientalis; species Halorientalis litorea. The sequence continues at coordinate 493,218 of NZ_CP095482.1, forward strand.
TCGCGTTTGCTCCGCAGGACGTTCGCGTCCTCGGACTCGCCCGCGTTCCCTGCCATTACCACCACTCGGGGCGCGCAATGCAAGTATTTTGCCACGGCGACCCGCCGAAACACAACTCGGGTTTCCTTAATACAACCAAAATTGTTTTACGCGCTACTGCACTTGTAGACAGTGATGTCCCGTGTAATGCTCCCGCACGACGCGAAGGCGGGGCCGACCAAGCCGGAAGTGCGTGCCGTCCTGCTCTCGAAACTCGATTTGCGGGCGTCGGACCACTTCGCGGAGGTCGGTTCCTGCACCGGTGCCGTCACCATCGAGGCGGCGCGACGGGCCGGCCGTGTCACCGCGCTCGAACGGAAGGCGGACAGACTCGACACGACACGCAAGAACCTCGCCGAGAACGACACCGAGGCCGAGGTGGACCTCCGTGCGGCGGAGGCCCCGGACGGGCTACCGAGCGACGCAGACGCGCTCTTCCTCGGTGGCAGTCGCAACTACGAGGCCGTCCTCGATTTCGCCGTCGAGGCCGGCGTCGACCGTGTCGTCATGAACGTCTCGCGGCTAGAGGTCGCCGGCGCGGCCACCGAGGCGTTCCGTGACCGTGACCTGCTGGAGGAAGTCGTCCAGTTCCAAGTCAGCCACGGCTACGAACTCGCCGGGGCGACGAGTTTCGACTCGGAGAACCCGGTCTACATGCTCGTGGGCGGGGCCGGTGACGACGTGGCCGCCGACGGCGGCCGCCCGGCCCGTGGAGGGAGGCGATGACGCTCTACGGCGTCGGCCTCGGTCCCGGACAGGGCGACCTCGTGACCGTCCGTGGGAAGCGAGTCCTCGAAGCCGCCGACGTGGTGTACTCGCCGGGGCGTCTCTCGCGGTCGGTCGCCACTGAACACGTCCCCGAGGAACGCATCGGCGACCTCGATTTCCCGATGACCCGCGACGAGGAAGAACTCCGGCGAGCGTGGAAGGAGGCGGCCGCGGAGATCGCCCCGCAGGCACGCGACGGCGAGGCCGCCTTCGTGACGCTGGGCGACCCGAACGTCTACTCGACGTTCGGACACCTCCGGCGGACGCTCGACGCGTTCCACCCCGAGGTGGACCTCGAAATCGTCCCCGGCGTGAGCGCGGTCACCGCCTTCGCCACGGCACTCGGCGTCGAAATCCCCGCCGGGTCGGGGCTGTCACTTCGGGAAGGCGCGCGCGGTGCCTCCCCGACCGGCCCCGACCGGATGGTGCTGTTCAAAGTCACCGACGCCCCGGCCACTCACGAGGGGTTGGTCGAGGCGGGCTACGAGGTGACCTACGGCCGTCGCCTGTTCATGGAACAGGGCGAGACGGCCGTGACTGACGACCCGACCGACCTCGCCGAGCGCGATTACTACACGCTCGCCTACGCCGAGCGGCCCGGACTGGACGACGAGCTAGCGACGGCGGCGTTCGAGACGGACGAGTCGACGACGAGGGCCGAGCGCGCCGAAGGGGCCGCCTGTGGCGACGACCACCCGGAGGTGCGCTCGGATGACTGACCCGCAAGACGATACCGGAAGGGACGACGGCGACTCCTCGGGCGCGACGACCCCGCAAGCGGCAATCGACGCCGAGGGCGAAGCGCGCACGAGAGAGCGCGACGCTCGCGTGTACGAACACACGGCCGGGGACGAACAGGACGGGATTCCGTTCATCGGGGCCGGGCCGGGCGACCCGAAACTGCTGACCGTCGCCGGACGGGAACTCGTCGAAGCGGCCGACCTCGTGGTCCACGCCGGGTCGCTGGTCAACAGCGAACTGCTGGACGCCTACTGCGCCGACGCCGAGACGGTGTCGTCCATCGGCAAGGACCTCGAAGAACTGGTACCGCTGATGCGTGACGCCCACGAACGCGGCGAGAACGTCGTGCGCTTGCACAGCGGCGACCCGGCCATCTACGGGGCGGCACTCGAACAGATGGACGCGCTGGAACACGAGGGCGTCCCGACGTACTTCGTCCCCGGCGTGACGGCGGCGTTCGCCGCCAGCGCGACGCTCCGCACGCAACTCACACTCAACGAGGTGTCGAATCACGTCGCGTTCACCCGACCACAGGGGAAGACGCTCTCCGACGAGGACGACCACATCTCCGAGTTCGTCGGGATGGGCGACGTGACTACCTGTATCTACCTCGGGACCCACGCCGTCGCGGAGACGATGGACCGCTTGCTGGCCGAGGGACACGACCCCGAGACACCGGTCGCAGTGGTCTACCACGCCTCCTGGCCCGACGAGGAGGTCATCGAAGGCACTATCGCCACCATCGGCGAGCGAGTCGAGCGCGCCGGATACCGGGCCTCCGCACTGGTCCTCATCGGCGACGCCGTGACGGGCGCGGGCTACGAGCGGTCGTATCTCTACGACGGCTGGGCATCGCGCGGGAGCGACGACGGCGCGGACGCGGAAACGGAGGCAGACGACTGATGAGTACGGACACAGACGACGAGACCACGAACGGAACGGACGCATCGGACGGCGACGGAGACGGGGGCCACTGCGCCACGCCGGACAGCGACGGGGAGGTCGCGGAGGAAATCGCGATAATCTCCTTCGAGCGCAAGATGGAGACGGCCGCGGACATCGTCGACGGCATCGGCGACCGCTACGAATCCATCGATGTCATCGAGTACCACGGCGACGTGTTCGCCGAACACTGGGGCGAATACGACTGTTTCGTCGGCCTGATGGCCTCGGGGATTGCGATGCGCAAGACTGCGCCGCTCCTCGACGACAAGTGGGACGACCCCGCCATCGTCGTCGTCGACGAGGAACTGACGTGGGCGATTCCCATCACGGGCGGCCACCACGGTGCGAACCAAGTGGCCGACGACCTCGCCTCGATGGGAGCCGTTCCCGCGGTGACGACCGCCTCCGAGGCGGCGGGCAAGCAGGGCGTCGAGGAACGCGCGAAGGCACTCGACACCCACGTCGTCAACGGCGACTCGACGGTGGCGACGAACCTCGCGGTGCTGGACGACGAACTGGGCGCGGTCGAACGCCTCGACGGCCCGCGGGCCGTCCTCGTCGGCGACGACGTGACGGTGCTGAAGCGTAACGGCGACGACGGCGTCGTCCTCGGCACGGGCAGCGTCTCGGGCGCGAAGAAAGCACAGTTCCTCACGGCGTGGAAGCGTGCCCTCGACGGCACAGAGTACGGCGTCGACGACGTGGAGTTCGTCGCCACCGGGACTCGGAAGGAAGAAGAAGAGGGACTGTTGGCCGCGGCCGAGGAGTTGGGTCTCGGCGTCGTCTCCTTCGAGAAGGAGACGCTGGAGCGGTTCGAGGGGCCGACGCCCTCCCGGTCGAAGGAACTCATCGGCTGGCCGGGTATCTCGGAGGCCAGTGCCATCGCCGGCGGGCGCGAGCACGAACTGCTCGCCGAGAAGGAACGGTACGACGACGCCGTGACCGTGGCGGTGGGGAAGTGACATGGCGGCCGAAGACACCGCCGAAACCGCGACGAACGAGGACGACTACGGGACACTTTCCGTCGTGGGTATCGGACCGGGACTGCCCGGCGGGATGACCCAGCGAGCGAAGGAGGTCATCAGGACTGCCGACTGCGTGGTCGCCTCGAACCTGTATCAGGAGTTCCTGCGACGGGACGGGACGCTCCCGCCCGAGAGCGCGGCAGTCGAGGCGGCCGCCGACGGCGGGACCGTGGCGGGCGAAGAGGGGACCGTCCTCGAACGGCCGGACGGCTCCACACAGACGCTCGTTCGGTCGACGATGGGTCGGCAGGTCGAACTCGCTCGGGAGGCGTTCGAACGCGTCCGGGCGGGCGAGGACGTGGCTCACGTCTCCGGCGGCGACCCGAACGTCTACGGGAAGAGCGACCTCGTGTTCACGATGGCCGAGGAGGAGGGCGCGACGGACGTGCCAATCGAAATCGTCCCCGGCGTCACGGCGGCACTTGGCGGCGCGGCGAACCTCGGCGCGCCGCTCTCGAACGACTTCTGTACCGTCTCGCTGTCGGACAAGTGGCGCGGGTGGGAGGAAATAGAGGAGAAACTCCGGGCGGCGGCCATCTCGGGGTTCGTCGTCGTCCTCTACAACTGCTGGCGCGACTACGAGCGCGCAATCGAGGTCATCCGCGAGGAACGGGCCGACGACGTGCCCGTCGCCATCGTGAACGACGCCGGGCGGGGTGACGCCGGGCGCAACCTCGACGGCGAGACGGAGACGGTCACCACCCTCGGCGAGGTTACCGACCACGACGAGAAGGTCGGCGGGATGGGGTCGTCCATCCTCGTCGGCACCCACGAGACGGAGGTCTGGGAGAACGACTACCGCGAGTACCTCGTCACCCCGCGCGGCGGGCGTGACGTGGAGGATTTCTAAACAATGAGTACTGACGATACCACCACGGACGCGAGCACAGACACGGAGACAGACACCTCGTCCACGTGCGGCGGGTCGACCGCCACGACGGACGCGTCGACGGACTCGAAGTGCGGGGCGTCCTCGGACACGAGTTCCTCGGGGTGCGGTGCGAGTTCGGACGCCGACGAGGAGGAGGAGGTCGGCGCGACAGTCGAGGACTTCGACGCCGACCCGGGCCAGTTGATAGCCGTCGGCCTCGGCCCCGGCCAACCCGAGGGCATGACCGACCGCGCGAAGGCCGCGCTCGCCGACGCCGAACACATCGTCGGTTACACCACCTACGTCGAACTCCTGCCAGACGAGATTACCGACGACGCCGAGGACGTCTACGACACGCCGATGTGTGGTGAAGTGTCCCGGACCGAGGAGGCCATCGACCGGGCACTGGCGGGCAACGACGTGGCCATCATCGGGAGCGGCGACCCCAACGTGTACGCGCTGGCGGGACTGGCACTCGAAATCATCGAGTCGAAGGGCGCGACGGCGTCGATGCTCGAGTTCGACGTGGTGCCCGGCGTCCCGGCGGCCCAGTCGTGTGCCGCCCGTGTGGGCGCGCCGCTGGTCAACGACACGGTGTCCATCTCGCTGTCGGACCACCTCACGGACATGCCTACCATCGAGTCGCGCCTGCACGCGACGGCCAAGGAGGGGTTCACCATCGCCATCTACAACCCGTGGAGTCGCAAGCGCCGCGACAACTTCGAGAAGTGCTGTGAGATACTGCTCGAACACCGCGACCCCGAGACGCCGGTCGGCGTCGTCCACGCCGCGGGCCGCGAGGACGAGGAAGTCGAAATCGTCGACCTCGCGGACCTCCCCGAACTGGGCGAGACGGACCTGATAGACATGACGACCACCCTGCTCGTCGGCAACGAGGAGACGTACGTCTGGGACGACCGGATGGTGACGCCTCGGGGCTACGAGACGAAGTACGACTACTGATGACCTACACCATCACCCTCGACCGCGAGGCCTGCGACGGCGTGTTCGCCTGCCTCGTGCGGGACGACCGGTTCGAGGAGGCCGAGGACGGTCTCGCGACGCTCGACGGCGCGGAGCGAGACGGGACGACCGAACGCGTGACCGTCGACGACGACCGACTGGCGGACGCAGCGCAGGCCGCCGCGGCCTGTCCGGTCGACGCCATCAGCGTGGAGGAACGATGAGCGTCGAGACCGGCATCCCGTCGGACCTGCTCGCGGCCCACCCCGAGACGGCGTACTTCTGGGGCCGGGTGGTCGGTGACGGCGACCTGACTGCCGACTGCGTGCGGGTGCGGACCAACGACGAGACGGCCGCCCGACGGCTGGCGGCCATCGCCGGGGCAGAGCAGGTCGACCGACGCATCCACGAACGCGAGTACGCACACGACACCGCACTCACCCGGACGGAGGAGGAGTTCACGGTGCAAGTGTTCGGTGACCTCGCAGAACGGGCGTCGGCCGCCTTCGGCCTCCCGCGCGACGGCGACCCCGGCGGCTACCGACTGGGCGCGCTGGACCACGACCGACAACTGCTCCGCGGGCTACTGGAAGGTTGTGGTACGGTTTGTTTCAAGCAGTCGGCAGGGACGGTCGGCCTCTCGTTCGTCGCCGACGACCGGCGGTTGCTGGAGACCATCGACGGACTCCTCGCCACCGCACCCGTGGACGCCCCGACGGACGACGTGAGTGAAACGTCCTCGGGCGGCTACTGGTTCGGCGTCGACGACCAGCGCGTCCCCGAGGTCGGGACGTGGCTCTACGACGGGAGCGAGGACACCGGTCTGTTCGCGCCGTCGCGTCGACGGAAACTCAGACAGAGCGTCGAGCAGGCACGGGAACTGGACGCCGCGGCGGGGGACGAGCGATGAGTCGGTCGACCAGCGGCGGCGAGGCGGGCGGGGCGTTCGACGACGAGGCGGTCCTGCTGGTCGGGCACGGGTCACGCCGCGAGAAGTCCAACGAGCAGGTCCGCACGCTCGCGGCCGCGCTCGAAGACCGACTCGGTGTCCCCGTCGACGCCGGGTTCCTCGAACTCGCGGAACCGGCGATTCCCGAGGCCATTGCGGGGCTGGCCGGAACCGTCTCGGAGGTGACCGTCGTCCCGCTCTCGCTGTTCGCGGCCAGCCACGTCAAAAACGACGTGCCGCTCGCCGTCCAGCGCGCCCGGAGCGAACACGACGGACTGACCGTGAACAACGGCGCGCACCTCGGCATCCACCCCGCACTGGTGGACTTACTCGACGACCGAGCGGCCACCGTCGAGCGGGAGTTGGGCGTCGACCGCAGTACGGACGACGTACTCGTCGTCCTCTGTGCCCGTGGGTCGAGCGACCCGGACGCGAACGGCGACGTGTTCAAACTCGCGCGCCTGCTCGACGAGGGACGGGACTTCGCGGGAGTCGACGCCGCCTTCATCGGCGTCACGGAGCCGGAGCTGTCCGACGCGCTCCACGCGGCGGCCAAGCGACGGCCCGACGCCGTGGTCGTCCTGCCCTACATGCTCGGCGACGGCGTGTTGACCGGGCGCATCCGGGACGGGGCCGACGAGTTCGACGCCGAGTACCCGTACGTCGACGCGGCGGCGGGCGACCCGCTCGGCACCGACTCCCGGCTACTGGACGTGCTCGGCGACCGCTGGCAGGCGGCCCGGACCGGGAGCGTCGAGATGTCCTGTGACACCTGCAAGTACAAGGTGGAACTCGACGGCTACGAGGAGGACGTGGGCGGCGCGCGGGCGATGTTGCGCGCGCTGACCCATCAGGAGACCCACGCCGACAGGGAGGACGTGGCCGACGACCCGCACGTCCACGACGCCCCCGAGAAACACGTCGCTGTCTGTACGAACCAGACCTGCGCGGCCGACGGCGCGCCCGCCGTCCTCGAGAACCTCCGCCAGTCCGTCCGGGACTCGGAGGCGTGTGACGCTCGGGTCACGCGCTCGTCCTGTCTCGGCCGCTGTGGCGAGGGGCCGATGGTCGCCGTCTACCCCGACGGCGTGTGGTACGGCGGCGTCGAGAGCGAGGACGCCGACCGCATCGTCTCGTCCCACCTCGACCGGGACCGCATCGTCAGCGACATCGTAGACCAAACGCTATAGCGACACCTGATTTATGAGCTGTGACGAACTCGAAGCCCTGCGATTGGGCGTGATGACGGCACTCGGTATCGGCGACGAGAGTACGCGCAAGCACGCGGAACAAGAGCTCGAAGGGAGTCTCGAAGGGCCAATCGCGGCCCTCGCGGCGGCCGAGACACTGCCCGAAATCGAACGCCATCTCGACGCGGCCCTCGTCGAACTGGAGGAGGAAATCGCCGCGATGGACCCGGAGGACCCGGAGTACGACTACGCGCGCGGCCGACTCGTGGCTGTCCGGGACGCCGAGCGGGCGGTTCACCGACTGACCGAACAGGCAGAGAGCGTCCTCGACGGGTTCGGCGAGGCACACCACCACCTCCACGAGGCGTTCCCGGTCGATGCGTAGCCCGCGGACCGCACGTCTCGGGGATGTCGACCCGGCCGGGTCACGCCACCTCGGTCGCCGGTCGGCCGTCCTCGTCGGGGACGAGCGCGTCGTCGCGGGAACGGCGGACGGTACGGTCGTCGCGTTCGACCACGGCCTGACCGAACAGTGGCGGGCCGACGGTGAGGGCTGTGTCGTCTCGCTGGCCGCGACCGCGGAGTGTCTCGTCGCTGGAGAGCGTGGCGTCTCGGGTGCGGTGCGGGCCTACGACGCGGCGACCGGCGCGGAGCGGTGGCGGTACGAGGCGGCCGAGGACGTGGGTACGGCCGACCGAGAGACGCGGTTTCTCCTCCCGTTCGTCGCCGACATCGAGACGGACGGCGACCGCATCTACGCCGCCGTGCGCCGGTACGAACGCTCCGGCGAACAGCAGGAGTCTGCGGCGTCGGCTGGCGGCGGCCGACGGTTCGAGAGTGTCGTCGCCGCGTTCGACACGGACGGGACGATTCGGTGGCGGTACCGGGCGGACGCCTCGCCCATCAGCCTCGCCGCCGACGCGGACAGGGTCGCCGTCGCGTACAACCGCTGTCCCGGCGACCACCAGCACGGGCTGGTCGTCCTCGATGCGGAGTCGGGCACCCCGACGACGACGTGGGACCCCGGCACCGACGGCGGGCGGCGCGTCGGCGACGTTGCACTCCACGGGGACGGCGTCGTGGTCGCCAGCCACGGCGACTTCTGCGGGTATCGGCTGGACGAAACCGGCGTGGAGCAGTGGCGGCTCCCGCTGGCGACGCCCGAACTCGTGGCCGGCGAGCGCGTCTACGCGTACCCGAACCACGTTCACGCGGATGCGTGCGGAGCCGTGTTCGTCACCGGCAACACCTACCCCGAGGAGGGACGGGAGACGGACGCGAGACATCCGCAGGAAAACACGGCGGTCGGTGTCACGCCGGGCGGAGAGGTGCGGTGGCGGACCGGCGTGGGCGGGTTCGCCTCCGGCGTCGGTACGGACGGTGACAGCGTCGCAGTACCCGGCGCGCAGCACTTCCGGTCCCGGACGCCCGAGTCACACGGGCTGACAGTCCTCGGTATCGAGGGCGGACAACGGCGGACAGTCGGAAGCGACGGCGTCGTGACGGCGGCGAGCCTCGCGGACGGTGTGGTTGCGTCCATCGAGGAACCGGTCACCTACCACGACGAGGAACGCGTTCGCGGTACGTACCGCCTCCGAATCGTCACCGAGAACTGAATTTTTCGACGGTGTCAGTCGGCCGACGGCGCGTCGTGAGACGCCGCGACGGCCGACGGCTGTGTCGTCGTCCGACCGAGCAGCCACGCGTGCGCCGCGGCGAGGACCAGCCACAGGCCGAGTTGCCCGACGACGACGAGCGCGCGGAAGCCGAAGGCAGCGGCCGACGGAATCGCCGCGGTGCCGGTCGTTCCGGGCGCGACGAGCGGGAGCGCGAGAAGGGTTCCGAGCGGAACGGCGGCGGCGAGGAGTGCCTGACCTCGGCCCCGCGACCGGACTCGGTTGTACGCGTAGCCGGCGAGCACGCAGGCCACGGCACCGGCCAGCATCGCGCCGGCGTACCAGAGGAGTCGCGTGTCGACCGGAATCGCGCTCTCGACGCCCGGTGGCTGTGGCGGAAGCACGAGCCACGGGGCACCCGAGACGGTGAGGAACCCGGCACCGCCGACCAGATACGACGCCGTGTCCTCGGCCCCCGGTATCGCGGGTTCGAGGAAGTAGAACACGACGCCGAACGCGACGACGCCCAAGAGCAGTCCCCAGAACACGCCCGCGACGACGCTCACGGCATCCGTCGAGACGGCATCGAGGACGCCGGTCGTACTCTCGGCGTGGTGACTCGCCTCGTCGTGACCCGCAGTCTCACCGTGGTCGTGGCCGCCTGCCAGTGCCTCGGTGAAGCCCACGAGCGGGTTGGCGACGAGGGCGACGAACACGCCGAAGGCGAGGCCGCCGACGAGGCCGGCCTTCAGCCCGCGGACGAGATACGACTGGAGCATCAGTGACAGGTGATGCCCGCCGCGTGCCGGGCGTTGTGGAGGGAGTCGTGCACGAGTGGGTCCTGCACGAACATGAGCGTGAACCCGAGTATCGCGACGAGTGCCAGTCCGAGTGCCACGCGGGGTGCGGTCAACTGTGGCCGTGCGTCTTCGATACGTCCGTGAACGGTGTTCGCTGTCGCCATTGGTAAGCTACGGTTGAAAAAGAGCAAGCTTAGTTGTAAAGCTTTCGAGTACGCAAAACTCAGCTTTCGTCCACGGCGGCGTCGACGCGGTCCGCCGACAGTGCCGAGAGGGGGACGCGGCGGCCGTCCGTCGCGTCGAGGACGTGGTCGGTGACGCCGACGCCGTCGTCGCCGGCGTCGACGAGGAGAAGAGACGCGTCTCGGTCGGCGAGTTCGCGGGCCGCCCGGCGAGTCTCGGCGGTGGGACTCCCGTCCGCAACGTTCGCTCTGCCGTCGGTCACGAGGACGACGACGGCCGACGCCGGGTCGGCGCGGTCGAGGACCTCGGCCGCGGTTCTGAGTCCGTCGGGGAGCGGCGTCCGGTCGCCGGTCGGGAGGTCCTTCAGGTGGCGTGCCGCGAGCGAGACGCTGTCGGTCGGTGGGAGGACCACGTCGGCCGAGTCCCCGGCGACGGCGACGAACCCCACCTCGTCGCGATGCTGATACGCGTCCTTCAGCAGTTCCAGCACTGTCCCTTTCGCCGCGCGCATCGCGGGGTGCATCGACGCGCTAGCGTCGACGACGAACAGGACGAGCGCGCCGGTGTCCGAGGCGCGGACGGAGGCACGCAGGTCCCGGCTATCCACGGCGTCACTCCCGCGCCGGGCCGCCGCCCGGACCGACGCCGCCGCGTCCACGCTGTCGCCCGTGTCCGCGGGCTTGGTTCTGACACGCGACCCGCGGGCGGTGTCCGTGGCACCGCCGGACCGGGACCCCGAGTCGGCAGTCGTGTCGAGCGCGTCCGACTGCGGCAGGTCCGGGGCAGCACTCTCGCCGACGCCCGCCCGCGCGCCGCCCGGAACGATTGGCGTGGCCTCGTCGCGGTCCGCGTCGTCGGCGTCCGCGTCCGGGCCGTCAGCGTCCCGGTCGTCCCCGCCGCTCGATGCCTCGGCCGCGCCGGAATCGGCCCCCGGGTCCTGCGACGGGTCGGCGTCCGTGCCCTCGGTATCCGTCTCCGCGTCACCGTCCGCGTTCTCCTCGGGCGACGCGCCGTCGTCACCGTCCCGAGGGGCGTCGCCCTCCTCGGCCTCACCGTCCGCTCCGGCATCGTCGTCGCCCGTGTCGGCACTGTCGCCACCGTCCTCGTCGCCGGTGGCTCCGTCGGCAGGCGACTGCTGGGATTCAGTGTCGCCGTCGCCGCCCTCGGCACTCTCGTCCTCGAAGTGGTCCTCGACTACGTCCTCGGGGTCCGGCGCGTCCTCGAAGGGGCGAGACTGTAAGCGGTGGGGCAAGGCGAGTTCGGCCGCACGGCGCACGTCCGGTTCGAGGACGTTCGTGCGGCCGTCGAGCGCCGCCAGCGTCCGAGCAGTCCGGGCGGTAGCGATGTCCCCACGGTGGCCGTCGACACCGGCGTCCCGACAGAGTTCCGCGATGTCGGCGGCGAACGACTCGGGGAGCGTCACGTCGTCGAGACGGTCACGGGCAGTGCGAAGCTTGCGGCCGTAGTCGGTCGGTTCGGCGTCCCGGTCGGCCTCGCCGTCGACGGCCTGTTCGATGATGGCTACCCGGTCGTCGATGTCGGGACAGCCGGTCACTTCGACTTGCACCGCGAAGCGGTCACGCAACTGTGGTCGCAGGTCCCCCTCCTCGGGGTTCATCGTGCCCACGAGGGTAAAGTCCGCGGGGTGGGAGACGCTCACTCCGTCGCGCTCGACGCGATTGACACCGCTCGCCGCGGCGTCGAGCAGCACGTCGACGAGGTGGTCGTCGAGCAGGTTCACCTCGTCCACGTAGAGGATGCCCCGATGCGCCCGCGCCAACAGTCCGGGCTCGAACTCTTTAGTGCCGTCGAGGGCGTCACCGACCGAGAGCGTGCCGACCACGCGGTCACGCGTCGCACCCAGCGGAAGCGTAACGAGGGGGACGGCACGCTCCTCGACGGGCGGGTCCGTCCGGTCGAGGCACGACGCACACTGCATCGACGGCTCCGTCGGGTGACAGCCGTACGGACAGTCCGCGACGGCCTGCTGTGTCGGCAGCAGGTCGACCAGTGCCCTGACCGCGGTGGATTTGGCGGTTCCCTTCTCCCCGCGGACCAGCACGCCGTCGATGGCGTCGTTCACGGCGACGACGAGTAAAGCCCGCTTGAGTTCCCGCTGACCGACGATAGCACCGAAATCGGGCCGCTCCGGGCCGGCCTGCGAAGGTTTTTTGCCCGCGGCGAAATCAACCATACTTGCGTTAAGACAACAGAGGTTTAACAACGTTATGCAGACAATCGGACTCTACACCGCGACCGAGAACGAACTGGGGGCCGTCCAGCGGGCCGCCGAACGCGTTCCCGTCGACCTCGTCGCTCGCTCGGAGAGCGACTTCGACGACGGGACCGACGTCGACGCGTTCGTGGACGAACTGACCGATGCGACGGCTGTCGTCCTGTGGTTACACGGGGGACAGGACAGCATGCCGGGATACGACCACGCCGTCTCACGCCTCCGGGAGGCGGGCGTCCCGCTGGTCGTCAAGGCCACCGGCGACGCCTTCGCGTTCGAGGATACCTCCGTGGCACCGTCGGACCGCGACGACATATACGAGTATCTCGACCGGGGCGGGACGGCGAACGTCGCCAACTGTCTGCGGTATCTCGCGGCAGAGTTCGGGGACACTGCCGGCAAAATCGAGTACGACGACCCCGTGGAACTCCCGACGGAGGGCGTCTACCACCCCGACCACCCGGCCGCAGGCTACGCGGACATCGTCGAGACGTTCGACCCCGAGAAACCGACCGTCGCGGTGTGGTTCTACGAGTCCCACTGGACGCACGAGAACACCCGGTACGTCGACGCGCAGGTCCGAGCCCTCGAAGCGGCGGGTGCGAACGCCCTCCCGATATTCTGTAACCCCGCGACCGACGAGGACGGCCAGTGGGACGCCGAGACGATTACCGAGGAGTGGTTGCTGGACGACGACGGCGACGCCGTGGTCGACGCCGTGCTCTCCTCGTTCATGTTCTCGCTCTCGATGGACGAACGCGGCCGGTCGGCCAGCGACGAGGGCGACGCCGCGGAGGACGTGTTCCTCGACAGACTGGGCGTCCCCGTCCTCCAGACGGTCACGACGATGCGCTCGCGCTCCCGGTACCAGTCCAGCGACACCGGCGTGATGGGCTTCGAGTTGGCACTCTCCGTGGCTCTCCCGGAGTTCGACGGCAACGTGGTCACGCATCCCATCAGCGGGAAAGAGCGGATGGACGACGAGGCGGACATCGGGAGCGCGCCGAAACAGCACGTCCCGATGGACGGCCGGGTCGACCACGCCGCCCGTCTCGCCGTCAACTGGGCCGAACTCCGACACACACCCAACGAGGACAAGCGGGTGGCCGTCGTCCTCCACAACTACCCGCCGAGCGACGACGGCATCGGGACGGCCTTCGGCCTCGACAGTCCCGAGAGCACGGTCAACCTCCTCGACGAACTGCGAGCGCGCGGCTACGACTTGGACGGCAAGGCCCCCGAGAGCGGCCAGTCGCTGGTCGAGCGGTTGACCGCCCAGCTCACGCTCGAGGACCGCTGGGTCGCCCCGGAAGACGTGCGCGAACTGTCGGTCGATACGGTCTCGCCCGACCAGTATACCGAGTGGTTCCGCGACAAGAACGAGCGGTTCCGCGAGAACGTCCGCGAAGAGTGGGGCGACCCACCGGAGCGGCCCTTCGCCATCCCCGGCGTCGAGTTCGGGAACGTCCTCGTGACGGTCCAGCCCCCGCGCGGGTTCGGGATGGACCCCTCGAAGGTGTATCACGACTCGGACCTCCAGCCACCACACGACTACGTGGCCTTCTACGGGTGGCTCCGCAACACCTACGACGCCGACGCCGTGGTCCACCTCGGCACCCACGGCTCGCTGGAGTGGCTCCCGGGCAAGACAGTCGGCCTCGGCGGCGCGAGCGCGCCCGACCAACTGATAGACGACCTACCCAACGTCTACCCCTACATCGTCAACAACCCCGGGGAGGGAACACAGGCCAAGCGACGCTCCTACGCCGCCGTCGTGGACTACCTCACGCCGGTCATGTCCAACGCCGGCACCTACGACGAACTCGCGGAGTTAGAGGAACTGGCCGGCCGCTACCGGGAGGCCGGGATGGAGGACGCCCGGACCGACGACGGCGACCACCTCGCGGCCCTCCTCCGGGAGAAAGTCGACGAGTTGGACCTCGCGGTGGAGTTGGGCATCGCGGGCGACATCGACGAGAAGGCAGACGTACGCGGACCCGACGAAGCCGGGACGACGCTCGCGGCGGGCGCAGTCTCCGGCGACGAGGTGGACACGGACGAGTTGGTCGAACGCGTCCACGAGTACCTGACCGACGTGAAGACCACCCAGATTCGGAAGGGCCTCCACACCATGGGCGAACCACCAGCGGGGGACCGACTCGTCGAGTACCTCGTCGCGCTCACGCGACTGGAGAATCCCGGCGGTCCCTCGCTCAGACAGGCCGTCGCCGGCGTCCTCGGCGTGGACCACGACCGGATGTTGAACGACCCCGGGGCCTACGACGACGCCCTCGGGATGACCTACGCCGAGGCCGCCGACGAGGTGTACGAGGCGAGTCTGGCCCTCGTGGAGACGCTGGCCGCCGAGGGGTTCGACATCCCGTACTCGGAGGCCGAAGCCGGGCCGGACGACGAGGTGAACGCGAACCTCCTCGTGGTCGATATCGACCCGCTCGGTGACGCTCGCGCCCGGTCCGGTGCGCACGAAGAACTGCGCGAGGCAATCGACTACATCTGTGCGGAAGTCGCCCCGCGCGTCGACGGGGCCAGCGAGGAGATTCCCCGCACCGCCGACGCACTGTCGGGCGAGTACGTCCCGCCGGGTGGGTCCGGCGCGCCCACGCGGGGCGGCGTCGACCTCCTGCCGACGGCGCGGAACTTCTACACGCTCGACCCCCGGAAGGTTCCGGCAAAGAGCGCGTGGGAAGTCGGGAGCGAAGTAGCCCACGGCGTCGCGGAACGACACCGCCGCGCGGAGGGCGAGTACCCCGAGGAAATCGGCGTCGTCGCGTGGGGGACACCGACCGTCCGCACGCGCGGCGAGACCATCGCACAGGTACTCGCGCTGATGGGAGTCGAACCGGAGTGGACCGAGGCCGGACGAATCGACGACGTGGCACCGATTCCGCTGGACGAACTCGACCGCCCGCGCATCGACGTGACCACGCGGGTCTCGGGACTGTTCCGGGACGCGTTCCCCCAAGCCGCGAGCGTCGTCCACGACGCGGTGGACGCGGTGGTCGAACTGGACGAACCCCACGAGATGAACTACGTGAAGAAACACGTCGAGGAGGAGGCCGCCGAGTTGCGCGAACAGGGCGTCGAGAACCCCGAATCGGCCGCAAAGCACCGCGTGTTCACGACCAAACCCGGCGGCTACGGCGCGGGGACGAACAAGGCCGTCGACGAGGGCAACTGGGACGACCGGGGCGACCTCGCGGACGTGTACGTCCAGTGGGGCGGCTACGCGATGGGGTCCCGCGGGAGCGTCGCCGAGGCCCACGACGCCTTCGAGCGACGCCTCGGGAACGTCGAGGCGACCGTCAAGATAGAGGATACCGCCGAGCAGGACGAGTTCGACTCCTCGGACTGGTACGCTTTCCACGGCGGGTTCATCACCGCCGTCGCCGAGACGGCGGGCGAGGAACCGGCGTCCTACGTCGGCGACTCCTCGGACCCGGACAACGTCGACGTCTACACGAACGAGGAGAAGGTGCGCAAGGCGATGCGCGCCCGCGTCCTCAACCCCGAGTGGCTGGACTCGATGGCGGAACACGGCTACAAGGGTGCCGGCGACCTCTCGTCCACCGTCGACGTGGTGCTGGGCTGGGACGCCACCACCGGCGTCGTCTCGGACACGCTCTGGACGGACGTGGCCGAGAAGTACGCCTTCGACGCCGACCGGCGCGAGTGGCTAACGGACGTGAACCCGTGGGCACTCGACTCCATCACGGAGACGCTGCTCGAGGCCATCGACCGGGGGCTGTGGGACGCAGACGAGGAGACGGCGGACCGGCTCCGGGACGTGAACCTCGAAGCCGACGCGGAACTGGAAGGCCGAGCGGCGCGTGACGCTCCCGGCCACGACACAGAGGAGGTGACGAGCGATGACGACTGACGGTGCGAGCGAATCGGACGAGGCGTTCGAGGAGTACGCGGACCTCGGCGCGACGACAGAGAACGCGATGGACATCGCGGCTATGTCGATGGACCGCGTGCGCGAACTCGTCCCCGACGAGACGCTGGCCGACCGGATTCGGCAGAAGTCCGTCCACGCGACCGGCGACCCCGAGTTCCAGCACCTCGTGCGGTTCAGCGGCGAGTCCGAGAGCGAACCGGTCGTGTCCGGTGCCCGGGCCGTCCGCGAGGAGGCACCCATCGTCACCGACATCACGATGGTGAAGGCCGGCATCACGGGCCGGGGTCACGACTGCGAGGTGCGGAAGGCCATCGGCAACGGGGCGGAGTTGGCGGCCGAGACCGGCATGACCAGAACGGCCGCGTCCGTGCTGGAACTCGACCGGCAGGGCGTCTACGACGGCGCGATAGCCGTCGTCGGGAACGCGCCGACGGCCGCGCTGGCACTCGCCGACTGCATCGCCGAGGGCACACGACCGGCCGTCGTCGTGGCGACGCCAGTCGGGTTCGTGAAGGCCGCCGAGAGCCGCGAACGACTCCGTGAGGTGGCCGCCGAGTACGGCGTCCCTGCCATCACGAACGTGGGGCGGCGCGGCGGGAGCGGCCTCGCGGCGGGACTGACGAACGAACTCGTCCACGTCGCCAGCGACGCCCGGAGTGGGGACGTAGACCTGTGAGCGACGACTACGACCTCGATTCGGGGCCGGACCCCGCGAGCGTCGCGGCCAGCACTCCCGAGGCCACGGACCCGGCCGACCCGGTCCGTGCCGTCGGTATCGGTCCCGGGAACACCGAGTTCCTGACACCGCGCGGGAAGCGGGCCATCGAGGACGCCGACGTGGTGGTCGGGTTCGAGACGGTGGTCGAGTTCGTCGCAGACCTGACCGGGGCGGACCTGCTGACCTGCGGGTACCGCGACGAGGGGGAGATGCTGGCGCGGTTCGCCGAGCGCGTCGACGCGGGTGCCACCGGCGTGGCCGTCCTGATGGGCGACCCGAACCACTCGGGGTATCAGTTCCTCGGCAAGGTCGAGACAGCCGTCGACGCGCCCGTGCGGGTCGTGCCCGGCATCTCCGCGCTCCAGATGGCTGCTTCGCGGGCGCGAACACCGATGGAGGACAGCGAGTTCGTCACGCTCCACAAGAGCGGCGAGTTGCGGGCCGAAACGGAGCGACTGCGCGGTGCCGTCGGGGACCGCCACCTGCTCGTCCTCCCGCGGCCATACGACCTGATGCCCGGCGACGTGGCCGCCGACCTGCTGGACGCGGGGGCGACCCCATCGCTGACGGCACTGGTACTCGAACGGTTGACACACGCGGACGAAGCGATAACGCGGACGACACTCGGGAGCCTCGCCGACCACGCAGGTGGCGACGGCCCCGAGGACACGCCGTTCTCGGACCTCTCGGTGCTGGTCGTGCGAACGGACTGAGTGCCCTCCCTCGTCTCGTGTCTGTCGGGCACCCGTGGGACGTGTGTCCGCTGGCTGTCGTCCTTACTGTGCGTCGAGAGACGCCGCTCCGTCGACGCGGGGCAGATACGGGGCGGCCGCACAGTTGCTAGAGCGAGGCTATCCAGGCACCGAGATAAAACGCAGTAACGAGGGCACTCACGGCGACAAAAGTCAGGAGCAGATACTTGATATCGCGTGCGACCTCTCGCCGTTCGAGCCAACTCTTGTCCCTGTACTCGTACTCGAAGGTCAACCGGTTCGGGATACTCTCGTTCGAGCGGAGGAGTCCGGGCTGGACGGTTGCGAGGTACTCCTCGATTTCCGCCTGACGTGCCCAGCAGGCGTTCCGGGCGTGACGGAACCCCTCGGCCCAGACGAGCAACACGAAAAACACCGTGGCGGCCCCGCCTGCGAAGAGTGTCCAGACGAGCGGCGACGTAGCAGGCCTCTGCCAGAGGTCGTACCCGAAGTTCAGCACCAGTCCGAGTACCACGAGCGTGAGGTAGTACGTGTAGTGGAGGAACTGGTCACGGTAGCGGCCCTCGTCGCTGGCGACCTGATAGTCCGTCAGCAACGCGTCGAGGGCTGTCTCGTCGACGTCGTCGACCGACGCCCCGAGCGGGTCTTGCTCGTGTAACACACGCCGCTCGTCGTCACTCATCGGTGGGGGTTCCAGTGGTCCAGTCGGCCACGGCAGCGAGTGCGGCCGATTGGTCGTCGGGCATAACTTCGAGGACGACATCCCCCTCGAACCGGTCCGCGAGGAGTCCCGTCGTCGTCTGGAGGTCGATGTCGCCGGCTCCGAACGGTAGGCCGTCGGCCAGCGGCGTCGCGTCGGTCAAGTGGACCAGTTCGATTTGCTCCGGGTACGTCGTCAGGAGCGATTCGAGTTCCTCGCGATAGTGGTCGGTGGCCATGTACAGGTGCGCCGTGTCGAGGACGAGACTGTGGCCGACATCCAGAATCGCGTTCCTGAGGTAGTGCGGACTCGCACCGGGGTTGTTCTCGTACCCGTACCTGCTCTCGAAACCCACCCGCTCGAAGTCGGGGATGTGCGCGTGGTGGGCGTACTGGGAGTGAACGACGAGGTAGGCGTCGAGACGAGCGGCGAGGTCGTCGGTCCGGGCGAGAACGTCCCGTTGCTGAGGGCGAACGTGCGGTGTGTGGACCGAACTCACGGCGACCGGGGCGGACTCGACCGCCTGCTGAACCGCTCCCACGTCGAGCGTCTCGGTCGTGAGATAGAGTTCGACCGCATCGAACCCCCGGTCGGCCGCGGCCGCGAGCGCGTCACCGTCTGGCGGACACTTGCCGACGACGTGCATGGGGTAGATGATGTACGTCCGATACTTAACTTTCGGACTCCGACGTATCCGGGCACCGTCGAGAGGGGACCCCAGCGCGGACTAGGAGAGCGGTCCCTCGCCGTCCGTGGCGACCGAACGCGCGTTCTCGGCCAACTCGGCCTCGAACGACGCACTGCCCGCACTGTCGTCGAGGGCACGCTTGCGGGTGATTTCCCGGTGAATCGCCTCCGTGACGAGACGGGATTCGCCGAGCGGGTCGGCGTAGGCGACGCCACCGCGGTCCAGTTCGAGTTTCGCCGGGATGCGGTCGGTCGTCGTTTCGTTTTCCGTCAGGAAGAGGGGGACTGCGACGGCACGTTCCGTGTCGACGTTGTACCGCACGCACTCGACGGCCGGGTTCTGGAGGAGATAGCAGGTGACCACGTCGGCGTAGGTAGCACGGTCGGCGACGCGTTGTGCGTGGTACTCGGTCATCTGCCGGTGGTAGGACTGTGAACTGTTGCCCTGTCCGACGAGGACGAGCGTCGTGTCGGCGGTGGCCGGAACGGCCTCGGCGGCCCGGTCGGCCACGAGGTCCGTGACGACGGGGGTCCGGCCGATGGGTTCGCAGTACCGCACATCGCCGTCGAGATACGGGAACACCCGCGGCAGCACCTCCGTCGTCTCGTGACTGTGTGCGAGTGCCGCCGGCAGGACAAACAGCGTGTCTGCCGCCATCGATTGCAGGTCCGCGCGGAGTTCCCGAACCGGTTCCTCCGAGTACGTCACCACGTGTGCAGCGTCGACCGTCCCGCGCGCTTCGATACGGTCCGCGTGCGTCTCTAACGTCGCCGTCTCGTGTGTGCCGTCTCGGCCGATGAGTACGAGTGCGTCACCTGTCATGTGCCCCTCCTATTACAAACTCGGTTGTACTACTTCAACCGGGCTTGTGTATCGAGATGGGAGAGACCGACAAGTAAGTTTTGGTCATGCGGGTCGACCGGGCGTTCGGACACGCCCCGGGGAAACCTACACGCCGGCACCTGTCTCGGCGTCGGGAAGGTCGTTCTCGATGACATCGATGCCGAGTTCTTCCAGCGCGGCCCGCATGTGCTCGTCGTGTGCGTAGTCGGCCCCGTCTTCCTCACGGATTCGCTGAGTCGCCGCGAGTACCTCGGCGCGTCGCTCGTCGGGGAACTCGTACTTGTCGGCGGCGAGTTCGATGACCAGTCCGTTGTGGTCGCGGGTGTACAGCGAGTGGAAGATACCACGGTCGAACATGTTGTACCCGTGTCCGGCCTCGTCGAGGGCCGCCATCACGTCCTCGTACTCGTCGGCGTCGATGCCGAACGCGAGGTGGTGGACCGACCCCGTGCCGCCCCGGAGCGGTTGCCGGTTGGACTGCCGGTCGTCGCTGACGAACACCGTCAGGATGCGGCCGTCACCGGTGTCGAAGAAGAGGTGAGTCTGTGACGGGTCGTCGAGGTTCGGCTGGCGGAGTACCAGCGGCATGCCGAGCAGGTCACGGTAGAACGAGAGGGTGTCTTCTTCGTTGCTCCCCCAAATCGTGACGTGGTCCGTCCCGGTGGTGTGAAAGGGGCTCTCGGGCCGTTCTGCGGTCGCCGGTGTGTCGTTTGACATACCAGTTGTTGGGGACAGACGAGGATATACCTGACCCCGAGCAGTCGGCACGAAGGCCGTCGTCGGAACCGGGCGAAAGAATAGGGAGCGTGTGACAGCGAGGCCGCGTGTTAGAACCGTGGCACGTGACCCGGAGTGCGGTTACTCCTCGGCTTCGGCTTCTTCTTCGCCGTCGTCGAGACCGACGTTGGTCTGGGCCTCCTCGACGGTCTCCTCGACTTCGTCCTGCAGGTCCTCGAAGCGGCCTTCGAGGTCGTCGATCTGCTCCTGGTAGCGGTCGAGCTGTTCGGAGAGGCGTTCCTCGAACTGCTCGGTCTGCTCGGCGAGTTCCTCGTCGAACTCGTCGATCTGCTCTTCGAGCGTGTCCTGCAGTTCCTCGTACTGTTCGAGGACGCTGTCGAAGGCGTCGAGCGTCTGCTCTTCGAGTTCCTCGTTGGCGTCGAGCAGCACGTCCATCTGCTCCCCGAGGCCGTCGAGGATTTCGTCGACCTGCTCCATGCCGTCCTCGTAGTTCTCGTCGATGGTGTCGACCAGGTCGTCGTGCTGGTCGAGGACGGAATCGAACCCACTGTTGACGGTTTCGCGGATTTCCGCGATTTCGTCCTCGGCACCGGGCGAGGTGGACTCGACCGTATCGAGGACCTGATTGATGGCGGTCTGGCCGAACTTGATGGTCCGCTGTTGGGCCTCGCGCTGGTCGTCCAGCGTACTGTAGAAGCTGTCACTGACGTCCGCCGGGACGTTCACGGCGTTCTCGACGAGCGTCTGACCGTTTTTGATTGCGTCACGCTGCACCTTGAAGATCGCACCGATGGGTGAGTTGTCGTCGCTCATTGTATGCCCTCACTTCGGGACAGTAACATGTTACTGGCGTAAAGTCTTTTAGTTGACGCCATCATAATACGGCAGTATTAAATTACACCGCAGATACCATCCGACAAACCGAGACAGCCAGTTCGGGGGAACGGGCGTGTCGCAACTCCGGTCGGACGGCCAACCACACACGTGGTGTGTGGGCCGTCCGTCCTGAGTCCTGTTCCGCCGTTCGGCAACAGCGAAGTGCGGGAATTGAAGACCAATGTTGGCACTCGATTGGCACCTGTCGTTCGCCCTCGTCACCAGCCTCGCGGGACTTCCCGTGAGCCTCCCCGCCAGCATCGACTGGAGCCTCGTGATGATTCCGCCGATTACAGGCATCATCGGGTACGCCACGAACTGGGTTGGCATCCGTCTCCTCTTCCATCCCGTCGATGCCCGCGGCATCAAAGTTCCCGGGATGGAACACCTCGCGCAGTTGCTCCCGAAGAAGATACAGCAGATTCCGGGCGTGATGGAGGGACGCGTCGGCTGGCAGGGCATCATCCCGTCGCGGGCAGGGAAGATGGGGAGCCTCAACGTCGACAACGGTATCGCCAAACTCGCCAGCCAACGCGAGTTCTACGAACGCTTCGACCCGGAGCGTATCGCCGAACACGTCGTGGGGAGCATCCGCGGAGACATCCACGCTCGCGTCGAGGAGATAATCCGGGACGAGCATCCCGAACTGTGGCAGGACCTGCCCGAACCCATCCAGCGGGCAGTCCACGCCCGCATCGAGGCCAAAGTTCCGGAGGCCATCGAGCACATCACCGTCCAAATCGGGGAACACATCGACCAACTGCTCGACATCAAGCTGATGGTCATCGAACACTTAGAGGAGAACCGGCGACTGCTCAACAGCATCTTCCTCGACGTGGGGGACCGGGAACTGAAGTTCCTCGTCAATTCGGGCTTTTACCTCGGTACCTTCCTCGGCATCTTCTCTATCCCGCTGTTCGTCTTCATCGGCGAGTGGTGGGTACTCCCACTCTCGGGGGTGTTCGTCGGCTACTTCACGAACCTCATCGCTATCAAGGCGATTTTCAACCCGGTACAGGAGCACAAAATCGGCCCGCTCAAGATACAGGGGCTGTTCATCAAACGCCAAGACGAGGCCTCCGAGACGTACGCCGAACTCGTCGCCGAGAACGTTATTACGATCGAAAATATAGCTCAGAACCTGCTCCACGGGAGCCAATCCGACCGCACGCACAAGATGATTCAGGACGCGTTACGGCCGGCCGTCGACGAGGCAGTCGGCGTCGCACAGCCCCTCGTTCGGATGACGACCGGTAGCGAGGAGTACGAGCGCATCCGTGAATCCATCGCCACACAAGGTGTCGAGTACACGCTCGAACCGCTCGAAGACGCGACGTTCAACGAGGAACGAAGCGTCGCCATCCAGCAACTCATGGCCGAGCGGATGAAGGAGTTGCCGCCCGAGGAGTTCGTCCCGATGCTGCGGGACGGGTTCCGTGAGGACGAGTGGCTGCTCATCCTCGTCGGTGCCGTCCTCGGATTCGTCGCCGGGTGGATACAGCTACTGGTGGTGACCGCGGTATGACGGACGAGTTCCCCGCGTGGAAGCCGGACGAGATAACGTCCGAAGACGTCGGTTTCGACGCCCCCGATGTCGACTGGGCGAACATGGACCCGACGGACCTCGGGCGGATGTTCGACATCCTCGACACCGCAGTCAACGACACCGTGGGACTCGACGGCGACGGGTTCGACCGTCTCCTCTCGGTGTTCGAGCGGACGTTCCTCGGCGACACCGCCGTCGAATCCGAGGAGTTCGAGCGGATGCTCTCGGTGCTCGAAGAGGCAATCGTCGACCCGACGAACCCCGACCACGCCGAGGAAGTCGTCGCCATCCTCGAGGCGAGCCTCGACGGGACGGTCGGTGACACCGCGATGACCGACGGAGCCCTCTCGGTGATGGAGGCGGCACTCGCGGACCCGTCCGGGTCGGGCTCCGTCGTCGAGGACATGATGGGGGTGTTCGACACGGGGCTGACCGACCCCAGAGCCGTCGAGTCGGCGGCGGATAGCGTCCTGTCGATGCTCGACGTGACCGAGAGCGGGTCGACCGGCGGCGCGGGCGAAGAGATGGACTCGTGGCTGGACGACTTGGGCGTCGGTCTCTCGGTGTCCGGCGACGCGGACGGCGACGACGACGTGAACTCGTTCCTCGACGCGGTGGACACGGAGTTCGGCGACACCAACGCGGCCGCGGAGATGAGCGACCGGTTCCGCATCGCCCGCATCGTCACCGCGGCCACACAGCGGAGTACGGAGTACTCGGTCCGCTCCGGGGTCAGAACCGGGACGCGAATGGCACAGGCGGCGATGACCGCCGAGTCGCCCGCCGACATGCTCGACAGGAGCCGGTCCATCGTCTTCGGCGAACTCGACGACCTCGGGTTCGAGCCGCCGGAAGGCATCGCGGACACCGACGAGGACGGCGACGGCCAGTCCGAAGAGAGACACCGGCGGATGGCGCTCGAACGGTTACAGGAGCGGGGCGAACGACTCATGGACGAGGCGGCGAAGGTCGACCGAGACGACCCCGGTTTCCACCCCGCATTCCCGCGGATTCTCGACTCCATCTCGCCCGACGAGGGGCGTATCCTGCGACTGCTCGCCACGGAGGGGCCACAGCCGTCCGTCGACATCAGAGACGTGGGCTACATTCCGATTACCTCGAAACTGGTGGCGGCGGGGTTGACGATGATAAGCGAAGAGGCCGGGTGCCGCTACGAGTCCCGCGTCACGGCGTATCTGAACAACCTCCAACGCCTCGGCCTCATCTGGTTCTCGGACGAACCGGTCGAGGACCTCAAACGCTATCAGGTCATCGAGGCCCAGCCGGACGTGGACCAAGCCATCGAGGAGGCACGGCGGGCGAAGATGATACGCCGGAGCATCCACCTGACGCCGTTCGGCTTCGACTTCTGTAGGGTGTGTCTCCCCGTCGAAATCGACGACGACGCCGCGGGCGTCTACGACGTGCCCGACGAGAGCACGAGCGACGCCGACGGGATGGAGGCCATCGACGGACCGCCGAGCGAGGGAGAACTCGACAGCGGGACGGAGTTCCGCGGCGGGAACTGGTGAAACCGACCCGGACTGTTTTGCCACTGTCCCCCGTGGAGGGTGGTATGTCGTGTCCGTACCTCGACTACCGCGCCGACGCTGACGGCAGTTCCTTCGACGAGCCACGCCCCTACTGCACGGCCGCCGAGGAGTTCGTCCAGCCGATGCGTGCCGACATCTGTACCGACCGCTTCGCGTTGAACCACGAGACGGACTGCGAGATATACCTCGCACACGAGGAATGAGTTACCAGTCGTATCTCGACGCCGACCCGGTCATCGTCACCGCGGCACTGGCTGGCGGCGTCCACGGCAAGGAAGCGAACCCGAACCTGCCCGAGACCCCCGACGAACTCGGCGCGGCGGCCGCGGCCGCCGAGCAGGCGGGCGCGTCAATCGTCCACCTCCACGCCCGGCAGGACAGCGGCGAGCGCGCCTTCTCGACGGCGCGGTTTCAGGAAGTGACAGACGCCGTCCGCGAACAGACCGACAACATCGTCGTCCAGCACTCGACAGGCGGGACGGGCGCGCCCATCGAGACACGGCTCCAACCCCTGCGGACCGACCCGGCACCGGAGATGGCGTCGCTCGACATGGGGCCGCTGAACCGCTACGACCACCTCACCACCGAGAACACCGTCGCGGACGTGAACCGCGTCTACGACGAGATGGCCGAGCGGGGCATCAAACCCGAGATGGAGATATTCAACGACGGCCACCTCAACGAGGTACACGGCCTGCTCGACCGCCGAGAGTTGGCGGACCCGGTGTACGGGACGCTCATCTTCGGGCCGGGGACGCTCACCCCGCCGCGGCCGCGGAACTTCCTCAACGCCATCGACAACCTGCCCGACGGCGCGCTGTTCAACACGCTCGGGTTCGGTCGCCACCAGTTGCCCTTCGCCACGATGGGCATCCTCTTCGGCGGGCACGTCCGCGTCGGACTGGAAGACAACGTCTACTACCGGGAGGGCGAACTCGCCCAGAGCAACGCCCAACTGGTCGAGCGAGTCGCGGACATCGCCGAGACGCTGGGGCGACCGGTCGCCACGCCCGAACAGGCCCGG
Source organism: Halorientalis litorea (assembly GCF_023028225.1). Lineage (NCBI taxonomy): Archaea > Methanobacteriati > Methanobacteriota > Halobacteria > Halobacteriales > Haloarculaceae > Halorientalis > Halorientalis litorea. The sequence continues at coordinate 518,859 of NZ_CP095482.1, forward strand.
GAGATACTGAACCTCTAGGCATCGGACCGTTCCCCCTGTAGCCGCCGGGCGAGGAGGACGAACAGGCCGGTGGCGGCGAAGTAGAGTTGCCAGCCGCCGACTGCGACGTAGGCGACTCGTTCGACCTGTTTCGGTTGCGGGTCCGTCTCCGCGGTCGGTTGGACCGGATTCGAGATGTGGGTGTCCTGTGTCGTCCCGACCGACCCCACGTCGACGGTGACGCCCTCCGCCGCGGCCCCGCCCTCCTCGGCCGTGGCGAACTCCACGAACGTCTGGACGAGGCCGTCCGTCGAGGAGAGCGCGAGTTCGCCCCCGAGCCGGTAGAACTGGTCGAACAGCGGGTAGAACAGGTTCACCCCGTCGTAGTGGGCGTAATCTAGCAGGACGTACGCGAACACGTGGGCGAACAGGACGGCCCACGCGGCGTTCACGCCGTGCGACCCGACCCGCGCCGTCAGCCACGAGTCCGGGCGGACGCGCGTGTCGTAGACGAGCAGGGCGGCACCCGCGAGCGGGACGAGGAGCGTGTGGCCCAGCGCGCGGTGGGCACCGCGGAACAGGAAGCCCGCGAACACGTCGAGGTCCGTGAGGACGGCGACGGCGAGCAGGACGGCGAGGAACCGGCGGTCGAACCGTCCGCGGTAGAGTGCCCCGGCCAACAGCAGTCCGAAGCCGACGTGGACGACGGTAGAGGGCACTACCGGTCCCTCCCGAGTGTAACCGCGGTGGCGACTGCCGCGGCGGCGACGACGACGGCCTGCCAGCCGGAGGCGAGGAGGCGAACGCGCCGCTCGACGCCGGGCGGGTTCCCGGTGCCGGGGGTCGGGTTCACCCACGAGGCGACGTGGTAGTCGGCGGTCGTCCCTTGCGTCGTCACGGCGACCAGTCGTCGTCCGCCCACCTCGACGTACGTCTGAACGAGGCCGTCCCCTGTCGAGATTGTGAACCGTCCGACGAGCGAGTAGAAGCGGTCGTGAACCGGATAGAGGAGATTCACCGCGTCTTGGCTGAACAGGTCGAGGCCGATACCGGCGACGGCGTAGACGGCGACGGCGACCCACGCGACCCGGACGCCCCGCCAGCCGTAGCGGTCGGCCAGCCACGACGTATCGCGCCGCTGGGTGTCCCAGTAGAGGAGACACCCCGCGACGAGAGGTATCCAGCCTGTGTGCAGGAGTGCGTTGGTCACGCCGGGAACGTAGAGGCTCGCCACCGCGTCGAGGTCCGGGACGGCGGCGACGCCGACCACCGCGAACAGCGACCGGCGGTCGAACGCCGTACCGAGAAGCGCGAGGCCGACGAGGACGCCGACAGCCACGGTCACCAGCGTGGGTGGCATACACACTCATACGCGGAGACGAGCATAAGTCCACGGGCGGCCCCTCCGTCTCGGTTCCCTGTTCTCCGTCACGCGGCGGTACCGAGAGCGACGGCCTTAGGTGGCTCCCGATGTGACGAATTGGCATGGCCGACCCGTACTGTCGGCGGTGTGGCGCGTCCCTCACGACGGGTCTGGTGGCCACGAACCGCCGGGCCTGCTGTCTCAATGCGACGCCGATAGTCGGTGTCTGTCCCGAACACGGGCCGTTGGGACCACACGACGTGCGTGAGGACTAATTAAGCAGTGAGTCCGTCACATCGCTTTTGAGCATCGAGAACGTATCACATGCTCGATGGCCACCGCTACCGCCGACTCGATTCGAGAGTTCATTCCGGACAGTTCCGGGAAGGACCTCTCACTCGCCGTCCTGAACCGGACGCGGCCGGAGCCGATACAGAACACCTTGGAGAAACTGTTCTCCGGCCAACCGGTCGCCGTCGAGGAGGCGGACGTACCCGACGAGCAAGACGACACTGTCGTCCTTCTCAGAGGGGGTGAAGTCGTCGCCTCGTCGCCGCTCACCGAACTCGAGGAAACCATCCTACTGGTCAACTCGGACCTCTACATCACGGGTGCGCAGTCGGTGACACAGGTTCGTCCCCCCGTCGTCCTCCGGGAACTCACCGACGAACCGTTTCACCTCCGTGGCTACCCCGAGTCGAACAGCGAAAAGATGCCGCTCATCCTCATCTCTCGGTACGTCGAGCGACTCGCGCTGGAACAGTCGGGGTGTATCCTCCGGTCGTCGTTCCAGCGTACGTCACGGGTCGAGGACGAGCGCGGAACCTACAACGTCTACGCGAAAGTCGCGGACAGCGACACGGCGGTTCACATGTACGGCGTCCCGGACTGGGTGCCACCCCGGGAGTTCGGCGCGTCGCTTCACGGCGGGTACACCGACGAATACCAGCACGCGTGGTTCGTCGTCTGTGTCGACCCGGACGACGAGACGACGGACCACGCGGCACTCGTCGCCTACGAAACCGGCCCGAACGAGTGGGTTGGGACGTGGACGTTCGACACCGACAAGACACGCCGAATCAATCGGTACATCGAGCGAACCCTCTGACGGAGCCGGCGGTTGGTGACCAACTGTTTGCATCTCGTGGTGAAATCGAGAGATTCTTTCAGTCGAGAGTCACAACAGTTATATCGGAGAGTGTGTGACGTGTAGTCATGCCAATACCGTCGGACCCGGCACCGCAGGACGCCGACGAACAGCTCTACGAGTGTGTAGACTGCGGGGCACGGGTCTGTAGTGACGAACGGGTCACCGCGTGCCCCGAGTGCGAGGGGCGGGTGCAGAACATCAGCCGTCCCCGGCCAGAGTGAGGACCTGACCGCGCCGTCAGGGGGAGAGCGTCACCGTGACCGTGTTGCCAGTCGGACTACTTCTGTCGAAGGTAATTGTCCCGTCCGAGCGGTGGACGACCCAGTAGACCAGCCACAGGCCGAGTCCCGAGGTGTGATAGATGTCCTCCATCTCTCGCTTGCCGGTCAGGACCTGTATCTCTTGCTCGGGAATCGGCGGGCAAGCGTCCTGGACTGACACCTCGACCACCTCCGGGTACGGCTGAACGATTACCTCTACCTCGCCGTCAGTCTCGGGATGACACTGAATCGCGTTCTCGATGAGTTCGATGACCGCGAGGCCGAACTGGTGGTGTGCACTCGCCGACACCGACTCGGGGGCGGTCAAGTCGATACGTGCCGACGGGAACCGCTCTCGCACGGTGTCGACGGCGTCGACGACTGTCTCGGTCAGGTCGAGTCGTTCCCGCCCCTTGGAGTCGGTGAGCAGTTCGATTATCCGTCGCTGTTTCTCGGCCGTCTCGATGAGTGTCTCGCACGTCTCCCGGATAGCCTCCGCACTCGCCGTGGCGTCACCGCGTCCGTTGGTTATCATCTCGGCGTGACCGAGGACGACACTCAACTCGTTCCGGAGGTTGTGCCGGAGGAGGTTGTCCATCACCGTGAGTTGCTGGCGACGGCCGCGGCGGTCGGTCACGTCGCGGCTGAACCCGGCGATGCGGACCACGTCACCGTCGTTGACGACGGGCTGACCCCGCACCGAGACCCACACGTCGTAGTTCATGTCCGGGTTCACCCGGTGTTCTACGTCGACGGATTCACCGGCGGAGAGGCGAGCCATCGCGTCCTCGACGAGCGAGCGGTCGTCGGGGTGAATACGGTCGAGGAAGGCCGTCGGGTTGTCGCGGAGTGTCAACCTCGACCCCCCGTAGACCTCCTCGTAGGCCGGATTGATGAAGAGCAGTTCCGACCACTCGGCGTCGAACATCCACAGCACGTCGTTGACCGTCCGCGTGAGTTCGGTGAGGCGTGCTTCCGTGTTCATCTGCTCGCTGATGTCGCGCGAACTGACGACGTAGCCACCGAGCGTGGAGTTCCGGAGGTTCGAGAGGCGCGATTCGAGCCACACCCACGACCCGTCCGTGGTACGGTGACGATAGCGGACCGTCTCGGTCGTCTCCGCCTCGGCAGTGATGACCCGCTCGAACACTGCGCGCGCCCTCGTCACGTCGTCCGGGTGAATGTACTCGAAGGCACACTCGCCGACGAGTTCGTCCGGGTCGAACCCCAGAATCCGGTCGGCCGCGGAGTTCACCCACACGAACTCGCCGGTTCTGTCGACGACGACTACCTTGTCCTGCGTGTACTCGAGTAGCGACGCGACATCGCCGTCGACGGCCATGACATTATATTTCACAGTCTGTGATTAAAACGGTTTGGGCGGTGGGGAATCTCACTCTCGCGGACCCCTCAAGCACCGCCGAGGAGTCGGTACACTCGGCCGGTGGTCCCGCGTGGGCCGCTGTTCTCCGTCGTACAGAGGTACAGTTCGCCGTCTCTGTCACGGCCGAAGGCGAGTGCGTTCGACGGAACCGGCCCCGCCGTCGTGTCCAGCGTGGGGGTCGACACCGACCACAGTCCCGCGTCGCTGGGCCGTGCGACGAACAGCGTCCCCGAGAGTCGGTAGTCACCGAACACGTACGTTCCGCGGAGCGACGGCATCGCGTCCCCGCGGTAGCGATAGCCGCCGATAACCGCCACACCGGTCGGGCCGTCACCGCCGTGGCTGTACTCGATTATCGGGTCACGTAGCGGGGTGCCGTCCGGCGTCTCGGCGGGACACGAGTTCGCGCCGTAGCAGTGTGTCCCCTCTCTGACGTTCCAGCCGTAGTTCCCGCCGGCGACGACACGGTTCACCTCCTCGAAATCCTGTTGGCCCACGTCGGCGACGTACAGGTCGGTGCCGTCGAAGGAGAGACGCCACGGGTTTCGAAAGCCCCACGCGTAGTGTTCGTCGAGTCCGGCCGACCCGACGAGCGGGTTGTCCTCGGGGACGCCGTACGGTCTGTCACCGCCCCGCTGGTCCACGTCGATTCGGAGGACGCTCCCGAGCAAGTTCGATTCCACGTCCTGCCCGTTGCCGCCGTCGGTACCGTCGTACCAGTCGTCGACGTGGCCGGGTCCGGCGTCGCCGCCGCCACCGCCGTCGCCGACGGCGACGTAGAGGTACCCGTCCGGCCCGAACGCGAGCGCGCCGGCGTTGTGGTTGCGCTGTGGCTCCGGAATCTCCAACAGCCGCCGCTCGGTACCGGGGTCGACGCGGGCCGCACCGGCGTCGGCCGTGAACTCCGAGAGGACGAACGTGTGGTCGAACCCCTCCGGCATTCCGTCCCGCAGTGGCGCGCTGTACCGGGCGTAGAGCCGTCCGTTGTCGGCGAAGTCCGGGTGGAACGCGAGGCCGAGCAACCCGCGCTCGTCGTACCCGGGGTTCAGCGAGACGAGGCGGTCCCGCACGTCGAGATACGACCGGTCCCTGACGCCGTCGCCGTCGAAGACGTCGACGACGCCACGCTGGTCGACGACGAACCGCCGGTCGTCGCCGGGGACCGTCTCGACGCCGAGCGGTGCGGCGAACCCACTGGCGACCGGTTCGGCGCGGACGACAGCCGGGATATCGTCGCCCGAGTCCGCGGAGTCACCCGAGGGCGACGACTGGCACCCGGCGAGGCCCACCGACAGCGCGAGGGCACCGTCACGAAGCAGTTCGCGGCGAGTCCGACCCATGGGTACCACACAGGGAAGTGACCGCAAAAGTGTTCACGATACGTGGCCCGACACGGGAGAAACACATATTTCCTCGGACGTGCAAGCACAGGCTATGCGAGTAAGAGATAAACCCGCGACGCCGACCCCGAGTTGGTTGCTCGGTGCGTTGCTGTTGGTCTGTGGCCTCGCGTTTATCGTCGACTTCCTGAGTCTCGCCACGTACTCCCCAGCAGTCGTGAACGCACCCCTCTCGGTCTGGGCCGTCCCCGCCGCCGGTGTCGCCGGCGGTGCGGTCCTCATCGGCATCGGCGTCGCCGCCGTCCTCCACTCCTCCGGTCGCATCGAACTCCCCGTCGAGTTCAACTGACCACCCTCCACACGGGTTCTCCTGCAGTCTCGCGGACCGGTAGCCTGCGCTCTTCGAGTCGCCACACCGGTTTTTTGCTGACGACACTCTTATTTGTTAGACGTGTCTAAACCACGTACGAATGCTGAGCGACGTGATGGAGGACTACCTCAAAGCGGTCTACGAACTCCAGCGCGACGGCGAATCGCCGGTGGGGAACTCGGCGGTGGCGGAGTATCTCGACGTGACGTCCCCGACGGTGACGAGTATGATGGAGAAACTCGCCGACAGGGGGTTGGTGACCAGAGAGAAGTACGCGGGCGTGGAGTTGACCCCGGAAGGCGAGACGGTCGCGGTCGAAATCATCCGGCACCACCGTCTCCTCGAATCGTTTCTCGTCGAGCAGTTGGACTACGAGTGGACGGACGTACACGACGAGGCGGACGTGCTGGAACACCACATCAGCGAGGAACTGGAGGCTCGCATCGCGGAGGCCCTGAACGACCCGCGGGTCGACCCGCACGGCGACCCGATTCCCGCGGCGACGCTGGAACCGCCGGGGGACGACGACGCGCAACCGCTCTCGGAGTTCGCCGTGGGTGACCGCGTGGTCGTCGAGCGAGTCCGTGACCGTGACGAGGAGGAACTCCAGTACCTCTCGGACGCGGGAATCGTCCCGGGGCGGGAACTCGTCGTCACCGAGCAGGCACCCATCGGGATGGTCACCGTACGCCACGACGACGGCGAGCAACATCTCCCGGCGGCCGTCGCCGCGAACATCGGTGTGAGTCCCGCCGACGCGACTGACAGTGCCGGACAGCCGGCCGAACCGGGCGCATGACCGGGTTCCTCGAAGTCGCGCTCGTCGCCCTGACTGCACAGTTAGCCGTACTGCCGGGCGAGAAGGTTCAGTTCCTCATCGCCGCCCTCTCGACGCGGTACAGCCCCGTCGTCGTCGTCTCGGCGGCGGGGGCGGCCTTCGCCGGGTGGACCGCGCTCGAAATCTGGTTCGGGAACGCGCTCCGGGGCGCGCTCCCGACGGTGGCCCTCGACGCCATCACTGCCATCCTGTTTTTCGTCTTCGCCGTCCTGCTCGTCCGGTCGGCACCCGCGTCCGGCGAGGACCCGATAGACACCGACGGGAGCGGCATCGCCGCCGTCGAGGAGTACGAACTCCCCGTCGTCGGGAGCCTCCCGTCGTCGTTCGGGAGTTTCGTTCCCATCTTCGCCATGATGGCGACGGGCGAGTTCGGGGACAAGACCCAACTCGTGACGATTAGCCTCGCGCTCCAGTACGGCGCGAACCCGGCCATCTGGGTGGGCGAGATGGCGGCCATCATCCCGGTGAGTATCGCCAACGCCGTCTTCTTCCACAAGTTCTCCCACCGGTTCAACGTCCGCAAGGCCCACCTGTTCGGTGCCGGCTTGTTCGCCTTCTTCGCCGCCGACACCGTGCTGGCACTGCTGACCGGGTTCTCCGTCTGGGAGACTGTGGTGGGAACGCTCAGCGGCCTCCTCCTCGCGGCGATTTAGCGGTCGCCCGTCGTCGCTCCGTCCGCCTGCTCCGCTGGTGTCTCGTCGGCCGACGCGTCGAACACGATAGCGACGACCGACCGGGACCCGTGCCGCCTGACCACCAACACCATGTTGAGCGTGAAGACGGCGGCACCGACCGAGAGGAGGACACCGGCGACGGCGACCACGGTTGGGGGGAGCGGGACCAGTCCGGCGACGACCAGCAGGGCAGTCCCGGCACCGATGGCGACGAAATCGACGGCCGCGAGGCGGGCGTCGTAGAGGTCGTCGACCATCGGGACGCTCTCGAAGCCGATGCGGTCGCTGTACCGGTGGATCCAGACGATGAACGGCACGATGTGATAGAGCGTGCCCAGCACGACGAAGCCGACGACGCCGGCGGCGAGGAGGTGTGCCGTCCCGGGCGCGCCGTACAGCACGCCCGGGCGAGTCGGGTCCCGGAACCACGGCCCGACGGTCAGGAGCGACCACGCGGCCATCCCGAGGGCGACGACGTACCGCGAGAGCATCGGCGTCCAGTCCACCGGCGTCTCGGCGAGTCGCCGCGCGAGGACGACGGCGAACCCGAACACGGCGACGACGACGAGGACGCCGCCACCCCGGGCGAGCCACAGAACGTCCGCGAGACGGCCCGCCGAGAGCGCGAGGACACCGACCGGGTAGCCGACCGATTCGACGGTTCGGATGGTGGTGTCGACGCCGTGCAGGTCCGTCTGCGTGAACATCGTCCCGAGTTGGTAGAGCGCGCCGATGACCGTCGTCAGGACGCCGCCGAACAGCGCGAGCGTGACGTGCGCGCCGAGGACCCGTCCCCGAGTGACCGGGAGTCCGGTGAGGAGCGGCCACGCCGCGTCGACTGCGAGGAGGTGGCCGAGTGCCGTCGCCAGCACGAAGAACGCGAGCGCGAGCGCGAAGTGTCGCTCCGTCACGTCGTAGCCGTCCTGTCCGGCGAGCGTGCGGCCGACGTTGTACGCGAAGACCCAGAACCCCGCGAGGAGCAGGCCCCCCGCCGGAGCGAGCAGGCGGAACCACCCGGTGAGAAACCCCGTAGCGAGACCGAGCAGACCGGCGACGGCGAGCCACAACTGGAGGGTCGCGAGTCGCTTAGAGTGTAGTTCCGTCCCGGACCACACCGGGACGAACTGCGTCATGGCTCCCATGATGGTGAGACAGACCCACCCGACCAGCAGGAGGTGGACGTGGGCGAGTCGCGGCGTCCCGGGCGCGACGCCGACGGCGTCCAAGCCGCCGAGCACCGCACCGGCGAGCAGGAAGGCGAGTGCGACGAGGAAGTGTCTGAGCGGGACGGTCATCGGCGGCTGACTCCCCGTGTCGATGTCGCCGGGAATCGCGCTCATACGTCGTCCGTCGGTGCCGCCCGCCCGAATCCCTGTATCCGAATATATTCGGGTAGACGGGGCGGCAGTACCCGCCGACGGCCACCCCGGACAGCGTGGGCCGTCGGCGGGTGTGGACGACGTGGCCGTCGCGTTTTTTACACGTCTCGTCGAACGGTCGGTATGGCACTCGTCGATAACCTCGTGGTATTCGTCGTCAGTCTCCTCGTTGGCGCGCTCGGCATCCACATCGGTGCCACCGTCATCACCGGGACGCGCGACTACGCCTACGCCGTCACCACGGCACTCATCGGGGCACTCGTCTGGGGCATCGTCGGCTTCCTCGTCGGTGGCATCCCGCTGGTCGGCCCGGCACTCGTCCTGCTCTCGTACCTCGCGGTCATCAAGTGGCGGTACCCCGGTGGCTGGCTGAGTGCTGGCGGTATCGCGCTCGTCGCGTGGGTAGCGACGCTCGCCGTCCTCTACGTCCTCGCAACCGCGGGCGTCACCGAGTTCGGAGCCGTCGGTGTGCCGGGCGTCTGAGTGGGCACCCCTCCGTAAAATATACAATAACTGGTATTTTCCCCCTCGTTTATCACCGCGATCGTGGTAGTTCGAAGGTATGTCCATCGAAGAACTCGAATCGACGGGGATAGAGCGGATGGACGGCGACGAGATAGACGGGTTCCTGTCGGGACAGCGCGTCGGCGTCCTCGGACTCCCGTCCGAGAACGGCCCGTACATGATTCCGCTGTCGTTCGGGTACGACGGCGAGTCGAGTCTGTACTTCGTGTACCTCCTCGGGGCGAACAGTCGCAAAGAGGAGTTGACCGAACGGGCCGAGACTGCGACGTTCCTCGTGTACGACGCCACGGCCAGTTTCATGTGGGAGAGCGCGCTCCTGTCGGGAACCGTCGAGGAAGTGCCGGAGTCGGAGTGGGACGAGTCCAACGAGGCACTGAAAACCGCGTGGCGGCCGGACGTGTTCGAGAGTGCCGCGCTGTCGCGGGGCGTCAAAGTGTACCGGTTCGAAATCGAGGACCGGACCGGACTCAAACACACCGGCCTCCCGCCGGCCCTCGAACCCGAGGAGTGACCGGCGACGGCGGGCACTCTCGCCGGTTGCGACGGGCGAGGACTGTCCCGAACGTTCGGGACAGAGACGTGTGCCAGTCGCGTGATTTAAGCGGTACCGACGGTTGCGAGACGACAACCACGTGGTTTCACTCGACTCCCTCCTCGGCGACGATGCCGCCGTCCTCGACGACCGGAATTTCCGACTGTTGCTATTGGCGAACATTCCCCCGGTCGTTGGGACGGCACTCCTGTCGCCGGTGCTGGATTCGCTCATCGAACCGTTCGGGACGACGGCGGCGAACGTCGGCCTGATGATTTCGCTGTTCACCGCGCCGGGCATCGTCATCGTCCCGGTAGCGGGTGTCCTCGCGGACCGGTACGGGCGCAAACCGATTCTCGTCACCGCGCTCCTGCTGTTCGGACTGACCGGGACTGCCATCGCGTTCACGACGGACTTCCGCGTCGCGCTCGGGTTGCGCCTCCTACAGGGCATCGGCTTCGCGGGTATCGTGCCGACGCTCATCACGAGCATCGGTGACCTGTACGCGGGGTCCCGGGAGGCGATGGCGCAGGGGCTTCGCTTTACCGTCTCCGGCCTGAGTCAGGCCGCGTTCCCGCTGCTCGCCGGGGTCCTGGTCGCGGCGGCGTGGCAGTACCCCTTCCTCTTGTACGCCGTGGCGTTCCCGATAGCGGCGTTCGTGTACGTCGGGTTCGACGAACCGACCGCGGTCGACTCGACGACGGAAGCGGCAGACGGCGGCACGGAGCAGTCGTACAGTCGCGCGCTGGTCGGACTAGTCCGGCGGCCACGCGTCCTCTCGCTCGTCGTGGGGCGAACGCTCCCCGTCGTCGTCTGGATTGCGTTTCTCACGTACAACTCCATCATCGTCGTCCAACTCATCGACGGGACGCCGGTACAGGCGGGTCTCCTCACGGCCGTCGGCAGCGTCTCCTTCGCGGCGGCGGCCAGTCAGGCCGGTCGCATCACCGGACTGTTCGCGTCACGGTTCTACCCCTTGCTCGGCGCGAACGCCTGCCTCGCCGTCGGACTGGCCGGCGTCCTGTTCGCTCCCGGTATCGTCGTCGCGAGCGTCGCCATCCTCGTCACCGGCGTCGGCTTCGGCCTCACGCTGTCGCTGTACCGGAGCATCATCACCGGCCTCGCCCCGCAGTCGCTCCGGGCTGGCCTCGTCAGTCTCGCGGAGGCGGGCGGCCGGGTGACGGCGACGCTCACGCCGATAGCGATGGGTGCAGTCATCGCCGTGGCCGCACCCGCGATCGGGTTCACACAGGCCGTCCAAGTCGCGGGGCTCGGAGCGGCCGCCGTCGGCGGTGGCGGCGGGGTTCTCTGTCTCGTGGTGGCGCGCCTCTCCTCGGCCGCGCCGGCGGAGCGTGCTGGTTGACGCGCTGTGGTCCGTCGACAGAACACTGCCGACATAAATCGCCGGCTAGTCCGTGCAGAACACTTTTGAGGCGGTTCGGTATACAGTGGGTAACACGGCCGCGCGTGTGGGGGCTCGCGGGGCGTTTGGAACTATGAGCGTACTCGAAACAGACACGTTTGGACGGAACGAACAGGTCGCGGCACTAGTCGGGGCCGTCGTCGGTGCCGTTCTGGGGGGTGCCTTCATCCACGGTATCGAGGGGTGGAACTCGATGCGGTACTTCGGGTGGCTCGTCGGGTCCCAGAGCATGGTCGTCGCATGGGGGGTGTGGTTCGGGATGACCCTGACGTTCGGGTCGCTGTTCGGCGTCTGGGTGGGGCGGTCGATAGAATCCCTCTCGAACACGGCCATCATGGTGTCGCGGGAGAGCGTCATCACCAAGAAGACGCTGGTGCCGTTGCTCCACAAGTCGCCGCTCACGGTGACTGCGACGGCGTCGGGTGCAATCTACGGGAACGTCATCGGGTTCGGGCTTTTCGCCTACCTCTTCCCGGCGTTCTTGCTGCTAAACAGCAACGTCCCGTTCGTCGAAATCCCGATTTTCCCGCTGGCTGATTTCGCCGTCATCTTCGGTATCGTGATATACAGTACCGTGATGGGGACGGTGTACGGCGTGCTCCACACGTCGCGGTCGTTCATCCCGGAGAACTGGCTGACGGTGTCGGGCGTCGCCCCGTACGGGGAGACGGCAGGCTATATCGGCATCGTCGCCGCCGGTATCGTGAGCGCGGTGTACATCCTCGTCAACGCCAACTGGCTGTTCCGCGGGTTGGCGTGGCTCGTCGGGTCACAGGGAACTTTCACGGGCGTCCTCGTGTGGCTCGTCGGGTGTGTGGCGTTGGGGACAGTGTTCGTCGCCGTCGTCTCCCGAATCATAGACGTCGCCTCGAAGCCCGTCGGGACGACGAAACTCGCACCGGCGGCCAAGAGTGTAGCTGGGACCGCGCTCGGTGTCGCGTACGGCGTCGCCCTCGGCGTCGTCGCCGTCGCCGGGACGGCCGTGTGGGACGCGTTCCCGCAAGTCGGCCTTCCGGGCGTCGTGGCGTTCACGACGTTCGGTGCCCTCACCGGCCTCTACACGGGGTTCACTCGGGAGACAATCGACCTCGACATCGAGGCACCCGACCTGCGCGACCTCCGGGAACCGGACGAGGAGCCAGCCCCGAGTCCGGCGTCCGAGTCGTCCGCGTCCGATGCCCCGTCGCCGACTACGAACCCGCTCGCGGACAAGAGTGGGCTCGCGGCGATGCGAGCGAAGCGGCCGCTCTCGGGGTCGGCCCTCCTGATTCTCTCCGGCGTGATGATAGCCGCCATTCCACTGTACCTGCAGACGATTCCGCTCACCGCCGGCATGGGGAACGCGGCACTCGGCATCGTCTGGGGCGCGATGGTCGCCGCTTGCGGACTGTTCGCGCTCCTGCGACCCGACCTCTCGACGCTCGCCGGCGTGACCGGCATCGCCATCTCGATTATCTCGCTGGTCGGTGCGTTCGGTGGGCTCGTCTTCGGGATGTTGGTCGGCATCGTCGGCGGCAACCTCTGTATCGCGTGGAGCGACCCGCTGGGTGGCGAAGACTCGACACCCGACACCCCGTTCGAGTGGACCGGGAGCGGAGAACGACAGCGGTACTAGAAGAGCGTCGCCCCGTCGCCGATGCTGGTCTGGTAAACTCGCGCGTCGACGCCGGACCGCTCGAAGGCGTCTATCATCGCCGTCCCGACATCCCGGCGGTCCGGTCGCTCGCAGGCCGCGATGACCGTCGGCCCGGCACCGCTTATCGTGACACCAGTCGCGCCCGCACCGAGTGCAGCCTCGCGGACCTCGTCGTACCCGTCGATGAGTTTCGCCCGGGCGGGAGTGACGACGGTGTCGTTCATTCCCTCGCCGACGAGGGACGGGTCGTCACGGTGCATCCCGGTGGTGAGCGTGGCCGCCCAGCCGACCGTCTCGACCAACTGCTCGACGCGGGCGGAGTCGGGGACGACCCGCCGCGCGTCCCGCGTCGAGACGACGATGTCCGGGAGGCAGGCGACCAGCGGAATGTCCGCGTCCACCTTCGAGACGCCGTGGTCGGTGGCGATGGTGAACCCACCCATGATGGACGGGGCGACGTTGTCGTCGTGGGCGTCGCCGGAGACGACGGCCTCACCCTCCGCGGCGATGGGAACCAACTCTTCCCGGGAGAGACCGCGGTCGTAGAGTTCGTTGAGACCGACGGCGGCCGCGGCGGCACTCGCGGCGGAAGAGCCCAGCCCCGAGGCCGGCCGGACCCCCTTATCGATTTGGATTCGCGCGGGGGCGTCGAGTGCCTCCGCGACGGCCCCGACGGTGTTCTTCTCGGGGTCCTCGGGGATGTACTGGCTCCCGACGCCGGTGAGTTCGATGGTGGTCTCGTCGGCCTTCTCGACGCGCACCACGTCCGCCGGGCGTTCGAGCGCGACGCCGAACACGTCGAACCCGCTACCGAGGTTCGCGCTCGTCGCCGGTGCCCGGACGGTCAGCATGCCCGTGCCTTCCCCGACTGGCGGCAAAAAGGTAGCGAACTACGAGTTTCCGTCGCCGGGACCGGGGGAATTTAGCCGCCCGTCACCTACCGTCCCTCATGACCGTCGTTGGATTCCTCAGCGTCGCACCGGTCCAGCAGGGGAGCATGGCCGAAGAGGTGGCGAACGCCGTCGCCGCTTTGGACGACTTCGACGTCGTCTACGAGACGACGCCGATGGGCACGACAATCGAGGCGGCCGACGCCGCCACTCTGTTCGACGCCGCGCGGGCCGCCCACGAGGCGGTCGACGGGGACCGCGTGAGTACATTCCTGAAGGTCGACGACAAGCGGACGCGGGAGGTTTCGGCGAGCGAGAAAGTCGCCGCCGTCGAGCGTGAACTCGGTCACCCGGCCACGAGCGAGCGCGAGGGGTAGCCGGGCCACTCACACGCTGTCGTCCGGGTCGTGGCGGTCCCGCATCCGGTCGGCTTCGGCCGCGTACCGCTCGCGTCGCTCGGCGTCCTCGACCGGCGCGAGGTCGGAGACTGCCGCGTCGAGTGCGGCAGTCACGTCCGGGGCCGACCCCCCGAAGCGGTTGAACGCGCGCTCTTTCCGGAGGTACTGCTCCCCGTCCGGCGTCGCGTAGACGATGACGAGGATTTGAGGCGAGTCCGCGGAGAACGTTCGCTCGACCATCCACACCCGCGTCGTGTCACCGGTCGTCGCTGTGTGGGCCATAGTCGGAGGTACGCGAGTGGGCACCTCAAGGGTCGTGCCGGTTCTCATCCGGCGAGAATCGTCCGGCACCGGCGGCGTCTCGCCGTCGGGATAGGAGGCCCAAGTCTAAAAGGAGGCGAGTCGAAGCGGGGGTATGGAGAGTCTCAACCGGATGGCGACGGACCTCGTCGACGAGGCCATCGACTTCGCCGACGAACTGAACGTCGCGGTCCGACCGCTCGAATCCGAAGCGATAGTGCTTGACTTCGGCGTCGACGGCCCCGGCGGCATCGAGGCCGGATTGCTCCTGACGGAGATACAGACCGCTGGTCTCTCGACTGTCAGCACGACGCTCGAATCAGTCGCCAGCGCGCCGCTGACCCACGTCGAACTGTCGACCGACCACCCCGCGCTGGCCCTGCTCTGTTCACAGAAGGCCGGGTGGGAGGTCACCGCCGGGGAGTTCGAGGGACTCGGCAGCGGCCCGGCCCGCGCGCTGGTCGCCGCCGAGGAGATATACCAGCGCGTCGGCTACCGCGACGAGTTCGACTTCGCCGTCCTCGCCGTCGAGACGGACACTGTCCCGGACGCGAGCGTGGTCGAACAGGTCGCCGAGATGGCGGACGTACCCGAGAGCGGCGTCTTCCTGCCCGCGTTCTCGGCCGCGAGCATCACCGGCAGCGTCCAGACGGCCGCACGGGCCGCGGAACTCGCGGTGTTCCGGCTCTCGGAACTGGGCTACGACCCGCTCGACGTCCTCTCGGCCACCGGGAGCGCGCCCGTCGCGCCCGTCGGCGCGGACGAACAGGAGGCCATCGCCCGAACCAACGACGCGCTGGCCTACGGCGGCCGCGTTCACCTCGTCGTCGACGAACCGTTCGACCGCTTCGACGAGGTGCCGTCGACGGCGACGGACGAGTACGGGACGCCCTTCGCGGACATCTTCGCCGAGGCCGACTGGGACTTCTACGAGGTGCCCGAGACGCTGTTCGCCCCCGCACAGGTGACCGTCGACGTCGTCGGCGGCCCGACGGAGGTGTACGGCGAGGTGAACCACGACTTGCTCGCCGAGAGCTTCGGCCTGTGAAGTACAAGGTGGCCCCCGAACCGGTCGCGCTCGCGGTTTTGCGGGACGCACACGCGGCCGTTCCGCTGGTGCCGGAGTCCACCGACGACTGCTGTGCGCGCATCGTCGACCGCACCGACGTGGCCACTCGCGCGGACGCCGACGCGTGGCTCCCGTTCCTCGACGCGCTGGGTCTCGCGACGCGGACCGACCGGGGCTACCGGCGCGAGCGACGCGAGGTGGACCCCGACGCGCTGGCGGCCCCGTTCCGTGACAACGTGTTCGGCGTCGCGGCGGTACTCGACGCGCTCGCGGACGCCGACGGTCCGCTCTCGGCGGCGGAGACCTTCGAGCGCGTCCGTGAGGTGGTACCAACGTGGGAACGCAACCGGCACGCAGACTGGGAGGGGACGTGGACCGTGCGCGTTGCCCGCTTGCTCGACTGGGCGGTGGTGTTCGGCCTCGCGACGCGGACGGGGGAGGGCTACACTGCGTGACCGAGCGTGGGGCACCGCCGCACAACGCTTTACACCATCGGCTGCAAAGGCCGAATCGATGAACTCGGTCGAGGCGGTGACACTAGACCTCGACGGGACGCTCTGTGAGTACCGCGAGTCGTCGGCGGAACTGTTAGCGCGGTCGTTCGACCAGTTGGGGGTCGAACCGTTCTTCACCGCGGAGGAGTACCGCCAGCAACTGTACGTGCAGGTAATTACTGACGAGACGAAAGCCGAGCGACGGGAGGAGGCGTTCACCACCCTCGCCGAGCGTGCGGACCGTGACCCGAAACTCGGTCGGCAACTCGCGACCGTCTACGCCTCGATGCGTGACCACGGGGACGTGACGCCGCTCCCCGGTGCCGTGGACGCGGTCGAGTACCTCCGTGACCGCTACGCCCTCGGCCTCGTCACCAACGGCGGCCCCGAGACACAGGACCCGAAGCTCTCGACGCTGGGCATCGCGGACGCCTTCGACGAAGTGGTCTACGGCGGCTACGATACGGCTCCAAAGCCCGAACCCGCACCGTTCCACGAGGCCATCCGCGCCCTCGATGCCCGCCCACGCCGGGTTATCCACGTGGGAAACTCCGTCGAGTCGGACGTGTGGGGTGCCGATGCCGCCGGTATCGGAGCCGCCCTCGTCTCGGACGAGAACCAGCACATGACCGCGCCGGACTACCTCCTCGGGTCGCTCGGAGAGTTGACGCCGCCGCCGTGGGAGTGATTCACTCGGGCGTCACGTCGGTGACGGTGCCGACGCCCTTCGAACTCCCCTCGCGGAAGACGAACTTCTGTCCGTCCTCGATGTGGTAGGGGCGGAACTTGAACCGGACCCGGGCGCGGCCGGTATCGCCGGGCAGGAGTTGGCCCCCCTCCGGGTAGAACGCGGCCGCCTCGCTGACTGTTTCGAGGTGGACGACCGGTTCGTAGCCGTTGCCGATGCGGGTGGGGTGGTTCAGCACCATCACTTCGGCCTCGAACTCCCGGACGGGGTCCGGGTCGGCGTCCCGCGGGAGGAGGACCATCCCGCGCTCGATGTCGACTTCGGCGACGCCTTTCAGCGCGATGCCGACGATGCGTCCGGCCTCCGCCTCGTCCACGCGGTGGTAGTGCATCTCGATGGAGCGGACCTCCACCTCGCGGAACGACCCGTCCTGCATCGGCCCCAACAGCAGGTCGTCACCGGCCTCGACCGTCCCGGAGCGGACCGTCCCGGACGCGACGGCACCGACGCCCGTGACGTTGTACGTCCGGTCGACGTACATGCAGAAGTCCTCGTCCCGCCGGTCGGCCCCGGCCGTCTTGGGCAGGTGCTCGAACAGTTCGTCCAGTTCGTCCAGCCCCGTCGTCGTCACCGCGCTCGTGGTCAACACGGGAACGACCGTCTCGTTTATTTCCTCTATCGCCGCGTCGACGCCGTGGCGGTCGACGCGGAGCGGCGTCTTGTCCACTTCGCGGAGCAGGCGTTCGACTTCGCGTTCGACCTCCCGAACCCGGTCCTCGTCTACGAGGTCGACCTTGGTGATGGCGACGATGGTCGGTAGGTCGGTGGCGAGCAGGATGCCCAAGTGTTCGCGGGTGGTCTTCGTCGGGCCGTCGTCGGCCGCGACGGTGAGCAGGCCGTAGTCGAGTTTCTGCCCGACGAGGCCCCGAATCGTGGTGCGGAGCCACGGTTCGTGGCCCACCGTGTCGACGAAGGAGACGAGACGGTCGCCCTCCTCCACGACGCGAGCACGGTCGTCCTTGCGATGTGGGTTGTCCATCCGAACCGGGCCGTCCTCGTCGAAGCCGTAGACGCCGTACGAGAGGTCCGCCGACAGGCCACGCTCGACTTCGTGTGGCTGAACGTCGAGGAACGACCGCGTACCCCCTTCGCCGTCGTCGGCCTCGCCGGTCACGAGCGACCCGACGAGCGTGGACTTCCCGTGGTCGACGTGGCCCGCCGTGCCGACGACGATGTGTTCGTCGTCCTCCATGACCGAGCCTTCGCGGACGGTGGCGACGCCGACGATGCCGCTCGTCTCGCCGTTCCCGTCGGCCCCCACGCCGTCCACGCCCCACGTCTCTACCTCCTCGATGTGCGCGCCGGCCTCCTCGGCCAGAAGCGAGAGGACATCCATCGACTCGGAGAAGTCGTCGGGGTCGATGCCCGCGATGCCGCCGTCGTCGGTGACGCCGACGACGTAGGTGGCCTCGCCGTCACCCGAGAGGACCCGGTGGCGAAGTTGGGCGGCCAGACTCTCGAAGCGGCCGTCCCGTGCGTGCAGACTCTCGGTGAGCCGTTCCTTGAACTCGACGCTGCCGCCCTCCTCCTCGCCGCGCTCGATGGCGCGTTCGAGGACGGCCCGGTCGGGGCTCATGCCTCCCGGTTACGGTGGCGCGTACAAAAGCCTTCCCCGCCCCGTCGGCCGAAAACTACGGATTGCAGGCGTGTACTACCTCGTATCACGACTGTGTGCTATTGTCACGTCCGGATGTTGGTCGCATTTCTCTTTATGCCGAACCGCTTTTTCTCGGTATTCGAAGTCTTTAATTAGACGTGTCTAATCCACTCCGTATGGACCGACAGGGAACCGACGATAGTGCGACTGACAGACGGCACGGGCCGGTACGGCTGGTCGGGGGCGGTCCCCGGCGGCGGTCGGTGGCTCGTCGACACGCGGGGTGGCGGTGAGATGGGACGTATCGACTACGAACGGGCGGCGGCGGTGACCGACGGCCTGCAGTCACGGCTCGTCGACGCAGTTCGGGACGACGCGGCCGTCAGCAGACGCGGGGTCCTCGGTGGCCTTGGCCTCGCGGGGGCCGCCCTCGTTGGGGCATCGGGGACTGGGACCGCATCCGGTGGCCACGACGACGACGAACACGGCAACTTCGGAGCCAGCGGGGAGTACAGCGGGTCGACGTTCGACCCCCACGAGTTCCTCCGGCAGTTCAACACGGGTTACGACGGGCAGGAGTCCGTCCCACAGCGCGTCGTCGAGACTGACGGCCAGCGGATACGGGAGTACGAGTTCAGCGTCAGCCGGACCACCGTGGAAGTCGCGCCGGGCATCGAGTTCCCGGTGTGGGCCTACAACGGCCAAGTGCCGGGTCCGACCATCCGGGTGACCGAAGGGGACATCATTCGCATCGAACTCACGAACGGCAACCGGCACGGCCACACCATCCATCCACACGTCAAGAACGTGAACCCACGGATGGACGGCATCCCGCAGAACGGCCCCGGCCTGATAGAGACGGGCGAGACGTTCACCTACGAGTGGCAGGCCGAACCGATGGGCTGTCACCTGTATCACTGCCACGCGCTCCCGCTGAAAGAACACATCCACCGCGGGATGTACGGGACGGTCATCGTCGACCCGGACCCCGAACGCGTCCGTGAACAGCCGTCGGACTACTGTGGGTTCCACCCCTCACAGATTACGCCGGAGCTCCGTGCGGAACTGGTCGCTCGCGCGAAGTCGCGCAACCACGAGTACGAGGAGAACGACGCGGTGCAGGAACTCGTCATGGTGATGAACGGGTTCGACACGAACTTCGACGGCGACAACGAAGTCTACGCCGCGAACACCCGTGCGTTCGCCTACGGGGTCGGCGAAACCGACGGCGACGGCAACTGGGCACCCGGCGAGACGAAACGGCCAGTCCAGATAGACCGCGAGCGGCCGGTCCGCGTCTACCTCGTCAACACCATCGAGTTCGACCCCATCAATTCGTTCCACACACACTCGCAGTTCTTCGACTACTACGACCACGGGACGACACTGCTGCCGACCCACGAAACCGTCGACACCGTGATGCAGTGTCAGGCACAGCGCGGCATCCTCGAACTGGACTACAGCGACCACGACCCGGGCCTGTACATGTTCCACGCCCACCAGTCGGAGTTCGCCGAACTGGGCTGGATGAGCTTCTTCGAGGTGGTCTGAATGGCCGAACAGAGCCCCGATACCGACGCGAGCGACCGGAGAGCACCCGACGCCCGCACAGACGGCGGGACGGCTACCGAACGCGCGCCGTTCGGCATTCCCCGGTGGCTGGGAGCAGCCCTGCCGCTTTTGTTGCTCGCGCTGGTCCTCGTCGGCCTGTTCGCGCTCTCGCCGTTCGCCGGTCTTTCGACGGGTGGAGCACCGCCCGACGTAACCGTCAGCCACGCGACGCTCCCGGACGACGGGACGGTAATCTTACACGTCGTCAACAACGGACCGGAGCCGGTCCGGGTGGAGCAGGTCCTCGTGAACGACGCCTACTGGTCGTTCTCGGTCACTGATGGCGGTGCGAACCCCCGGACGCTCCAACCGATGGAGTCCTCGCGCGTCGTCGTCCCGTACCACTGGACGCCGGGGTGGGACATCGAGACAGCCCTCGTCCTCGCCGACGGCGCGACGGTCCACCACGGCATCGTCGCACCCCAGCCGTCGCCGGGCGTCACCGGCGGGACGCTGTGGACGCTCGCGCTCGTCGGCGTCTTCGTCGGCGTGATTCCCGTCCTGCTCGGGATGCTCTGGTTCCCGTTCATGCGTGGCCTCTCCGACCGATGGATACACGCCGCGCTGACCTTCGCCTCGGGCGTGCTCGCTTTCTTGGCATTCGATGCCGGGTTCGAAGCCCTCGAATTGGCCGAGGCGGTTCCCGGTGCCTTCGAAGGCAATCTACTCGTGGTGCTGGGCGTCGTCGGCGCGTTCCTGCTGGTCCAAGCCGTCTCGGCGTGGAGCGGCGGTGAGCGACAGTCGCCGCTTGCACTCGCGTACCTCGTCGCCCTCGGTATCGGACTCCACAATCTCGCGGAAGGGCTCGCCATCGGGAGCGCGTTCGCGCTCGGACACGTCTCGCTCGGAGCCTTCCTCGTCGTCGGGTTCATAGTTCACAACGTCACCGAGGGGCCAGCCGTCGTGGCACCCGTGGCCCGCGGCGAGCGTCCCGCACTCCGTCACTTCCTCGCGATGGGTCTGCTGGCCGGCGGACCCGTCGTTCTCGGGGGGTGGGTGGGCGGGTTCGCCTTCTCGCCGACGCTCGGGGCACTCTTCCTCGCAGTGGGCGTGGGTGCAATCCTGCAGGTCACCGTCGAGATAGCCGGGATGATACGCCGGCAGGGGCGTCTCGGCACGGCGACGAACCTCCTCGCCGCGCTCAGTGGGTTCGCCCTGATGTACGCGACCGACTTGCTGGTCGTCCTTTAGACGTCCTGGAGTCCCTCGACGGCTTCGAGGAACCCGTCGCCGTAGCTCCCGTCAGTCACCTCGTCGGCCGCGGCGCGTGCGGCGTCGTCGGCGTTCGCCACGGCGATGGCCCGGCCGGCCACCTCGAACGTGGACACGTCGTTTTCGGAATCCCCGATGGCGACGAACGCGGCCGGGTCGAGGTCGAGTTCGTCGGCGACGAGTTCGAGGCCCTGCCCCTTGCTCACGTCGGGCGGTTTGACGTGGTAGGCGAACCCCGTGTCGACGACTTCGAGGCCGTGGTCGGCGGCGATGGTCTCCAAGGGGGCGAGCGGTGACTCGCGGCTGACCGCCAGTTCCGTCTCGCGCCAGCGGTTCACGAAGTCCACCGCCCCCCATCCGAGGTCGTGTCCCACGTCCCGGTACGCCTCGGCCACCGTGGCGACGGCCTCGGGGTCGCCGGCGTAGGTTATCTCGTCGGTCGCCTCCACGTAGACGACGCCGCCGTTCTCCGCGATGACCGCCGGAGAGAGTGCGAGGAACTCACAGAGCGCGACGGGGTAGGCGAAGGACTTCCCCGTGGCGAACACCAGCGGCGCGTCCCACTCCCGCAGGGCTGGTATCACCTGCGGGTCGAGGCCTCGGTTCGGGCCGGTGAGCGTCCCGTCGATGTCGACGGCCAGCGGCGGCGTCACGGGTCCACCGCCGGGACAGTTCTCGTGCGGTCGGTCGTGAGTCTCATATCGGTCACTGAATCGCCCACAGCATAAGTGACCGCGGTCCGAGGGTCGGACATGGACGACGCCCACCCCGTGCCGGTCACGGACTGCCCGGACACGTATCTCGTCGACAACCGCCTCTTCGGGATGGAGAACGCACTGGCCACGTACGTCCTCGACGCCGACCGACCCGCGATTCTCGACGCCGGCACCGTCTCCGGGGCCGAACGCATCCTCGACGCGTTGGCGGTCCTCGACATCGACCCCGGCGATGTCGGGTCTATCGTCGTCAGTCACGTCCACCTCGACCACGCCGCCGGCGCGGGCCGACTGCTCGCGGCCTGTGAGAACGCCGAAGTACTCGTCCACGAGCGCGGCTATCCCTACCTCACGGACCCAGAGCGACTAGACCGCCTCGTGGAGAGCGTCGAGGCGGCCATCGGGATGGATGCCCCCTACGGCGACCCGGACCGCGTGCCCGAAGCGCGGTGTCGCGCGCTCTCGGACGGCGACCGGTTGGATTTCGGCAACCGGGTGCTGGACGTGTACGACGCCCCCGGCCACGCGCCCCACCACTTCGTCGGGTTCGACCCCGACAGCGGCATGCTGTTCGGTGCCGACGCCGTGGGCGCGTTCGACCCCGAAGGGGAGGGCGTCGTTCCGACGACGCCGCCCCCGAGTTTCGACCTCGAAGCGAACCTCGCAACCGTCGAGCGACTACGCGAACTTGGCCCGGAGCGGACGCTGTACAGTCACTTCGGACCCGGGAAACGCGGTGAAGCGGTCGCCGAACTGGACGCCTACGCCGAGATGCTTCCAGCGTGGGTCGATGCGGTCCGGGACGCCCGCGAGCGTGTCGGTGACGACCTGAACGCGATGCTCGACGTTCTCCGCCCCGAGTGGGACAGTCCGACCGTCCGCCGGGACGTGGTCGGCGTCCTCCGGTACCTCGACGGCTAGGTCAGCCGTTCGTACGCTCGATTGACCCGCTTGAATTCTTCCTCGTCGCCGTCCTCCGTGTCGGGGTGAACCTCCTTGACTTTCTCGCGGTAGGCGCGCTTGACGCGCTCCTCGTCCGCGCCGGGTTCGACGCCGAGCAGTCGGTACGCCTCCCGTTCGCTCGGCCCCTCGGTCGTCGAGGGCGCGGTGCGTCGTTGCCGCTGTCGCCCCTGTCGCCCGCCGTTGGTCCGCGTGCTTCGTCGCCCACGGCCCTGACCGCCCGGGGGCGTCCAGTCCTCCCGGGGTCCGGCCCCGAAGCCGCCGGTTTCGCGCGTCGCACCCCCTGTCCCGCCGGTGCGTCTCGTGCGAGTGCGCGCGCTCCGCCCGTCGGCCGCCTGCTGTTCGACGGACCGGTAGACGCGGGCCGCGAGGCGGCCGCTCGCCTGATACCACATGAAGTACGCGGCGGCACCGAGTGCCAGCGCGATGGCGAGGATGGCGAGGTTGTAGACGACAGCGAGAACGGCGAGGACGCCTGCCGAGACCGCGAGGGCAACTGCAATCCCCGAAATGAGCCGCTCGTGATGCACACCCTTGGATACGGGTGCGACGACTGTAAGCCTCCCGCTCGTGGGGTAGGTTCAAACCGCTGGCCGTGCTAGCTCCCCACATGAGTGTCTCCGGCAGCTGTGAAATCTGTGTTACCGGGGAAGTGAGGCACACCTGCCGGCGGTGTGGGAAACTCGTCTGCTCGAAACACTTCGACGAGGAGACGGGCCTCTGCGTGGAGTGTCTGTCCGAAGTCGACGGCAGCCGTGACCGCACCACGGGGGAGGACCCACCCGACGGCGTGGACACGTACCGGTTCTGAGAGCGTCGCTACCGGTACTGGTTCAGTCGCTTCTTCAGCCGCTTGGCTGCCTCGCCCGACGCCTTGTGGAAGTTTTCACCCATGCCTCGCGGGTCACTCCGCTCCCCGCTCGCCTGTCCCGAGGCACTCCGTGCCTCGCCTTCCCCGGCGAAGATGATGCCCCGCGAGGAGTTGACGAGGCCGACCCCGTCGGCGAGTCCGTACTCGACGGCGGCCTCGGCGTCGCCGCCCTGCGCGCCGACGCCCGGCACGAGGAAGGGGATGTCGGGCACGATGTCGCGAATCTCGGCGAGTTCCTCGGGGTTGGTCGCGCCGACGACGAGGCCGACGTTGCCGTTGCGGTTCCACGTGTCCGCGAGGGCCGCGACGCGTTCGTAGACGGGTTCGCCCGAGGCGAGTTCGAGGTTCTGGAGGTCCGCGCCGCCGGGGTTGGAGGTGCGACAGAGGACGAACACGCCCGCGTCGGTGCGGTCGAGGAACGGTTCCAGCGAGTCACGGCCCATGAACGGGTTGACCGTGATGGCGTCGGCGGTGTCGAGCAGGTCGGCGTACTGGCGTGCGGTGTTGCCGATGTCGCCCCGCTTTGCGTCCAACAGGACTGGCACGTCCTTGCCGTGGGCGTAGGCGATCGTCTCTGCCAGTGCCCGCCAGCCGTCGGCGTCCTCGTAGAAGGCCGCGTTGGGCTTGTAACAGGCGGCGTGTTCGTGCGTCGCGTCGACGATGCGGCGGTTGAACGCCCACCGGGGCAGGTCGTGGTCGAGCAAGTGCTCGGGGAGACGGTCCACGTCGGGGTCCAGTCCCACGGAGACCACGCTGTCGACCGCCGCGATGCGGTCGGCGAGGTCGTCGAAGAACGTCATTACCGGCCGATGCGCCGGCACCCACTACAAGATTCCCATTCAGCCGGTGGCGTTGTAGACGACGGTGACGCTGGCCGAGACGGACACGTCGCCGGACTCGATGGCCGTCCCGCCGTCGGCACTCTCGGCCGCCGCAACGTCGAGGGCGAACGGCCGGACGCGACTGCTCGTGGCGTCCACGCTGGCGACGCCGGTGACGCGGAGGTCACTCGCGTCGGCGATGGTGTCGGCCTGCCGTTCGGCGTCCGCCATCGCGCTCGTCAGTGCCTCGTCGCGCAGTTCGTCACGGCTCTCCGCCGAGAGGGTAAACCGGACGGTCTGTATCTCCGCGCCCGCGCCGGCGGCCGCGTCCACGACGGCCCCCGTGTCGTCGGTGTCGGCGAGTTCCACCTCGAAGGCGTGGACGCCGCGGTACTGCGCGTCGGGTTCAGCGTCCGGACGGCGCGGGCGGTTCTCGCGGATGTTGTACTCGCCGGTCGTCACCTGACTGTCGGGAACGCCCGCCTCTTCGAGGGCCGAGCGGAGACGTTCGGCACCGGTGGCGAGGTCGTCGCGGATGGCCGCCGGGTCGTCACCCTCGACGACGACGGCGGCGACGACGACGGCGCGGTCCGGGGCCGCGCTGGCACTCCCGTCCCCGGAGACGGTGACCGTCCGGTCGCCCGCGTGTTGGGCTGTTTGTCCGCTCGAACCAGTCGTCAGCACCGCGCCCGCCGTCCCCGCCGCCAGGAGGGCGACGACGACAGCGGCCACCAAGACGTTGCGGTATCGCATGGCAGGTGGAGAGACGACGCTGGTGAACGTAACCTCGCCGGTGACTCAAACACCGGTTTGACACAACGGGGAAGACTCAAATCCCGCCGGCCGCTACGCCGGGAATAATGGAGTCGGCGTTGGCCGCAGTGGTGTTCGACCTCGACGACACGTTGGCCGTCACGGACCGCCACAGACAGCGACTCCTCGACGATGCGACGGCACGCGTCGGGACGGCCGACGTGGACCGCGCCGTCTATCTCGACACGCACGGGGCCGTAGAGGCGACGGAGACCCGTGCCCCCATCTTCGAGCGACTCGTCGCCGACGAGGCGGCGGCGGCCGTCGCCGCGGCCTACCGCGAGGCAGTCGGCGAGGCACTTCGGCCCGTTCCCGGTGCGGCCGAGTTGGTCCGACGCCTCCGAGACTCCTACCGGGTCGGCCTGCTCACCGACGGACCGCTGGCCGCACAGCGTGACAAACTCGACCGCCTCGGCTGGACGACCCTGTTCGATACCGTCGTCATCACCGGCGAACTGCCGGCCGGAAAACCCGATTCTGGCGCGTTCGAGCGCGTCTGTGCCGACCTGAACGTCGACCCGGCGCGGGCGGCCTACGTCGGTGACCGCCCGGAAGTCGACATCGCGGGCGCGGCGGCGGCCGGCCTCCGACCCGTGCAGGTAACCTACCCCGACGGCCCGTCCCCCCATCCGGCCGCGGCGGCGACCGTCGAGCGTGCGGAGATAGCCGAGCGACTGCCCGACGTTCTCGCGTCTGTCTGAGGCGGGGCAGCCGTCTCAGTCGCTCTCTCGTTCGTTCGCGACAGCCACGACATCCACCGCCGACTTGACTTCGGCACCGCTCTCGACGAACACGAGCGTCCGCGGTGGCTCGACTGCCTTCGGTCTGACCCGCAGGTCGGCACGCTCGGCGGCGGCCGCGCCCCGTTCGACACCGGTCAGGAGCTCGATTCGGAGCCGGTCGGGGTGGACGTACGTTTCGGCGATGGGGTCGCCGGCGAGTGCGACCCGGTAGGCGAACGTTCCGTCGTCGGTGGGGTCGGCGTCCGGGTCGGCGTCGACGACTGCCATGTCGCCGAGGACACCCGACTCGCGGCCCGTCACCTCGGAGGCGAGCAGTTGCCCGATACGGCGGCCGTCGGTGATGCGGTCCTCGACCATCACAGGTCACCGATGGCGCGTTCTGCGTCGGCGGCCACGTCGACGCCGCGGCGACGGGCGTACACGACGGCGGCAGCCTCGACGGTGACGCCGAGGTCAGCCTGTAGTGCGTTGATTTCAGCGACGGCCGACTGCTTCTCGACGCCGGCGTCCTCGATGGCCGAGAGGAGTCGCTCGAACGTCGACCGCTCTTGGAGGATGGACTCCTCGGGCACGAACCCCTCCGGTACTTCGACGTCGTCGGCGGAGAATTCGACCGTCACCTGACCGTCCGTGCGCGTCACGACCCCCTCGCTGGCGGCCACGTCGAGCAGTCGCTTCGCCTGGTCGGGCGTGAACCAGTCGCGGTCCAACGAGAGGGCGACGACGAACTCGCTTTCGGGCATGCTCGCCTGTCCCGCCTGTCGGAACGGAACCGCCACGGCCGTCCGCAAACTCATCGTTTTCTTTCGAAACCGGGCGAAGGGTAAACCTGCCGGTGGCGGCGCGGGCCTCGCCTGTGCCCGTGGTGGGGACCGGTCGACGGCGTGCCCCTCGTTTCCGACCGCCGACACGCGACGTAGAGTCGAACGCTTCAAGTGGTCCGTCGTGAATTCACACAGTATGAGAGACCAAGGACGCTCCACGCGCAAGCGTACCGGCGGCCGGCTCCGCCCGAACCACAAGAAGAAAAAGCACGAACTCGGCGGCGAACCGACCGAGACACGGGTCGGCGAACACAAACTCAAGCGCGTCGACAAGCGCGGCAACACCGAGAAAGTCCGTGCCATCGAGACGGACACCGCGAGCGTCGCCGTCGACGGCGAAGTGGTCGCCGCCGACATCGAGAACGTCGCCGAGAACGGTTCCAACCCCAACTACGCCCGCCGGAACATCATCACGCAGGGTGCCGTCATCGAGACGAGCGAGGGTCGCGCCCGCGTGACTTCCCGTCCGGGACAGGACGGCCAAATCAACGCCGTGCTGGTCGACGAAGCGTAACCGCGCCCACCGAGTCGTCGAACTCACTTCGTCGGCGTCGGTAGCCGTCGTCTCGGCTACCGGCACGTGTTTTCTTTCGAGGGTAGAAACCAATTTTGTACAGTTTTACCGCCGAATACATTCTGTAAGTGCGTATTTCGGCCGCAAATTACCTCGTAGACCAAAGAGATTATGTCCGGAAGAAGTCACATATCACACGAATGTTACGGAGGCAGGCACACAAGGGCAACCGTCGGTACTGTCGCGGTACCGGGCGGGAACACGGGACACCAATTTCGGCGGATGGATGCTGCTGCGGCGAGCGGCGAGTCGCGGCAGAACGTGTCAGTAAACGAGATAGATGATATTCTTTCTGTTGAAAATCGTCCGGTTCTTCGTCGGACTGTTGGTGAAAGTAGTGTCGTTGCCGGTGAAGTTGGTGTTGAAACTGCTCGGGGCACAGCAGTCCGACGACGAGGCGTTCCCGTCGAGCGACCCTGACACGGGAACCGCTAGTGGGGCTGTCACTTCCACGGACACCGAGACGACGGCCGCTGACGGCCCGCTCGATGTCGGGGCCGCACAGGCGAAGACGAACATCGAGCGGTTCCGCAAGGGGATGCTCGCCGTCGGCGCGCTCCAGTTGCTACTGGGACTCGTCAGCATCTACGGGCTGTTACAGGCGCAACTGACGCAGCTACCAGCCGGACTCGTCGGGAGCGTCGTCGGCGTCTCGCTCCTCTTCGCGCTAGTCCCCATCGTGGTCGGCCTCAAACTCCGGTCGTACCCGTCCGGACTGTGGTACGTCGGGATGGGGATGTGCGTACTCGTCGCCGTCGGGTCGCTGTTTGAACTCCCCGGCGGCCTCGTCGGGACGGCCGTCTACGGCGCGCTCGGCTACCTCGGCTACACCGGCCGTCCGGCACTCTCGACACTCGGCGACGGTGACCCGGCCGGCGAGAGTCGAACGGAGACGCCACACCAGCCGAACACACAGGGCACTGCACCGGCGGACGCGGGCGGTGAGACGGTGCCGGCGTCGGACTCGAACACTGCCAGCGCGGACACGGGGACGGAAACCACCCCGGCGGCCAGTGACCGGGACACGTCGCCGACGGGCGTGCCCAGCGATTCCACAGCACCCGCGACAGCCACGGACGAGGAGAGGGCGGCGGACGCAGGCGCCGAAACGGACGACGGTTCCGCCGCGCCAGCGGAGGCGGCGGACGACGCTGAAACAGCGGAGACGGCCGCCGACGGTGCGACCGCCACAGCCGAACCGGACGGCGCAGACGAGGACGGCGATACGACACCGGCGGCGGACGCCGGGAGTGATACCCTCGAAGGCTATCACGACGAACTGACCGCGCCAGACCCCGAGACACGGGAATCGGCCGTCGCGGACCTCGCGGCCGCGACTCGGGAGGACGCAGTCCCGAGTCAGGCCGCCATCGACGCGCTCACCGAGCGGCTCGACGACGACGACGCCGCCGTCCGGGCCGCCGCCTGTCGGGCACTCGGTGACCTCGGTGCGGAGCGGGCGAAGCCGACGCTGAAAGACCTGCGCCTCGACACGGACCCGGACGTAAGTCGCGCAGCGAGTCAAGCACTCAGGGAGATAGAATGACCGACACGAACCCGACGACAGTTCCACGAACCGGACGCACAGTTTCGAGCCAGCGACACGACACCACGGAACTCGGAGGTGACGGCGATGCGCGTGCGTGATGTCGTGTACGAGAGCGACGGACCGGCCGACGAGGACACGGCGCGGGCACTCGCAATCAACGAGGTTCTGCGGGAACCGCTGTCGGAGTTCCTCGACGAACAGCAGACGCGGTTGCGGTACGTGCTCGCAATCGGACTCGTCGCCGTCGTCCTCGGCGTCGGTGCACTGGCCGCCGATGCCGGCGCGGCGGTCGGCGGCGGCCTCGTCGCGGTCGGTCTCGCCGTCGGCGGCGGTGGCTACGCGTACCTCAACAGCCAGTCGCCCGACGTGACGGTTCGGTCGGTGCAGAAGGGATACTGGACGGCGCACTGCCTCCCCGTACAGGACGGGGCGATACTCTACGACGCCACGAAGTCGGTCGGGACGACGCGGTTCGAACTCGAACAGTTGACCGACCCGGAGGCGATTGCCAGCGCGAACGAACGGCTCACCGACATCGAAGAGTTCCCCGTCGTGATGCCCCGAGACGGAAACGTCGAGGAGACAGTTACGGGGACGCTCGACGAGGTCAAGGCCGAAATCGAGACGGCAGAGCAGTACACCGTGCAGGCACCAGTCGTCCCGGCTGAGGGGGCCGAACGCGAGGCCGTCGAGTCGTTGGCGGGACTGGCCGAGGACGACAGCGTCTCGGCGGACGTGGACGTGTCGGTCGACGAGGCACGGAGCGACGTCCGAGAACTGGACGAGTTAGAGCAGATGGCGGCCGCCGAGGGTGCCGAGAGCGAACTGGAGTCGCTGTCGGACACTAGCCGGCAGTTGGTCGAGGACCTCTCGGGGATGCAGGAGACTGCGGTCGACCTGCTGAACGACCACATCGGGACGGCGGCGGACGCGTTCGGCCTCGTGAGCTACAACTTCTACTGTCCCGACTGCCAGACGGACGACATCGACTCGGTCGTCGAACTGTCCGACCCACAGGATGGCGACTGGTACTGTGAGACGTGCCGGACGACCCACGACACGGCAGCCGTCATCCCGCGCCACCGCATCAAGGACGATATCGTCAACCCCGTCTGGGACCAGTTGTGGCGAGAGAAAGACGACCAACGGCGCGAGATTTACGAGAACATCGAGGACCAGAAGGCGGACCTGCAGGAACGAGAGTTCGAGCAACGCCGTGAGGAGATTCGGTCGACGACCGACCGCATTCGAGAACTCCGGTCCCGGATTCGTGACCTCAAGACCGAGGCGAAGGCCGCCGAGGGGAAAGTCTCCGAAATCGGCGACCTGATGGTCAAATACGAGCGGCTCCACGACCAGCGAAAGCAGGCCTTCGAGGAGGAAGTCGAGTCGTCCTTCGCGGAAATCGACGCCGAGACGGACCAGATACTCGAAGAGACGCGCAACGAGGAACAGAAGCGAATCGAGGCGGCAGAGCAGGCGGCCAAAGAGAAAGCCGAGATGATGCGCGAAGAGGAGCGGCGGCGGGAAGTGGAGAAGTTCGTCGCCGAGCAACAACTGGCGGACGAACGCGCCCGTGCGCAGCTCGAACATCAAAAGGAAGAGATGGCGATGGAACGCAAACACCACCGCGAGGACTGGATGCTCGAAACCCGGGGACGCACGTCGTTCTCGGGACACATCGACAAGATGCGACAGCGGAAAGACCGGGTGCTCGGAGCCACGGCGCGCGACCACGGGGGTGATTCCTGATGGCGAACGACGACCTACTGAAGCCGCTCCGGGCGATAAACGAGACCATCGCGAACCTCCGGCAGGACGTTCAGAAACTCACCGGAGAGGCCAAGAAAATCAAGGAGGCCATCACCGAGTCCGCTCAGACGATTCGTGACGCCATTCAGGAGAACATCCAGGCACAGGCGGAACTCAAGCTGATGGAGTACGTCATGGAGGTGAAGTCGGTCAAGCCACAGATAGACGCCGAGTTCGAGCAAATCAAGACCGAGCGGAGTGAGCTCGAAGGTCGACTCGAGAGCATCGGCGAGCGGTACGAGCGGAAACAGGCCGAGCTGGACGAGAAGGCACAGGAGCGAATCCGGGACCTCGGGTCACACATCTTCGAGATAGAGGAAGACCAGTTCGAGAACGGTATCGAGGACCCGTTCACGTCGCAAGTGACCACCGCGTGGCAGGCACTCCAAGCACACAACGCGGACGTGGGGGAAGAGCGGTCACAGGCGGTCCGAGATACCACGAGCGAAGCCGTCCAGACGATGTACGACTTCGTCGACCGACAGGAGCAACTCCTCGACACCATCGAGGACCACCGGTTCGACTCGGCCGAAACGCCGTTGCCGACCGACGAGTACGACCAGTTACAGGTGCCGTACTACGTCGTCGAGTACGAGCAGGACGGTGTCGTGAACCAGCAGGTCGTCGTCCCGTCACAGGTGTCGAACGACGGGACCGACTGGTGTGCCGCCTCGCTCGACGCCGACGCTGGCGTCGAGTCACTCATGGGTAACGTCACCCCGGTATCGGACCCGGCGACGACCGACACGCTGTCGGAAGGAACCGTCAGTGAGGCGCTCGGTCGGTACGGCGAGTCGTCGCCGCTCGGCCTCTCGTACGCCGACGCCGCGACGGACGCCATGCCGGACAGTGGCAGGGTCGAGGTCCAACAGGAGGTCGACGAGTAATGGCGCACATCGAGCAAAACCGTGCCGTCGTCGAGAGCGACGAGACGTTCGACGGGCGCATCGCTCCGGCCGAGCAGGCGGAAATCGGTCGTCCCGTCCGGTTGCGCGACGGAGCAACCATCGAGGGGAGCGTGTACGGTGGAACTGTCGAAACCGAGGCCGGAGTCACCGTCGAGGGGTCGGTCATGGCCGACGACGGCATCGAACTCGACGGAACCCGCGTCGGCGGCGAAGTCGGCACACCCGACAAGGTAGTTGCGTCCGACAGCCACATCGACGGGACGGTCACCGGACAGCGGGTCCGACTCGTCGACTGTATCGTTCGCGGGAACGTCGTCGGGGCGAACGTCATCCTCGAAGACTGCATCGTCTTGGGTATCGCGACTGCGGAGCGTCGCCTCGCCGTCGAGGACTCGCTGTGTTACACGTTCCGCAGTCAGGGTGAGACCGAACTCCGGGACGCCACGCTCGTTCTCCCGCAGGCCATCGCGGACGGGCCGCTCGACATCGAAACGCCGGTCACGGTGGCCGGACTCGGGAACATGGACGTGACCGACGACGCCGAGAGCGACGGGCGTCTGCCGGAGATGGACGCGAACGACTGCTACGAACAGGACGGGACGACGTACCTCACGCTCGCGCCACGCATCCTCAACCTCGAAAAGGTCACCGGCCGTCTCGAAGAACTCGAGCGAGCGGTGATGGCCGCCGTCGACGACACGAGCGGCGACGGCGGCACCGAGATGAGCGTCGAGGACGTCCTCTCGCTGTTCGACGTCGACCACGGACACGCGTCGACGCCGGGCTGACGCCGCCTCTCGGGTGCCCCGCCGCGGAGTCAGTCACTCTCGGCGAGGGTCCTGAATCGGTGGCCCGGTCTCAGGCGTCTCGTTCGAGAGTCTCCCGTCGGTTTTCGTACTCTTCGTCGGTCACCTCGCCCCGGGCGTAGGCACGGCGGAGTTCTTCGAGCGCGGTGTCGGCGTCGCGCTGGCCGCCCGCTACCGTCCGATAGACGAGGTAGCCGCCGCCGACGAGTGCGGCGAGGAACAGGAGTCACATCACGATGGCTCCGACGAACAGCCACCCCGATATCGTTCCGTCGCCCCACATTCCGCTCCCCCACATCCCGCCCATCATCGGACCACTCCCCATCATCCCGGTGCCCAGGAACAGTATCGGGAGGACGACGACGGCACCGAGAACGAGCAAGGCAATCGTGACGAGTTGACGGCTGCCTGTATTTTCTTACATATATCTCTGTGGGCCGCTGGTTAGTAGTACACCCCCCCTCTTTCAATGCGATTGCGCTTTATATGCTATCGTCGGTGCGTGCGGTATCTTTCGGCACGAAGGGGGATGGTGCCCGGAAAGCTTCGATTCGAACTGGAGCGTCGAATCGTACGACGTGCTTCGAGAAGGTTCGGCGTCACCGGAGACGCGGCCCGCTGTGACTGCTCAGTGACTCGCTCGATGCCTTCCCTCTCAAATAGCCGTAATCGCAAGCACAACAAACCCCATCGCAAGCAGCGACGGGAGTGACTAAGCCCCCAGCAGCAAGCTGCTCAACGTCTGACGGAAGCACCGGCCCCGTCTGCCTCGCTTGCTCAAACAAATAACTACGCACCGCAAACAGCACAGCAACCACCCAGTCAGTGCTAACCCCATGCCCCTGGTCGGGAATCGTTGTCCGATTCCACCGATACCGAACCGCAAGTACCCCAACAAACACGCCACCGACAACATAGATTAGCTCGATTCTGGCTGGGCTGAGAGAAAGAAGACGTACGATACAGCCGGAGAAAAAGTATCTCTTAGTGGGTTAGTCCTGCGGAACTGTCTGGGTCGGCTGCTCTGTGGCAGGTGCGGGAGGCTCGTGTGTCCCGAAGTCTGGGTGAGTCTCTTCCATCCAGAGATATACGACTGCCCCGGAAATGAACATCAGGATCGCAGTCATGTAGAATGCGGCTTCGGCGTTCACGAACTCCATCGAGAGTCCGATCAGGATCGCGCCGACGGCGTAGCCGGAATCGCGCCACATCCGGTAGACTCCCATCCCTGCCGACCGCCACGTCGGGTGAGCAGCGTCGCTCGGTACAGTCATCAGGTTCGGATACAGCAACGCCATGCCGAGACCGGACATCGCGGCCAAGACTGTCCACGCGAGGTACCCCTCGACGAGTACCATTCCGAGGACGCCAGCACCTGCGAGGAACATCCCCCAGATGACGGGCGGCCGGCGACCGATACGGTCAGCAAGTCCACCGGTCGCAATCTGGAGGAAGTACATCGCGCTGTGGACACCGACGACGACACCGACAGCCGCAATACCAAGCCCCTGGCTTACCAGATACAGCGGGACGGCGATCCAGAACAGCGTGTCGACGAAGTTCTCGATATGACCGGCCTGAGCCGCAGCGAACAGCGTCTCGTCACCGTAGGTCGCTCGCTTCACCACCTCGTTGAACGGCAGGTTCGCGTCGTGGTGGTCGTCGTCACCTTCGGCTTGGGCGTATTGGACGGTTTCCTTGATCAGGAAGATGGAGATGAGGAACGCCAGCACGACGACGACGGCCAGGAAGTAGAACGGCTCCGGCCGGAGGCTCCACTGCCCAGCAATAACGCCAGTGAGCCATGCCCCGACGGCAACGCCAGTGTAGCCGAACGACTCATCGATTCCGACCGCAAGGCCACGCTGGTCGGGCCCTGCGAGGTCAATCTTCGCGTTGATCGCCATACTCCACGTCAGCGCCTGGTTGATACCGAGCAGGATGTTCCCGACGGTGATCCAGCCCCAACTCGGAGCGAAGATGAGGATAATCGGCAAGGGGAGTGCCGTCGCCCACCCGGCGACGAGGACTGGCTTCCGGCCGTAATCCTCACCCCATTTGCCAGCGTAGAGATTGAGGACCGATTTCACGATTCCGAACGAGACGACGAACGAACCGATAACCAGGAACGATTCGACGCCGAGTACCTCTTCGCCCAGAATGGGGACGACGGTCCGTTCGGACCCGATGGTTAGGCCGGTGGCGAACACCAGCAGGACGTGGAGTGAGAACTGTCCGAGATGCTCGCGGATTCCCTGTCTGATTTCAGTTCCCGGACTCATAGGTTCATTCAGCAGCGCAGTTGTTGGGGCCCAGTTCCAGTTCGGCCAGTTCGTCGCTCGGGACCGATTCCTGTCCGACGTTCGTCCGCTTGACGCGCTCGAAGTTCGGCGGGTGATCCGGGATGTCAGCTGCGAGTTCGCGGACGAACTCCTCTCGGTCGCGGCCAAGGTCGTCGTTCCAGTCCTTGACCTCCGCAAGGGTCGCCGACACCGGTGGTTCGGGCGAGCCAGGGTCGTGTGCTGGCAGGACCAGCGCGTCGTCCGGTCGGGCCAGCAATCGCTGAAGACTCTCGTAGAGCGTCGCCGCGTTCTGTTCGACGTCGGAGTCCTCGATTCCCGCTTCGACACCGAGTTCGACGCGTCCCACGCTCTCGTGAAAGAGTGTATCGCCCGTGATCAGGGCGGCACCGTCGATGTCGAACGAGACGCTCCCCTCGCTGTGTCCCGGCGTGTGAATGACCTCGATGTCGAGACTGCCGACTGTTACAGTTTGTCCGTCCTCGGCTGGCGTCGCGTCGATTGCGAGAGCATCCTTCGGATGGAGGTAGTAGGGGACGCCGTGATGGTCGGCGAGCTCCGCCGCACCCGAGACGTGGTCGGCGTGGGCGTGCGTGTCGAAGACCCCGACCAAGTCGGCGTCGTACTCCTCGACAATGGCCTCGTATTCGTCGAGATAGTGTGACGGGTCGAAGACGACTGCTTCACCGCCTGAAACGAGAACGTGCGAGAGGCAGCCCTTCCCCGGGCGTGCGACCTGAATGAGCGTGCCATCGATATCGGCGGGTACCTCCGCGTACCGGTGGACACGGCTCCAGCCGTTCATCCCATCGGTGAGCGTCACCGCATCGTAGTCCAACTCCTGGAGAACTTCTGTCGCGGTCTCAGAGACGACACCTGCGGCACAGACCGTGACGACTCGGTCGTCACGGGGCAAGTCTGAGAGGGCGTCCTTGGCCTGTTCAGGGTCGTCAGTTAATTCGTCGTAGACATCGACGTTGATGCTGTCTGGGATATGCCAGTCCTCGAAATCCGCTTCGTGGCGAATATCGAGGACGAGCGGCCCGCCATCACCATTCCGCAACTGTGCGCTGAGTTCTTCCGGCGTGATCTCCTGCATCGGTATCCCTGAATAGAGGATATATTTGTATATACGAACTGCCGGACATGACCGGCATCGTTAATTTTGACCAGCCCAAAGTTGGCCGTATGAGTCTGTACGAAGCCTCGATACGGGTCGAACACGAGTGTCCGTACCGAGAAATCTCGGAGCGCCACCCGGACTTGACGATACGTGAGTGGCCGCTGAGCGACTGCCAAGTGCTCGAAATCACCTCCGAGACGACACCGACTGATGAGCTACTCGACGAGATCAGTCGGCTTGGAACCATCCTTCACGAATCGAAGGGGGAAGACGGGTATCACGTCGTCACGCAGTCGTGTCTCTGCTCACTGGAAGAGTCCATCATCGACCGATTCGAGGAGCACAACTGTCTGTATCAGTCACCAACGATCTACCGCCAAGGCTGGGAGCACTACACGGTAGTTGCATTCGACGGTGACGACATCCGGGAGTTACTCGGTGACCTGCGATCCGACAGGGAAATCGAACTGCTCTCGAAGACGTCGATTTCGGAGACGCAGATTCCCCACAGTATGCTGGCACCGGCGAGTCAGCTGTTCGAGAATCTCACTGACCGACAGCTAGCGGCACTCCAGTTAGCACTGGAACGCGGCTACTACGAACAACCGCGGAAGACTTCCCTCCGAGACCTTACCGAACAAACAGCCGTCGCTCGTTCAACGTACGAAGAGCACCTCCGAAAGGCCGAGAACAAACTCCTCACGAACGCGGGCCAGTTTCTGCGACTGGTCACCGCTACCGCCACGTCTGACCCATTAGAAGTAGAGAAGACACGACAGGCCAAGCGAGCGGCCGAATAGACAGCCGCCGATGTCAAGTAGGAAAGTGGACGAGCAAATCACAAACTGGGACAAAGGTACGAACACGATATGAGCGACGGAGAGAGTTTCATTCGATTCTATGAAAGCGAGTTCGGGATGACGATCATGGATCGCGAGGCTGCATACGTGAAACAGCACGTCAGTGCGGACGACCGAATTTTAGACGTTGGATGCGGCATCGGCTCGCTCGAAGAGCGTTTTCCCGGCCACGAAATGATCGGGGTGGATCGCTCGGAGGCGATGATCCAGGCAGCACAGGATCGAGTTTCTGCACCGTTCGTGCTCGGCGATGCGACCGCGCTCCCTGTCGCATCAGCGTCCGTCGATGCTGTCGTCTCCGTCTCGACGCTCGAATTCATTCCCGAAATCGAGACAGTCCTTGCGGAAGCCACTCGCGTACTCGCTCCTGGAGGGACTCTCGTTGCACTCGTGTTGAACACACGTTCCGAGTACGTTCAATCGAATCTCCAGCGAGAAGGTTCCTACTTCCAGCGGATGGTTCACCGGGACTCTGAGGCGTTGGCGGACACGATACTTGAGTGCGTCGAGGGCGAGCAGGAGTTCTTCTTGGGTATCTCCGACGAGCAAGTCTTCGAGAGCACAGACCCATCGAAAGCTGCGATCTCAGCGGTAGTCGGGACTCTGCCTGAGTGACCGCAATATCCTTGCCCTGGTTCCGTGAACACGAACTACATGACCGATTCGTCCGATCCGGACACGTCCCCGCTTTTCGAGGCGAAAGAATTCGACGAATCATCTGTATTCTCGCCGGAAGCACTGCTGGAGAACGCTCGACGGCAGAAAGACCTCCCAGAACACTCAGTTCCGGATATCTGTATCCTCGATCCAGATGGAGATATTGTGCGCCAGTTGTCGGCCACCGGCGAAGCACACGAAGATGAAGCGTGGCCCGGTTATCACACTGACCTCTATCGGTTCGAACGAAACGGCGAGGAGTTCGGAATTGTCGGGTGTGCTGTCGGGGCACCGTTCGCTGTGCTGCTTGCAGAGCAATTGTTCGCCGCAGGCTGCCAGTTTCTCATAAGCGTCACCTCCTCAGGACAGATCGTACCCAAGGACGATCCGCCCTACTTCGTTCTCATCGATCGCGCGCTCCGCGACGAAGGAACGAGTCACCATTACCACTCGACGAGTCGCTATGCAACTCTCGATGAAGAGCTTCGTGCTCCGGTCGAGGAGGAGTGCAAAACCGTGTCTCGACCTGTATACACGGGAGCAACGTGGACAACGGACGCCCCGTTTCGGGAAACGGAGACTGCAATCGACCGTGCCCGATTAGACGAGATTCTTGCTGTCGAAATGGAGGCAGCAGCACTCTACACGTTCGCCGACGTTCGAGAGCAACCACTCGTTTGCTTCGCCCACGTGACCAACCAAATGGGACAGACAGAGGAAGATTTCGAGAAAGGGGATGCAGATGGGAGTCTGGATGCATTAGAGGTGATTGACGCGTCTGCTACGGCTTGGCGATCGTTGAATTGACGTATCCAGCGATACGTTCAGGAACGATGTAGTGGTGGGCACAACATCACTCGGTGTTTTTATTTCTTATTTCCGATAATTTTGACTGTACGCGAATCCCGGTGACATCCACTCACCCAATCGCCCATCGAACCAAAGCAAAATCAGACCCGTTCGACTGATAATCGCCACGCCGTCTGGCGATTACTTCGTTCCAAATGTATGGGCGCTGCAGGATTTGAACCCGCGGCAGCTTGGTCCGAAGCCAAGTACTCTGTCCAGACTGAGCTAAGCGCCCGGATGAGGCGGTACCAGACGTTCGGTGTTAAACGACTCGGTTCAGAGTGACCGGTGGCGGGGCTGTTGGCGAGCTGCCGAGTGGCGTATCGGGTGCTTTATTTCCGGGTCGTGGGAGAGTGGGGGTATGGGCATCGGAGCGGCCGCGCGGGGGGCACTCGAACTGACACGGCCGGTGAACGCCGTCGTCGCCGGGATGTTGACGTTCATCGGGTCGTTCGTCGCCGTGCCCGTAGCGTCGCTCTCGGCGGTCCCGGTGGCCGCGGCGGTCGGTGCGACCGTCTTGGCGACCGGGGCCGGGAACGCCATCAACGACT
This sequence comes from Halorientalis litorea, assembly GCF_023028225.1. Classification (NCBI taxonomy): domain Archaea; kingdom Methanobacteriati; phylum Methanobacteriota; class Halobacteria; order Halobacteriales; family Haloarculaceae; genus Halorientalis; species Halorientalis litorea. The sequence goes on from NZ_CP095482.1 coordinate 557,768, forward strand.
ACTTCGACCGCGACATCGACCGCATCAACGACCCCGACCGGCCGATTCCGCGTGGCGCGATTTCGCCACGCGGGGCACTCGCGTTCAGCGTCGCCCTCTTTCTGGTGGCCGTCGTCGTCGCGCTGGCACTTCTGCCGATCCTCGCCATTGCCATCGCCGTCGTGAACCTCGCCGCGTTGGTCACGTACACGGAGTTATTCAAAGGGAAGCCGGGCGTCGGGAACGCGCTGGTGGCGTACCTCGGCGGGAGTACGTTTCTGTTCGGTGGCGCGGCGGTCGGGTCGGTCGGCCCGACTGTCGTCCTCTTCTTGCTCGCGGCACTCTCGACGCTGGCCCGCGAGATTATCAAGGACGTCGAGGACGTGGCGGGTGACAGAGAGGAGGGGCTGAACACCCTCCCGATAGCAATCGGCGAGCGGCGGGCACTCCAGTTGGCCGCGGGACTGCTACTCGCGGCGGCACTCGCCAGTCCCGTCCCGTACCTGACGGGGACGTTCGGCGTGGCGTATCTGGCGGTCGTCGGTCCCGCAGACCTCGTAATGCTCGCCGCGGGCTATCGGAGTTTCGAGTGTCCGTCGGTCGGCCAGTCGCAGCTGAAATACGGAATGTTCTTGGCGGCAGCGGCGTTCGTCGCGGGGCGTGCCGCGACGGTCGTATGAATCCGCGGGTGGTTTCCGTCGTCGAATCGTCGGTCGCCGGAAGAAAAGTATATATATATGCTCGGGTCAGTAGTCGGTAGAGAAGCGACCCTGTGGCGGGGGTCACTCCGACGAAACCTTTCACAGTCCATGTACGAACTGGGTTCTGATTTCGGTGACGCGACAGTCGACCAGGGGACCAATATCCTCGTCGCTGGGCCTCCACTCTCCGGTAAACGCGAGTTGGCGATGAACGTCCTCAAACAGGGCTCCGACCGGGAGGAAGGTTCTATCGTCGTCACGACACGGGACAACGCCGAGCGCGTTCTCGACGACTTCGAGGCACTCGTCGGGTCACCCGAGAACGTCGACGTGGGTATCGTCGACTGCGTGACCAAACATCAAGGGCGGTCGGTTTCGGATACGGACCTCGTCAAGTACGCGTCTTCTCCGGTCGATATGACCGGTATCGGTATCAAGTTCTCCGAGTTCATCGAGGAGTTCACGGCCTACCGCGACATCGAACACAACCGCGTGATGTTCGACTCCATCTCGACGCTGTTGCTCTACTCGGACCTGCGGACCGTCTTCCGGTTCATGCACGTGTTCACCAGTCGCGTCGAGAAGGCAGACGCCGTCGGTATCCACGTCATCGAGTCGACGGCACACGACGAGGAGGCGATGAACACGCTCAAGCAGTTGTTCGACGGCATCGTGCGGACGGACGAGGACCGCAACGTCACGCTCCAACTCCCCGGCATCGACATGTAGCGGCGGCACGCTTTTCTCGCCGCGCACTGTCGATACAGGCATGCCAGTCGAAGACGACGCGGCACTCTCCGAGATACTCGACGCCCAGACCATCGCCGTCGTCGGCTGTTCGGCCACGCCGAGCAAGGCGGCCCACCGGATACCGAAGTACATGCAGTCACACGGCTACGAGATAGTCCCGGTCAACCCGTTCGAGGACGAAATCCTCGGCCAGCGTGCGTACGATTCGCTGTCCGAAGTCGAGGCGGACATCGACATCGTGGACGTGTTCCGGCCGAGCGACGAGGTGGCGGGCATCGTCGAGGAGGCACTCGACCGCGACGACGCGGGCGTCGTCTGGCTCCAACAGGGAATTACCGACGACGAGGCTGCAGCGAAAGCGGATGCGGCGGGTCGGCAGTTCGTCCAAGACCGCTGTCTGAAGGTCGAACACCAGCGGCTCAAGACGTAGTCGGGCGGTTCGGACCGGGGAGTCAGTCCTCGGGTTCGGCGGCCGCACCGCCGGCGGCACCGCTCGTCTCGCCGCCCGTCGCCGGGTTCTCGTCCGGGTCCTCGGCGGTCGCTATCGTGGCCTCCGCGAGGACGCGCTCGGTGTCGATGTCGGCGTCCGCCGCGAGTGCGTCGAGGAGGGCGCGCTGTTCGGCCAGTTCGTGTTCCATCCCGTCGACAGTCTCGCTCGTGCTCTCGACGGTCTGACGGAGTTGGTCGACCTCCGCGCGGAGTTGGTTCATCTTCCCGTAGAGGTCCTCCGCCGCGTCGATCATCTTCTGGATTTTCTTCTTCGTGTCGCCGAGTCCGACCATGTTCGTCGGTAGCCGCGCGCGGCCTTTGCCCTTTGGGGTCGGGCCCCGAGCGTCGTGGTTAAGTCACAGGCGTTCGCAGGTCCGGATATGGACCGGTTGCGGGTCGCTCCGACCGTCGGTATCGTCGCCTCGGTGGCCCTCGTCGTCGCACTCAGTATCCCGTATCTGCTGGGCGTCGACGGCACGGGCGGCTACTACGGGTCCGGGGGCGTGAACCCACTCCTCGCTGGCCTGTTCGCGCTGGTCACTATCATCGTCTTCGCCGCCGGACGCGAGGAGCGGTCGGACCCACAACTGGCCGCCGGCGTCGCGCTCGCGCTCGGGGTGTTCGCCGTCATCGTCACGCTCTCGTGGGCACTGACTGCCCGTGTCGACGCCGTCCAACTCACGTCCGCCCACCGGTGGGTCGTGGTCGGGGCCGCCGGGTCGGTACCGCTCAGTGCTGGCTGGTACGCCCGGACGCTCGGCGTCCTGTAGGCGCACGGGAGAAACCGACTGACGGAACCGTATCCGAAAGGCCCTTATGCGTCACCAGGAGTATCTTCATACGGACTAGGTCGGGCAGTTAGGCCCTGCTCTCTACCCGCACTACGGTCTTCAGCGGGGACCGAATCTCTGGGGCGTCCGGTCAGACGGCCGCGGGCCCCGCAAGCCAACGTCGAAGCCTCGTCCTTCGGGGGCGGCGGTCCTCGGCGGTTCGTCTGCAGGGACGACCCGCCGTGGTTAACCGAGGGCACTCCGTCAGGCGCGGAAGCGAGCAGCGGACCCTTGGACACCCGTCGCTCGAAGGGTCGCGGGGTGGAGGAGGTGCGCGGGCTTCCCCGTGTCCGAACGCCGGGCAATCCAGAGGTCCGTTCCATTCATCCACCATTTTCATCGTCGGGTAGCGGCTTCGCCGTCCGTGAGCAGACGGGGGTCGCCTCCGGCGACCCCCCGCAGTAAAAAGGTGGTTAGTCGTCGCCCGCCTGCGGTTCCGCGATGCCTTCGACGTTCTCCAGTTCGAGACCACCGCCGATGGTGCGGTTCGGGTAGGGGATGTCGATGCCGGCGGCGTCGAACGCCTCTTTGACCGCTTTGACGTACTCGGCACGGGTCTTCACGAAGTCCGCACGCGAGGGGTTGGCAATCCAGATGCGGGACTGCAGACCCACCGACGAATCGCCGAGTTCCACCAACCGAACCGAGGGGGCCGGGTCGTCCAGAATCTCCTCGTGGTTTTCGGCCTCCTCGATGATTATCTCGGTGGCCTCGTCGATGTCGTCGTCGTAGCCGATGCCGAAGAGGAACTTCAGGCGGAGTTGGTCCTTGGCGACGGGGTTCTTGATGACATCGTCGGTCAACTGGGAGTTCGGCACCGTCAGGAGTTCGTTGTCGAAGGTCCGCACGCGGGAGACGCGCAGGCTGATGTCCTCGACGACGCCGGAGTTGCCGTCCCACTCTATCCAGTCGCCGATGCGGAACGGGCGGTCGGTGAAGATGAAGATGCCGGCGACGAAGTTCTTGATGACGTCCTGCATGGCGAAGCCGATGGCGAGCGTCGCCGCCGCGGCGACGGTGGCGAGTGCCGTGAGGAAGTTGCCGTAGCCAGCAAGTCCGAACGCGACGGCGATGGCGACGAAGACGGTGAGGATGCCCGTGATTTTGAGTAGGGGTTTGCGGGCGTGCTGGTCGAGTCCCCGCCGGTTCAGCACGCGCCGCACGAGAGGCTGGACGACGGCCTTGCCGACCAGATAGAGGACGAGGAACGAGACGACGAACGTTATCGCCGACCCGATGGCGTCGGCCGCGGGGACGCCGGCGTTGTCGAGGAAGTCGGCGACGAACGCGCCGCCAGTCTGCAGGAGCGTCATCGCTCCAAGACTGCCGTGTGACCGCGCGTCTCGACGACCGACGCGTTGACTTCGGCGGCGAGGTCAGCCGCCAAATCCTCGGTCGTCGTCCCGCCGCGGGCCGCCCGGAGGAACTTGACCTTCACCAAGTCCCGCTCCGCGATTTGGTCGTTCAGTTCCTCGACGACCGCTCCGATGCCGTTCTTCCCGACCCAGACGGTCACGTCGAGGTCGTGGATGCGTTGTCGCCGGTCGGTGTCGTTCATATTGTCCCTACACAGGCAAGTATCACTTATAAACCCTGTCCAACGGGACGGTCAGCGATAGGGGTAGCGCGCCTGCGCACCGCAGTCACAGGTGACGACGACGTGGCCGTCACGAGTCCTGACGCGGGCGTTGGTCCCGGGCCGGAGGTACACGTCGCAGGCGTCGCATGTGAACCGCTTGAACGTCCGTGGTAGCGAGAGGCGGGTCCGTTCGGCGACGCGGCGGGCACGGCGTACGTACTCGCGCGAGCGGTCGAACTCCCCCGCTGCGGCCGCCTCGCTGGCGAGGGACTGGAGTCGGTCGACGCGCTCGGCCGCGAGTTGCTCCTCGTCGGGCACGGCCGCCGCTAGCAGGCAGGGCGGCCTATAGGTTGCGCTCCGCTTCCGGTAGCGTTTTCTCCCGCCCTCGTCTCGCTCCCCCCGTGCGCGCCCTGAACTACCTCGAACTGGCCGACCGTCTCGACCGGAGCGGTATCGGCACGTCCGTCGACCACCAGCGCGCGGCACTGGCCGACACCGACATCGAGGTGGTCACCTCGCCGTGGACGGGCGGCGGTCCCGCGAGCGGCCTCCGCGCGGCGGCGACGGGTCGCGGACTCTTCGCCGACTACGATATCGCCCACTGCAACATGATAGGGCCGGGAACCGTCGCCGTGGCCCGCCACGCCAAGCGCGAGGACATTCCCCTCGTCCTCCACTCCCACGTCACCGCCGAGGACTTCGCCGAGAGTTTCCGCGGGTCGACCCACCTCGCGGGGCCGTTGGGTCGGTACCTCCGGTGGTTCTACTCCCAAGCCGACCTCGTACTCTGTCCGAGCGAGTACACGAAACGGACCATCGAATCCTACCCCGTCGGGGCACCGATTCGCCCCATCTCCAACGGCGTGGATCTCGACTCGCTCGTCGGCTACGAGGACTGCCGGACGGAGTATCGGGAGCGGTTCGACCTCGACGGGATGGTCGTGTTCGCCGTCGGCAACGTCTTCGAGCGGAAGGGCCTCACGACGTTCTGCCGGTTGGCCGAAGCGACCGAGTACGAGTTCGCGTGGTTCGGCCCGTACGACACCGGGCCACAGGCATCGAAGACGGTGCGGAAGTGGACGACGAATCCGCCGGAAAACGTCACGTTCACCGGGTGGGTCGAGGACATACGCGGCGCGTTCGGTGCCGGTGACGTGTACCTCTTCCCCACGAAGGCGGAGAACCAAGGCATCGCCGTGTTGGAGGCGATGGCCTGCCGGAAGGCCGTCGTTCTGCGGGACATTCCAGTGTTCGAGGAGTTCTACACGCACGGCGAGGACTGCCTGAAGTGTGAGACGCGTGCGGAATTCCGGGACGCCCTCGACCGCTTGGCGGCGAACCCGGACCTGCGCGAACGTCTCGGGGAGAACGCGCGGCAGACGGCGGAAAAGCACGGGTTAGACCGCGTCGGCGACGAGTTATCAGCGGTCTATCACGACCTCGTCGGCAATCCGACCAATTAAGTCCCGGTCGGTGAAAGCCCCGACAGATGCTGCCCACCGCCGCCGTGTTCACGGACACCTACCTCCCGACGGTCAACGGCGTCACCTACACGATTCAGACGTGGCGCGAGCAGTGGGAGGGGCGCGACGGGGAGATGCCCGTCGTCTACCCGGACGGCGACGGGTACGACCCTGCCGTCGGCGAGTGGCCGGTTCGGAGCATGTCCTTCCCGTTCTACGAGGGGTTCAACGTGGCTATGCCGTCGGTTCCGGACGAACTCCCGGCGGCGGACCCGGACCTCATCCACGCCCACACGCCGTTCCTCCTGGGCCTCAGCGGCCTCAACTACGCGCGTCAACACGACCTGCCGCTGGTCGCCTCCTACCACACGCCGACATCCGAGTACGCCGACTACATCGCGGAGGGGTGGCTCCGCTCGCCTGTCGAGCGGGCGGCCCGCAGCTACGAGAAGTGGTACATGAACCGTGCCGAGATGGTTATCGTCCCGAGCGAACCGGCCCGCCACCACCTCCGGGAAATCGACGTTCGCGCACCCATCGAAGTCGTCCCAAACGGCGTCGACACGGAGCAGTTCAAGCCGGTCGATACCGACGAGTTCTGCCGGACACACGGCCTCGACGCCGACCGCCCGCTGGTGGGGTACACCGGCCGCCACGGCTTCGAGAAGGAGTTAGACCTGATACTTGACGCCACCGACGGCATGGACGTGACGGTGGTGTTCGGGGGCGACGGACCGGCACGGGACCGCCTCGAACGGCGCGCCGCCACAGCAGACGTCGACGTACACTTTCTCGGCTTTCTCGACCGGGGCGACCTCCCGGCGTTTTACAGCGCGTTGGACGTGTTCGCGTTCCCGAGTCCCGTCGAGACACAGGGGTTGGTCGCGCTGGAGGCGAACGCTTGCGGGACGCCCGTCGCGGCCGTCGACGCCGGCGCGCTCTCGGACACCGTTCGGAACGGCGAGAACGGCTACCGCGCGCCCCCGGGCGACGTAGGCGGCTTCCGGGAGACGATAGAGCGGACGCTCCGCGACCGGGAACCACTCCGGGAAAACTGTCTCGCCCAGCGCGAATCAATCAGCGTCGACCACGCCGTCGACGCGCTCCGCGAGGCCTACGCGCTGCTCGAATAACGGGAATCAAATTCCCAAACGGCGACAGCTTTCATTAAGCAGGGAACATCAAAGTGTATTCACATAGGCATAGATGGGCAAGGGTCTGGAACGTAACAGTCGGCAATCCGTTTACCGCGGAGTCCTATCCCTATCGATCGGCGTCGCCGTCGTTCTCGTGGTGAATCTCTGGCTGATGTACACTGCCGACGTGACCCAGCGGGAGATAGCCGCGTGGCTCGTCGCCCCAATCTGTATAATCCTGCTCGTCTTCGCGGTGGGTTTCTGGGTACGGGCCGATTCGTCCCGGGCACGGCACCTCAACCGCGTCGTCGTGTGGGCGTATCTCGGCGCGCTCTTCCTCGGCATCGGCGGCGGGCTGAGCACGTACGCACAGACGACGGAGGGCTTGATGGTAATAGTACAGTCTGCCGTCGGCTGGGCGGCAAGCGGACTGCTCCCGGGCGGATTCGTCGGCATCTACGACGCCGAGCGGCGGATAGAGCGCGTGCGGTCGGAGCAGGCACGCGAGGAGGCCGAACAACTCGCGATGGGGCTCTCGGTCATCAATCGCATCCTGCGGCACGACTTTCGCAACCACATGACCGTCCTGCAAGGGCACTTCGGTGCCCTCGAAGAGGCTAATCCGGAGCGGGTCGAGAGTATGCGAGAACACACGGACCGTCTCGTCGAACTGGCCGACCGGGCCCGGAGAATGGAGGAACTGCTCCGGACGGAGGAGTGGACCGTCGTCGACGCGCCGAATGCCGTCACGAACGTCGTCGAGGAGTGTCGAACGGAGTACGAGGACGCGGAGTTCCATCTCGACGGCCCGGAAGAGGCCCCCGTCTCGGTGCGGGGACAACTAGAGACGGCGGTGATGAATCTCGTCGAGAACGCCGTCGTTCACAACGATTCCGACACCCCGGCCGTCGAGGTGTCAGTCGAGTCGACCGACTCGGCGGTCGAAATCGACATCCGCGACAACGGCCCCGGCATCCCGCAGTACGAGCGAACCCTCCGCAACCGCCCGGGTGAGACGGCACTCGAACACAGTAACGGGACTGGCCTGTGGCTGGTCGGCTGGTTCGCCGAGCAATCGGACGGGTCGTTCACCATCGAAACGACGGAGGATGGGTCGGTCGTGACGCTCTCGCTCCCCCACGCGTCGGCGGGAGTCTGAGACTCAGTCTTCGAGCGCGTCGGCGATACGGTCGAGCGTTCGGCGCACGTCGTGTACCTCGTCGCGGAGCTTCCGCACTTCACGGGTGAGTTCCTCGTTCCCGGCCGACTCCTCTTCGCCGCGACCCGGACCGCCGCCGGGGCCCATCCCGCCCGGACCGCCGGGGCCGCCACCGGGACCCATGCCACCGCCGCCGCCGGGGCCGCCGCCCATCATGCCGCCCATCATCTGTGCGAAGGGGTTGCCGCCGCCCATGCCGCCGGGGCCGCCGCCACCCATCATCTCTTCGAGGCGTTCCTCGCGGGACTCGTGGTCGTCACCCTCGCCCTCGCCGCCCTCGGCACGCTCCTGTCGAATCTCCTCGACACGCTCGCGGAAGGACTTCCCGTCGCTCTCCGATTCTCCTGTCTCCTCGCCTGCTTCGTTGGCTTCGTCTTCAGGTTCGTCTGCCATGGCTCCGGGTTGGGTGGCTGCTCCCAAAAGGGTTGTCGTGTCCCCTCAGTTGCGCATCCGCCGGACCAGCAGCGAGAGGCCGATGGCACACCCGAACACGACGGCGAGGTTGAACGCTGCCTGAAACACCGGCACCCAGTCGCTTGCTATCCAGATACGGATGGCCCGTGACGCGCTGTCGTAAAAACGCAGCGTCGCCAACAGGGCGAGGACGAGCAGGGTGGCGAAGGCACCCCAGTACAGGTACTCGACGGCACTCCGGCCCCGGAGGAGGGAGCTGTCGCCGTCGTTCTCGTCGGTCGGTTCGCCGGTCGTCGGTGCGTCTGTCGGGGTTGTATCAGTGTCAGTCACGGGAACCACCTCGTCGGGCGAGTCCGAGCGCGATAGCGAGCAGTGCCACGAGCGTTAGCGCGGCGGTGAACCCCGGCCCTTCCTCGGACACGGGTGTCCCCGGCCGCTCTCTGTCGGGCGCGCCGCCCGCGCCGTCACCGCGCTCGAAGTCCTCGACGCGCAGGCCCACCTCGCGTCTGGTCTCGTTGACGGAGATGGTCTCGCTCGGGTCGAGGTTGGCCGCCGCGCGCGTGGACGTGACGATGACCCCGTCCTTCCAGAGCGTGGCGTCGAGGTAGTAGTTGTACTCGGCGGGGACCGTCAGCGTCGTCGACGGGTTGGCCGTCGTGCCGGGCTGAATCTGGCCGACCCGAACCGTCCGCTCGGCCGCGACGATGTTCGAGTCGGCTTGCCGCGCCTTCAGCGTCAGCCTGACCTCTTCGGACGGCGTGTCGCCGTTGTTCGTGAGGTACGTCGAGACGTTCAGCGTCGTCGTGTCCTCGCCCGCGCGCTCGATGCGGTACTCGACGGACGGCTGTGCGTCCGCACCGCCGGCGAAGCGGTGGAAGTCGACCGTCGTCTGTGCGTACTCGGGCGTCAGCGTCCCGACGCCGCCGACTTCGGTCTCACCCTCGTCGTATCGCCGCCCGTCGGCGTAGACGACGGTCTGGATGCGATAGCCGCCGCGGCGCGGGACAGTGAGGTTCGCCGTCACGGGCACCTCACGCTCGCCCTCGACCGTACCCACGTCGACAGAGCGGGTCGCCTCGACCAGCCCCGATTGGCTGCCGACGGCCCGGAACAGGACGCTGACGTTCTCGGAGGGGCCGCCATCGTGTTGCACTCGCGTCTCGACGGTCAGGGGCACCGTCTCGCCGCCGACCTGCCCGTGGGAGACGGTCACGTCGCGTATCTGCAGGAAACCACGCCGCACGTCGTCCTCGGGCGCGGAGACGGCTCCGGGGACGGCGACGGCCAGCAGTGTCGCGACGAGGAGGACCACCGCCAGACCGGCAAACAGGGACCATTCACGCTTCACAGCGGTGAGACTCTCAGGGGGGAACAAATCTCTTGTGCAGAAACACGAATCAGAACGCGCCGAGGCTGGACTGGAGGTTTCGGTCGGTGCCCCCGTCAGTCACCTCGTGCCCCACGAGGTCACGCAGGTCCACCGCGTAAGCACTCCCCGCGTGGTCGAGGACGAGGACTCGGCCCTGCGTCCCGCGGACGGTGCCCGTCGCCAGCGTCTCCGAGACGGGGCGGTCCGTCAGCGAGAGGTCGTAGTCGAACTCGTAGGTCGCGAGCGGGTCGAACTCCGCGAGGAGCGCGGTCCACGCGTCGTCGTCCACCGAGCGATGAATGCCGTCGATTTTCGTCGGAACGCGAACCCTATCGCCCACCTCGCTGGCGATGTCGGCCTCGATTTGGCGGGCGATGCGGCCGTCTTTCACCGTCCGGAGGTGGGCGGCGCGGTCGGCTCCCTGCTCGCGCAGGCGGGTGTCGAGTCGCCACGAACGGGTGACCCCCACTTTGAAGATGGCCGGAGCGAAGGCGGCCAGATAGACGGCGTGTTCCTCCCGACAGGCGGGGAGCGGGCGGTCACAGTTCCCGACACACCGCGCGCAGGCCCACTTGCTGGTGTGGTCGGCACAGTACGGCGCGGACGGGTTCGGGCATCGCTCGTGGCCGTCCCCGGAGACGGCCCCCGCGCAGTGACGCTCGCCCAGCGTGTACGCGAGGTCCGTCCCGGGCGCGAGCGACTGGCGGGTCACGTCGCCGCCGTCGGCCAGCGAGAGCGCGGGGTCGCGGTCGTCGTCGACGCCGACCCCCGTGTCGTACCCGACGATTTGCACGGCGACGCGTAGCGACCGGGGAGGTATAGGTGCTACGAGAGGCGCGGCGTCAGTCGCCGTCGAGCAGTTCGCGGGTCGCCTGCCGTACGGCGTCGTCGGAGGACTGGTCGGGTTCCCACCCGAGCGCGGCCAGTTTCTCGATGGAGAGACGCATCCGTGGCACGTCGCCGACCCACCCGCGGTCGCCGCCGGTGTACTCGTAGGTGGGGTCCAACTCCATCTCCTCGCTCACGATGTCCGCGATGGTCGTGACGGAGGTGGTCGTCCGGGTACCGAGGTTGTAGACGTTGAACGGTCGCGTCGCGTTCTCGACGACGTGGCACATCGCGTCGACGCATTCGGAGACGTGCATGTATGACTTCTCTTGGCGGCCGTCGCCGAGGATTTCGAGCGTAGACGGGTCCTCGCGGAGTTTGTGGATGAAGTCGGGGACGACAGCCCCCTTCTGGAGGCGCGGGCCGACGATGTTGGCGAAGCGGAACACCCACGCCGTCATGTCGTGGCTGTTCGCGTACACCGACAGCAGGGACTCCTCGCCGAGTTTGCTCGCCCCGTAGATGCTGATGGGTTCCAGCGGCGCGTAGTCCTCGGGGGTCGGCCGCGGTGCCTCGCCGTACACCGTCGAGGAGGAGGTGAACGCGATGTTCTCGACACCGGCCTCGTCCATCCGGTCGAGGACGGTTTCGGTCAGTCGGTTGTTGAAGCGGTACTGGTCGATGTCGTCGCGGGCGGCGTCCTTGTCGGCGGCGAAGTGAAAGACGACGTCGGTGTCGGGCGTGATGGCCTCGGCGGCCACGTCGGGGTCGGTGAGGTCACCGTCCACGAGTTCGACGCCTCCGGGGAGCCACGAGGGGTCACCGGTCGAGCAGTCGTCGACTGCGCGCACTTCGTTGTCCTCGACGAGGCGCGCACAGAGGTGTGAGCCGACGAACCCCGCGCCGCCGGTCACGAGTATCCGCTTTCCTGTCAGGTCCATACCCCCTCTCCCGTGGGGTCTGCCAAAGTGCCTTTGGAACGCGAACGGCACACGCAACGGGCACCCAATCGGAACGGAAACGGAGGCGAACGAACGAACCACGCGACTAAGGATTTCCCTACCAGCGGCGTAGCCACGACCATGTGGTTCGAGCGAACGACACCCCCGGCCGCCGAAAGAGGTCCTTACCAGCGGTAAGACGCTCCTAAGAGAGATGTGTAGGACACCGCGTCCCGTCGACTGGTTGGAACGTCACTGTACGCCGCGAACGCTCGCGTCGTTGACAGTCGTGCTTGCCGTCTGTCTCGTCGTCGCCGTGCTGTTCGTGGCGTGGTACTTCGGCTCCATCGGCCTCTCGCTCGGGTCCGTCGGCTACGACGACGACGACCGGACCGTCGTCGTCGAGAGCGACGCCCTCGACATCTTCGAGCGACACTACCGGGACGACCGGGAGGAGGGGTGGTGCCTCTACGGCAGTGCCAACGAGACCCACCTCCGCGTGGACGCTGTGGTCCCCGCACGGCCGCTCTCCCAGAGCAAGGAGGAGATACAGTTCACCTGCGTCCGCGAGACAGCCGGCCGACTCCTCGCACAGGAGGGCGCCAGACTCCTCGGTGCGGTCCATAGCCACCCGAGTAACGACAAGAGTTACCTGAGCCGCAAGGACCTGTTGCTGTGGGGTCGCACCACGCCCGTCGTCGAAGTGATGGGTGTCTACACCGAGGACGCGGGTGTCGCGTTCTTCACCGTCGAGAGTCTCCGGACGCCGCTCCCGGTGGTCGTCGTCGGAGAAACCGCCGACACGGCCCCGCGGAAGAGTACGAACGCCACCGCACGACACCGCTCTCGGCGGGCACCCTGACTGGGTAGTTCGGAACGTGACGCCATCGAGACGGACTTAAATGCGGTGGTGCCGAAGCGGAACCTATGGACGGACGAGCGACGACTGAATCGAGCGCGCGACGGACCAGACGGGAGTTGCTCGCGGCTGTCGGCGGCGGGACGGCCGTCGCCGTCGCCGGGTGTCTCGGCGGCGGCCCGGACACGCTCGAAGACGGTGACGCAACCGGCACGGCCACCGGGTCCCCCGCGTCGGACATACTCTCGACACCCGTTCGCGGCGACCCGGAGGCACCCGTGACGGTCCTCGCCTTCGAGGACTTCGCCTGCCCGCACTGCCGTGACTACTCCCTGAACGTCGTCCCCGATATCCTCGCCGAGTACGCGGACGACGGCACGATACGCTACGAGTTCCACGACTTCCCCATCCCGGTGGACGAGGACGTATCGTGGAACGCGGCCTGTGCCGCGCGGGCGGTACAGGCTCGGGCGGACGACGAGGCGTTCTTCGAGTACGCACACGCCCTGTTCGAGGCACAGTCGGACCTCGGGCCGGACGCCTACGAGCGACTCGCGGACGATGCGGGGCTGGACGGGGCCGCCGTCCGCGAGTCCGCACTCGACGGCGAGTACCGGCCGACGGTGGCCGCCGACCGCCAGCGGGGCGAGGAGGCTGGCGTCCGTGGCACGCCGACGGTGGCCGTGGACGGGACGGTTGTCGACCCGACGTACGACGCCATCAGTGCCGCAATCGAGGACGCGCTGGGGACGCGCACCGAAACCCCCTAACCCCGCCGTGGTCTCGGGGCAGACATGCAGGACACTCCCGAAGTCGCGGTCCTTCGCCTCGGCCACCGGCCGGGCCGGGACGAGCGAATCACGACACACGTCGGGCTGACCGCGCGGGCGTTGGGGGCCGACCGCGTGGTGCTGGCCGGTGACGGGGCGAGCCGTGCCGACACGGTGCAGGACATCACCGACCGGTTCGGCGGTCCCTTCACGGTCGAGACTGTCGAGTCGTGGCGGCCGGTCCTCAGTGCGTTCGAGGGCGCGGTCGTCCACCTCACCATGTACGGTCTCGAAGTGCAGGACGTCGAAGCCGAGATTCGGGAACGCCACCGCGACCGGCGCGACCCGCTGCTCGTCGTCGTCGGTGCCGAGAAGGTCCCGTTCGAGGTGTACGAGGCCGCCGACTGGAACCTCGCGGTGACGAACCAGCCCCACTCGGAAATCGCGTCGCTCGCCGTCTTCCTCGACCGGCTGTTCGAGGGCCGGGAACTCGACCGGGAGTGGGAAGACGCAGAGAAGGTCGTCGTGCCGCAAGCCACGGGGAAACAGGTCGAGGACACCGACGAGACGTGACCGGCAGGCTGGTTACGGGCGACCGAGGCCCGGAGCGGCCGCGGCGACGCCGGTCCGAGCCCGGGCGGTCGACCGGGGCGGTCCGGTGCTTTTAAACGATTCAGACCCGGACTAGGTATCAATGGCTTTTGAGGAACTCCTCGAGGACCCGGTGATACAGAAGTATCTCCACGAACTCGTGGGCCCGAAGGGGATGCCCGTCGCCGCGGCCCCGCCGGACGGCGAAGTGACCGACGAGGAACTCGCCGAGGAACTGGGCCTCGAACTGAACGACGTGCGCCGCGCGCTCTTTATTCTCTACGAGAACGACCTGGCGAGTTATCGCCGCCTGCGCGACGAGGACTCCGGGTGGTTGACCTACCTCTGGACGTTCGAGTACGACAAGATTCCCGAGCAACTCCAGTCGGAGATGCGCCGCCTGCTCGACGCGCTGGAACAACGCCAAGAGTACGAGTACAACAACGAGTTCTACCTCTGTGAGGTGTGTGGCATCCGCTTCGAGTTCGACGAGGCCATGGACTTCGGCTTCGAGTGCCCCGAGTGTGGGTCGCCCGTCGACGCCATGGAGAACACCGCGCTCGTCGGCTCGATGGAGGAGCGAATCGACGCCCTCCGGGACGAACTCAACGTCGAAATCGAGCGAGAGGCCTGATGGTCGTCCTCGCATCGAAACTGTACGTCGGCGGCGACGCCCGCGAGCGGACGCTCGACAGTCTGACTTCCCTCGTCGGAAATGCGGTCGGTGACCTCGACGTGACCTACGAGGTCGGCATCCGCGACGACGACTTCCCCTCGGTCACTGTCGACGGCCCCGACGCCGTGGCCGCCCGGAACCTCCTCCGCGAGGAGTGGGGGTCGATTACCGGCGACTTCGAGACGGGCGAAACCTACGTCGGCACCCTCGAAGGGTGGGACGACGACGGGTTCGTCCTCGACGCCGGGCGAGAGGTGCGGATTCCGGCCTCGGAACTCGGCCTCGGACAGGGGACACCCGCCCAGATACGGACGCGGTTCGGGCTGGTGCAACACGTCCCGCTCCGGTTCGTCTGGGACGACCCGGCGCGACTGGCGGAGGCAGAGCGCGACCGGTTGTACGACTGGACGCGCGGGACCGGGCGGGTCAACGTGAACAGCGCGACACGGGCGGAGGCGCGTGCGACGGTCAACCGCGCGGGTCACGCACAGGACATCGTGACCGTCGAGCGACTCGGACTGCTCGAACAGAGCATCGTCTGTCGTGAGGGGACCGACCCGCCGGGGCTGGTGGCGAGCATCGGCGAGTACCTGCCCGCGGAGTTGCTCGCAGTCGTACCATGAACAGGCGACTCCTCCTCGCGGTCGGTGTCCTGGCCGTCCTCGCCGCGCTCGCGGGGTGTTCGACGATTCTGGGACCGGGAGAGCCGGACCCCGAGGAAATCAACCAGAACGTCACCTACGACTGGAACACGAGCGCGAACGTCACGGTCGACGTGGCACAGTCCGAGTACACCGCCGTCTACGTCATCGACAACCGGACCGAGATAGAACTCTACCAGCGGGACGCTTTGGGGACCGAGAACCCCCTCGACGCGCGCGCGCTGAAGTTCCAGTTCGAGAACGGGACGGTGCGGAACGTCTCCGTCGAGAACGTCTCACTGACACGCAAGCGTGCCGTCGTCACGTTCCCGGCGCGGGACGGAAAGCTGGCGTTCACCTCGCCGCGGCGGGGGAAGTCGTGGTCGTCACCCACCTTCGTCGAGGGAACGTACGACGTGACGCTCCCGCCGGGGGCACGGGTCGGCATCCCGATTCTCGGGCAGGTCAGCCCCGGCCACGACGGGACGGAGATACAGAACGACCGCGTGACGATTCACTGGGACGACGTCGAACGGCGGTCGATATCGGTCAGGTACTACCTGACGCGTGACCTGTGGCTGTTCGGCAGTCTGCTCGGTGTCGGCCTACTCGCCGCGGCCGGCGGCCTGCTGTACTACCTCCGGCAGATTCGCTCGTTGGAGCGACGACGCGAGGAGGTGGGCCTCGACGTAGACGTCGAGGACGACGGGGACGACCCGCCACCAGGAATGGGGTGACGCGCAACTGGCCCGCCGGGGCGCGGTCGCATCTGGGGGACTTTTGACCGCCGACCGCCAAGGAGTGCTATGCGCGTCGCGCTGGTCACCGTGGGTGACGAACTACTCGCGGGAGACACCGTCAACACGAACGCCGCGTGGCTCGGCGAACGCCTCGTCGACCGCGGAGCGGCCGTCGAGCGCGTGACCGTCGTTCCCGACCGAGTGAGCGACATCGCCCGTGTCGTCAACGAGTATCACGCCGAGTACGACGCCGTGGTCGTCACGGGCGGCCTCGGACCCACACACGACGACGTGACGATGGACGGCGTGGCGGCGGCGTTCGGTCGCGAAGTGACCCGGAGCGAGGAGGCACTGGCGTGGCTGGAAGACCACAGCGGCTACGCCCGCGCGGACCTCGCCGAGGGAACCGCCGATATTCCGGCAGGAGCGCGGATGCTCCCGAACCACGAGGGGGTCGCCCCGGGGTGTGTCATCGAGAGCGTCTACGTCCTCCCGGGCGTCCCGGCCGAAATGAAGGCCATGTTCGAGGAAGTGGCGGCAGAGTTTACTGGCGAACGGCGACACGTTGAGCGGGTGGCCGCCGACGAACCCGAGAGTGCGATGCTCGACCGCATCCGCGAGGTGCGCGACCGGTTCGACGTGAAGGTCGGGAGTTACCCCGGCGACACCGTCCGGGTCAAACTCGAAGGGACCGACGAGGACGTGGTACACGAGGCGGCGGCGTGGCTCCGCGAGCGGGTCGAGACACCGGAATCCGAGGAGTAACGGGACGCGTCGTCGCGGACGCTGCTACCGGTAGAGGTATGCCCACCACGCGGCGACGAGGGCGAGGCCACCGAGACCGACGATGGCCCCGGCGAGATTGATGATACCCGTCTGGACGGTGCTTTCCGAGGCGGCGAGTACGACGCTCATAGCCGACGCTTCCGGCCGCTCTGTCTTAACAATCCCGGACTGCTTTTGAGGACGCCCCGACTACGACCGTCAATGCATACCCTCGGGGTCGTGGTCAACCCGATAGCAGGCATGGGCGGGCGCGTCGGCCTGAAAGGGACCGACGGGAAGGTTGCGGAGGCGCGCGCTCGCGGTGCGGAACCGCGCGCGCCGGACCGTGCCCGCGAGGCACTGGCACGCGTCCGCGAACTCGCACCCGACACCGAGGTGCTGACCTACGGCGGGGCGATGGGGGCCGACCCCGCCCGCGCGGCGGGCTTCGAACCGACCGTGGTCGGCCACCCGGACGGCGAGGAGACGGCACCGTCGGACACCCGGGCGGCCGTCCGGGAGTTCCTCGCCCGCGGCGTCGACCTCGTGTTGTTCGTCGGCGGGGACGGGACGGCCGTCGACGTGGCCGAGGCCATCGGCGACGACGACACCCCGATGCTCGGCGTGCCGGCCGGGGTGAAGGTCTACTCGGAGGTGTTCGGCGTACGGCCGCGGGCGGCCGGACAGGTCGCGGCCACCTTCGAGGACACGGAGCCGGGCGAGGTCAACGACATCGACGAGGACGAGTACCGCGAGGGGGAGGTCCACACGGAACTTCGCGGGGTGGTACAGGTCCCCGTCGCCGAGGAACGCCAGTCGAGCAAGCAGTTGGGCGGCGGCACTGTCGAGGGCGTCGCGGAGGGCGTCGCCCGCGAAGCGAGCGCGGGCGTCACGTACGTCCTCGGTCCCGGGAGTACCGTCGGTGCGGTGAAAGCCCAACTCGGCTTCGAGGGGACTGCACTGGGCGTCGACGTGTGGCGCGACGGCGAGGTGTTGGTCGAAGACGCGAGCGAAGCAGAGATACTCGACGCTCTCGGCGAGGAGAACGTCGTCGTCGTCTCACCCATCGGGGGACAGGGATTCGTCTTCGGCCGCGGCAACCAGCAGATTTCGCCGGCCATCATCCGCCGGTGCCGGGTCGAGGTCGTCGCGTCAAAGCGGAAACTCGACGGTATCGGCGTCCTCCGGGTCGACACCGGCGACCCGGACCTCGACGAGGAGTTACGGGGGTGGCTCCAAGTCCGGGTCGGCCGGTACGAGCGACGGCTGATGGAAGTGGTTTAGGAACACGGCCGCGAGGCGGACCCTCATGAAGAGATATTATATTTCGCTCGGTATTAACCCATGTATAGACAGGATTAAGGCCGTTCCGCCCACAGAGTGCGTATGGAGACGCGGAAAGTACAGCGGCTAGGACCGTCCACGCTCGCCATGACCCTCCCGGCGGAGTGGACCTCCGAACACGACGTCGACAAGGGCGACGAGGTGTCCCTGCGCATCGGTGGCAAGGGGACGCTGACGGTGATGCCCGAGTCCGTCCAGACGGAGGAGTCCGAGGCGATAATCTACGCACAGGACCTCGACGCCGACGCCGTCGAGCGAGCCATCGTCGCGCAGTACGTCCTCGGGCGACGTATCATCCACGTCGAGGCCGGTGAAGGGGGGACGCTCGAGAGCGAACACATCAACGCCGTCTACAACGCCGAGACGCAGTTGATGGGACTCGGCGTCATCGAGGAGACGCCCGAGCGCATCGCCATCCGGTGTTCGGTCGACCCCGAAGACTTCACGCTCGACAACCTGCTCGAACGACTGGAATCGACCGGGTCGACGATGCGCAACGAGGCCGTGAAGGCACTGGCCCACGGCAACCCCGACCTCGCACAGCGCGCCCTCAACCGCGAACGACAGGCCAACAAGATATTCGTCCTCCTGCTTCGGCTCATCTTCACGGCCTACCAGAACCCCAACCTCGCCCGCGCGGTGGGACTCGAAGACGGCTTCCCGCTCATCGGCTACCGAGCAATCGCCAAGAATCTCGAACTCACCGCCGACAACGCCGAGGACATCGCCGAAATCGTCCTCGAAACGGAGGGACACACCCTCGACGTGGACTCCTCCACGATGCGACGCATCCGCGAGTTCACCGACGGCGTCAACGAGATGACCGAACTGGCCGTCACCGCCGCCGTCGAACGCGACTACGACGCGGCCATCGAGGTCCGGGAACGCTTCGCGGAAGTCGGGTCGAACGAGCAGGACATCCTCGACGACCTCCCGGAGATGGGGAACACGGAACTCCTCCGCGTGCGCGAGGTGCTGGTCAGCCTCCGTCAGACTGCCGAGTACGCGGTCCGAAACGCCGAAATCGCCACGAACCTCGCGCTCAACGAGGAGTCCGAACACACGGAAATCAAGTAGTCGAGGGTTCAGCCGAGCAGTCCGCCGTCGTCGGTCGGCGTGTCAGTCGCCGTGTCAGTTTCGCCGCCCGTCGTCTCGTCTGTCGGCGTCTCGGTGGCCGTCGAGTCACTGCCAGACCCGCCGAGCAGTCCGCCGTCGTCGGTCGCCGTGTCAGTCGCCGTCTCCGTCGGTGTCGCCGTCGCGGTTTCGGTCGCGGTGTCGGAGTCGTCGTCTGCCGTCTCGCTACCGCTTTCCTCGTTGCTCGCGGTTTCGTTCGTCGGCTTCGTTCCGAAGATGTCCGTCTCGACGGTCCGCTGGTAGTCTATCGGTTCGAGCGGGACCCGGAACTCGCCGACGGGGTCGGACCCGAGCAGGCCATCCTCCTCGACGGGGTCGACGACGACGTAGAACTGCATCCGCAAGTCCGTCACCTGATTGTTCTGGAGGTGGGACACCCACCACTCGTCCAAGTGCTGGTTTCGGAGTATCGTCCGGGTGTCGATGGTCCGCTCGGTTCCCGGCGGGAGGGTCGCCACGTCGTCGGTACTCCCGGTGCCGACTTCGATGCCGTTCATCGTGATGGTGTAGCCCAGTTCCGAGACGGCGTAGGGGTAGGGCTTGGGGTTGTACACGTCGAACGAGAGGTCGAGCGGCGTTTGCTCGGGCGAGAGGTTCTCGCGGTCCCACGACGCGCGGGTACCGTTAACCCACAACACTGGGTCGGAGACGACCCGGCGGTTCGCGTCGACCGGCCGGTCCTCGTCGGAGTTGAACTGGCCGATGAGATCCGTCTCGACGGTCCGGTCCTGCTGTAGTTGGACGGTCTGCCCGGCGGTCAGCGTGGAGGTGACGCGGGCGTCGATGGACACCTGCGTTCGCTCGCCGTTCTCGATGTGGGATGTCCACCACGGCGGTATCTGCCCGTTGTCCATCCGGGTCGTGAAGTTCAGCGTCGAGTTGCCCGTCCCGACTTGTAGTCCCGACTTCTGCCCGCTCGCCATCCGCACGTCGTTCATGTAGACGGTGTAGTTGACCGCGGTGTCGCCCAACTGGACGCCGACGGGGTTGGGGTTTCTGACTGTCAAATTCGTCCCTATCGTCGTGTTGTCCTCGGTGACGGCACCGAACTGGTTTTGCACACCTGCAACGGCGGGCGCGCCGAGGACACCCACGGCGACGGTACCCCCGACGACGACGGCTATCCCGACGACAGCAGTCAGTACGATGCGGAGCGTACTGCCGAACAGAACCGACGTGATACGACCCATTGTCGCCGGGAAGTGCGAGCGAGCGGATATGTCTTCTGGGCCTCGCCGCGGCCGTTCGAATGAACTAAGTGCGCGCCCTCGGAACGACCGGCAATGGTAGCAACCGGAGAGCAGTCGGACAAAGCGACCGGACTCGGGTTCGTGTTCGGCACGCTCGCCGTCGCGGGCGCGGTCGTGATGTACGTTGCCGCGTCAGAGCAGGTGTTCGCTGGCTGGGGATTCGCGCTAGCCGTTCTCGCGGGGTCGCTCGCAATCGCGGCGATTCACGTCTTCTCGTAGGCAGGCCTCGGGGTAAAAGGAAGGAATAAAAGCGTCGACCCCCTAGTGTTAGTATGGCCGATTTCAGCGAGGAGGAACGGCGCATCCTAGACCATCTCCGGCAGCAAGTCACCGGAGGTGAGTCCTACGTCCGCGCGAAGAACATCGCCGAGAGCATCGGCCTCTCGGCCAAACAGGTCGGCGCGCGCTTGCCTCGACTCGCGGAGAAGTCCGACGACGTGGACATCGAGAAGTGGGGTCGCGCCCGGTCGACGACGTGGCGCGTCACCCGGAGTTGATGCGGACGCTTTTGTGACGTGGAACCCCTACGGGGAGTATGACAGTCCGGGTCGAGCGGACCTTCGAGTTGCCAGCAGAGAGGGAACGAGTGTGGTCGTTTATTTCGGACCCGGAGAAGCGCGCACGTCCCATCAGCGTCGTCGCCGATTTCGAGCAGACGGGCGAACACACCGCGACGTGGTACGTGAAGCTCCCGATTCCCTACGTCGACAGACACGTCGCCATCGAGACGGAGGACGTGGAGTTCGACCCGCCGGAGTACGTTGAGTTCGTCGGTCGGTCGAAGGTGATGCGCGTCGTCGGCCAACACGAACTCGAAGCCATCGAGGACGGGACCCGGCTGACCAATCGGTTCACCGTCGACGGAAAGCTACCGGGCGTCGAGCGGTACTTCAAACGGAACATGGACGGGGAACTCCAGAACGTCGAGAACGCACTGCTCGCCGACCTCGGCATCGAGATATGAAACTCGCGCTCGCCCAGCTCGCCGTCGAGGGCGGTGCCGTCGCTGACAACGTCGACCGAGCGGTGGCCGCCATCGACCGGGCCGCCGAGGACGCCGACCTCGTCGCCCTCCCGGAGATTTTCAACATCGGGTACTTCGCGTTCGAGCAGTACCACCGCGACGCCGAACCGCTGGGTGGCGAGACGCTTTCGACTATCGCCGCGGCTGCGCGGGACAACAGCGTTGCGGTCCTCGCGGGGAGCATCGTCGAGGACCTCGGTGCGACGGCCGCCCGAACCGACGCGCCCGTCCCCGACGACGAGGGGCTGGCCAACACGGCCGTCTTCTTCGACCGAGACGGGAACCGGCAAGCGGTGTACCGGAAACACCACCTCTTCGGGTACGGGTCCACAGAGCAGGATTTGCTCACGCGCGGGGAGCGGACACCGGTCGTCGAGTTCGAGGGGTTCGGCGTCGGCATCACGACCTGTTACGACCTGCGCTTCCCGGAGTTGTACCGCGAACTCGTCGCCGACGGCGCGACGCTCGTCCTCGTTCCGAGCGCGTGGCCGTACCCGCGCGTCGACCACTGGCGGGTCCTCCAACAGGCACGGGCAATCGAGAACCAGTGTTACGTGGCGACGGTCAACGGGAGCGGGTCGTTCGGGGACGCGACGCTGCTCGGCCGCTCGACGGTGCAGGACCCGTGGGGAACGGTACTGGCGGGGAGCGGCGACGACCCGACGACGGTGACGGCCACCGTCGACCCCGAGCGCGTTCGTGCGGTCCGTGAGGAGTTCCCCGCGCTGTCGGACCGACGGCTGTAGGGTTTCACGGTGAGTCGATAGCCCGGCAGGGCCACGCGCCCGGAGCCGAACGTTTATCTCGGGTGGGGGACAATTATCGGACGCCGGTGAGACGCTTTTCACGTTGAATCCGGCACATCCGCCTCGCTGCTCGGCCACCGCACCGCAACTGGCTGTCCGGACAGCCCACCGCGGCCCGCACCTCGCTCCGGCGGGGGGGTCGGCCCGCCGGAGTTCACTCGTCTCTGCGCGTAATCTCGGCAGAGAGCCCCTGCGCCATCTCGATGTCCTCGGCGTTGTTGACTGTCCACGCTGTCCGTTCCGTGACCGCCTCGATGACTTCGCGGGCACTCGGCGCGCCCTTGCCGGACTTCTTGACGCCGCCGAACGGGAGTTGCACCTCCGCACCGATACACGGGAGGTTCGCGTACGCGAGGCCAACCTCGGCGTGGTCCCGGAAGTAGTTGAGTTGACGATAGTCCTCCGAGACGATGGCACCCGCGAGGCCGTAGGGCACGTCGTTGTGTATCTCGACGGCACGCTCGATGGACCCGCTGTAGGGTATCAGCGCGACGTGCGGGCCGAACACCTCCTCGCGGAGGAGGGGGTTCTCCGGGTCGTAGTCGGTTTCGTAGACGAACGGTCCGACCCAGTGGCCGTCGGCGTGCCCGTCGGGAATCTCCGTCGGAGGCAACTCCTCGCGGTCGACCAGCACCTCGGCGTCCGATTCGCGTGCGCGGGCGTTGTACTCGTGGAACTTCTCGACCTGAGACTCGTCCACGAGCGGCCCCATGAACGTGTCCTCCGAGAGCGGGTCGCCGACGGCCACTGTGTCGGCTACCTCGACGAACCGCTCGCGGAACTCGGGGAGGACGTCCTCGTGGACGACGAGGCGTTCGCTGGAGACACACCGCTGGCCGGTCGTCTTGAACGACGACATCACGGCGGCGTGGACGGCGATGTCGAGGTCCGCCTCGTCGGTGACGACGACGGCGTTTTTCCCGCCCATCTCGACCGATACCTCGCGGCCGGGGCGGCCGCCGAGCGTGTCCGCGATTTCGTGGCCGACCGCCGCGGACCCGGTGAACAACACGGTGTCGACCCGGTCGTCCTCGACGATTTCGTTCCCGGCGTCGCCGTACCCCTGTACCATGTTGAACACCCCGTCTGGGATGCCGGTGGCCTCGAACAGCTGGGCGACCGTCTCGCCACAGAGCGGCGTCTGCTCGGCCGGTTTCCAGACGACGGTGTTGCCCTCGACGAGCGCGACGGCCATGTGCCAGAAGGGGATGGCGACGGGGAAGTTCCACGGCGTGATACAGCCCACGACGCCGCGGGGACGGCGACGCATGTAGGAGTCCTTGCTGGCGATTTCGGAGGGAACCACGTCGCCGTGGGGGTGGCGGGCGTTGCCCGCCGCCCACTCGACCATGTGCCACGCCTCGGTCACGTCGGCCCGCCCCTCGCTTATCTCCTTGCCACACTCGCGGGTCACCGTCGCCCCGAGTTCGTCGTGGCGGTCACGGAGTTCGTGGAACACCTCCCAGAGGTACTCGGCCCGGTCGATGTACGAGAGGTCGCGCCACGACTCGAAGGCGTCGGCCGCCGCGGTCACGGCCCGGTCGGCCTCCGAGGCAGTCGCACGCTCGAAAGTCCCGAGCGTCTCGCCCGTCGCGGGGTTCTCGCTCTCGAAGGTCTCCCCGGCCGACCCGGTGACCCACTCGCCGTCGATGTAGTGTCCTGACGTGGCCGCCCGTTCGTCGCTCATGCGGCAAAATTTGCGCGCGCGGGATAAAAATCACCCGGCGGTTCGGGGAGGGACGGAGCGAGCGACACCGAGAGCGATACGTCGTCAACTCGCGGCCTTCTCGATCTCACCCTTGACGGCGGCGGCGTCGAAGCGGTGGTCCGGGCGGATGTTCACGAAGTCGAGGAACTCCCGGGCGTCGAGCAGTGCGTCCGGCGAGTACGCCGAGAGCGCGGCCTCGACGGCGCGACCGGCACCCACCAACGGGGCGAGGGCACCGAGGGCGCAGGCAACGTCGTACGCGCGCGCGTCCTCGATACCGCCCTCGCGGACGTTCGTCGCGTCGATGAAGTAGAGTTCGCCGTCGGCGACGAGGACGTTCTCCTCGCGGAGGTCACCGTGTGCGAGGCCGTTGTCGTGCATCGTCGCCAGCGACGCGAACAGTGTCGGGGCGTGGGCCGCTATCGCGTCCGGGTCGAGTTCGTCGAGCGTCCGAAACTCGGGGAGGTACTCCAACACGAGGACGCCGTAGCCGTTCACCTCGAACGCCTCCAGCGGTTCCGGGGCCCGAATCCCCAGTTCGCGCATCCGTCGCGTCGCGTCGAGTTCGTGTTCGGCCATCTCGACGGGAGTGCCGAAGTGCTCGAAGAAGCCCTCGGTGCCCGAGGAGAACGCCCCGAGGTTCCGCCCGGCGGTCAGGAGGGCGTGGACCAGCGAGTTCTGGTCGGAGATTACCTTCACGAACACCTGTTCGTCCACGACCAGCGGCGTCGAGAGCCAGTTGTCCGCTTCGAGGAACTCGACGGTCGGGTCCGAGAACGCGTACCGGTCGGCGACGGAATCAACGACGGGGGCCACGTCCTCGCGGGAGAGGTGCCCGCGGAGCAGGCGACGGACTGCCATCGCCGTAGGGGAACCGCCCCAGCGACATAGGGGTTCCGACCGTGTGTACTCGTTTGAACTCTCGCACTGACGATGAGGGCACTACGCACCTCCGCTAACAGTGAAGTTCGGCCTAGCGAGGGTTGTTCAGTTTCCTGATACAGGAGTTCGGGTATATTCGAGGGCAAGAGCCACGAAGTTCGGCTAGTTCCAAACTCAATAGCGACCGAACCGCGTCCGGGGAACACTCCGTGGATAACCTCACTTTCGGTACCTGAATCCTTCGAGAGGGCTCTCCACGGTGATTCCCGATGCTTCCACCTCGCAACCCGGTGATGAATAGCGATTTCTCGTGGCTTCACTGACTGAAGCCAGACAGCAAGCCCAGAACGGCACAACCTATATTGACGAAACAGGAGATGACACACTTACCGTGTCCGGCGTGCGAGACCCCGAATCACTCGCAGATTTACTCGGTGATGAGTGTGCGCGCACGATTCTCGTCGAGGCAAAGAAAGAGCCTCGCTCGGCGGCCGAACTCAGCGACCGCGCCGGGGTTTCGGAACCAACCGTCTACCGGCGACTCGAACGACTCCGCGAGTACGACTTAGTCACCGAAGATATCCAGCCAGTCACCGATGGCAAGAACTACAAACTCTATCGGACGGAACTCGACGGCATCGAACTCGACCTCAGCGAGGACGGCTTCGAGATTACAGTCTCACGCCGAGAGCGGATGGCAGACCGCTTCACACAGTTCGTAGAGGGGACCTGACATGCTCGACATACCGCTCCAGATTGATATCGAAACCTTACGAACCGTTCGACAGGCCAGCGAAGTAATTCCGATGGTCCTCGGATTGGCGATCAGTTACCTCGCCTACACAGCATACCGGCAAAACCAGAGTCGTCCAATGTTGTACATCGCGACCGGCTTCATGCTAGTGTTGTTCGTTCAGGCCCCGCTGGCCCTGATATTCAGTTATGTCTTGGAACTTCCCACCCCCGTCCTCAATAGCCTCCTCCAGGTCCCCGAGTTCACCGGTCTGGGACTGATACTCTACGGGCTGTGGATGCCACGCCGAGACTGATACTGGTGGCTCACGTGCGTATCAATTACAACCGGAGGAGTGAATCTGACCGTGTATCTCCTCAGAGGTGTTCGTCATCTGTCACTCCGTTGGACTGCGGGCGGCCAGAGGGAGTCGGTTCGGAGAGTGCTCTCTTCGTCGGAAACTGTGGAACGAAGGTCCGCGTTGCCGGTTCAAAAGCGTCAACGCCGTCGGCGTTCCTGTGACCGCGGCGGCGACGCCCCAGACCGCCGGTCAATAAAGGCCTTCGTACGCGAGGGACGAGGTACCTCCTTGGTAGGTAGGGTGACCCCACGTCCGAACCCACACGCGACACCGGGTTGGCTTCAGCGAGTGAAGCCAGGGAACCCGGCCTTTTTCAGCGGGTCCGTACGTCCAGGTGTCGATGGCCGAAGTAGATCCCGATACTGACTTCGAACGAACCGCATCCCGGTCGGCCGATGCCGACCGGCGAGCCGACCGCAGTGGCATCGTGGGACAGGTCGTCTCCGTGCTGTGGAATCGAACCGAGAATCGCCTCCGCGCGCTCTGGCGCGTTCTTGGGGCGACGGTCGCCGGATTCGTGGGGGTGTACGTGGTCCCGACACTGGTTCTCGCAGGTACTGAACTCCCGCCGTCGGTGACCGGAGCCGTCGTCAACCTCATCGCTGCCCTCGCCGGTCTCGTCACGGCGGTTTGCTTCGCGAAGTACGTCGACCGGCGACCGGTGACCGACTACGGACTCGCGTTCGGTCCGTCGTGGCTCACGGACTTCGGTGCTGGCAGTGCCATCGCCCTGGCAGGGATGGCGGTGGCACTTCCCGTGAGTCTAATCGCCGGGTGGGCGACTGTCTCCGAGTTGTTCTCAGGCGGCACCGGAGCGAACACGCTACCGTTCGCCGTCGCGTTCGGCGTGTACGTCATCCAGTGGGTGCTGGTGGCTTTCTGGGAAGAGTTGATCAATCGGGGCCTCATTCTGACGAGTGCCGTCGAAGGACTCCGGAATCGGTGGCTGTCCGACCGTGGTGCGGTCGTGGTAGGAGTGGTGGCGTCCGCGCTGATATTCAGTATCACGCACTTCCCGAACTCCTTGGCCGCTTTCGGATCCCGGCTGATGATGGGGGTCATCCTCGCCGCGGCGTACGTCTGGACCGACTCACTGGCACTGCCGATGGGCCTCCACTTCCTGATCAACTTCGCGACGAACAACATCTACGGCTTGGCGAACGTCCGTGAAGCTGCGGAGGTTCTGCCGATGCTGCTCCGGCCGACGTTCACCGGCCCGTCACAGTTCGTCGGGGCGTTCGGGCTGGTCAACACCGGAGCGTGGCTCTGTGTCGCCGCGCTCACTGTCGGATACGTCGCTTTCCGGTACGGGAGCGTCGAGTCGCGGCTGACATCGGCATACTTAGAGTGAGACTAATTTGAATAGCCAGCCGCAACGATCGACAGTTCAAAAATCTGATTGACCGAAGGTCTCCGAGTGTCGAAAATGAGGCACAACCGCTTTGCCCCATCCTACTTTTAGTTTACAGTCTCAGCGATTACGTCGCAGTCATGCGGTTGTACCGCTTGCCGAATACGAATTGGGTTCCGACCTGCCAACTCCGCGAGTGGTTCCGTGGTTTTAATCTCGGCGGGGCCGTACGGAACTGCCATGGACTTCGACCTCCCGAGCGAACACCGGATGATGCGGGAAACCGTCCGCGAGTTCTGCGACGAGGAGATAGCCCCGGTCGCACAGGACATCGAGGACGACCACACGTTCCCTGCCGACATCTTCGACGCGCTGGCCGACCTCGACATGATGGGGGTCCCGGTGGCCGAGGAGTACGGCGGGCTGGGCGGTGACTACCTGATGTACGCCACCGTCGCGCAGGAACTCGGGCGGGTCTCCGGGAGCGTCGGCCTCTCTTACGTCGCCCACACCTCGCTGGGGGCGAAGCCGATAGAGATGTTCGGGACCGAGGCACAGAAAGAGCGGTGGCTCCGCCCGCTCGCCGAGGGCGAGTCCATCGGGTCGTGGGCACTCACCGAACCCACGTCGGGCAGTGACGCCTCGAACATGGATACGACTGCGACAGAAGACGGCGACGGCTACGTCCTGAACGGCACCAAGCAGTTCATCACCAACGCCAACGTCGCGGGGTCGATTCTCGTCAAGGCCGTCACCGACCCCGACGCGGGCTACGGCGGTATCTCGACGTTCATCGTGGACCCGGACGAGGACGACGGCATCGCGGTGACCAACGTCTGGGAGAAGATGGGCTTGAACGCCTCGCCAACCTGTGAACTCCAGTTCGACGACTGCTGGGTCCCCGCGGACCGGCTACTCGGCGCGGAGGGAGAGGGGTGGAAACAGACGATGAAGACGCTCGACGGCGGCCGTATCTCCATCGCCGCGCTCTCGACGGGACTGGCACAGGGGGCGTTCGAGGCGGCCCGCGAGTACGCCACCGAACGCGAGCAGTTCGGGCAGGCCATCAGCGAGTTCGACGCCATCCGCGACAAACTCGTCGGGATGGACCGCAAGATAGAGCGCGCCCGCCTGCTGACACAGAAGGCCGCGACGAAGTACGACGACGGCGAGGACGTGACGCGGCTCTCCTCGCTGGCCAAGCTCGACGCCAGCGAAGTCTCGCGGGAAGTCGCCGAGGACGCAGTGCAGGTACTCGGCGGCTACGGCTACACCGAGGACTTCGCGCCCCAGCGGTTCTACCGCGACGCCAAACTGATGGAAATCGGCGAGGGGACCAGCGAGATTCAACACGCCGTCCTCGGCGACGAACTCGGGTTGTAGGGCCGTCATCGACGCGGTACGAGCGTTCTTGTACGGAGCCGTGACCAGACCGGTGCGTGACCTGACCACGGTTCCGGCGCGGTTCGCGGGTGTGCGACACGCCGCGTCGGTCACGGAGTGTCGCCTGTTCGCCACTGCGAGACGGAACGCCGAAGTCGTCGGCACCCTCGGTTCCGGTATGGGCACGCCGCTCGCCTCCCGGGAGGCACAGACCGAGGAAGTCATCGAGCGACTGTACGAGGAGTACCCCGACACGACCATCTCCCTGAACTTCTCGAACCGCTTGGAGTTGCTCGTGGCTGTCATCCTCTCGGCACAGTGTACCGACGAGCGCGTGAATACCGAAACCGAACACCTCTTCGAGAAGTACCAGTCGGTCGAGGACTACGCCGAGGCCGACGAGGCGGAACTCGCCGAGGACCTGAATTCGATTACGTACTACAACAACAAGGCGGGGTACATCAAGAACGCCTGCCAGCAGATGCTCGACGACCACGACGGCGAGGTTCCCGACACGATGGCGGCACTGACTGACCTCCCCGGCGTCGGCCGCAAGACGGCGAACGTCGTCCTCCAGCACGGGCACGAAGTGGTCGAGGGCATCGTCGTCGACACGCACGTCCAGCGGCTGACCCGGCGGCTGGGTATCACCGAGGAGAAACGACCCGAGGCCATCGAGGCGGACCTCATGCCGCTGGTACCCGAGGACGACTGGCAACAGTTCACCCACCTCCTCATCAGTCACGGCCGTGCAGTGTGTACCGCGCGCAACCCCGACTGTGCGGACTGCGCCCTCGAAGACATCTGTCCGTCGTCGAAACTGGACAGCGACACCGACCTCGCCAGCGGCGAGGCGTGGTAAGCCCTATCTACCGCGTCGCTCCGCCCGTTCTGTTCCCGTGTCTCGTCCACGAACAACTACGTCTGTGAGTGGAAAGAAGTGCGCATCGAGTTCGCACTCAGAGCGACGGAAACTGCATAGAGAACTGTCGAACCCGAAAAAATCGTTATGTCAGTATCACTCGCTTACCGAAACGTAGGGTCGACAGGATAACCCTACGACGACGAGTTGCGGTGGCCCGTCACGGCCGAGCGGAATGGCTCGGGCAAGCCACGTGCAGGTGTTGCCGCCACCGACTTCGGTCGGTGGGTCGCGTCGAAACCGAGCCGGGACGGGCCGCCCGTCGGTGACGACGACTGGTCGCCTTCGCAGTCGATAGCGACTCCCACCAATACAGAACTGCCATCTCGATGCACACGTGCGTTCCCCCGTGGGCGGCCGGTCGCCAGCCCCGGCCCATCCCGCTTTACAGGGCGTACTTGAAGAGGAATCGGGTGAGACCGACGAGGTAGGCGAGGAGCCAGAAGAACACGTAGCCGAAGACGCCGATGCGGATGCGTCGCCGCCAGAACTGCATCTGCTCGGACCCGATTTCGTCGAGCAGTACGTCCTCGTCGTAGTCGTTGTAGAGGTCGTGTTCGTACTTCGCGCGGAACACGCGCACGATACCCGTGAACGCGAACGTGAGCATGGCGTAGGCCTGTAATCCGAGGAACGCGTGGACCACGGTCGCGCCACCGATTTGCGTGAGAAGGCGCGGGAGCATCCACGTGAGGAGCGGGACCGTCGTCAGGAGCAGTCCCGTCAGGATGAACTTCAGGTGGTGGGTCAGCACGCCCCACGTGACCCCTTCGGCGTCTATCATTATCCACGCGCCGTAGAGAAAACAGGGGAAACTGAGCGTGACGGCGAAAAGGACGACAGTGGCAATCGCCGCGTCCGACAACCCGACCATAGCCGCGCCTAGCCACTGGGCGCGCTAAAGCGTGCCGAAAGGCGGAGACGGGGTCGGAAAGCGTTTACCGCTCCCGTTCGTATCCACGTGTGATGGCCGACCCAGAGTCGCCACCGAACGGACGTCGGGGGGACGACGAACAGGCCGGGGACCGAGCAGTCACCGCCGACGCCGGCACGGGCGAGGCGGATGAGGCGGACGGAGCGGACCCGGCGGAGGGAGGTTCGGCGACGGCGGAAGACGCGGAGACGGAGACGCCCACGACGGAACAACTCCGTGCGGAGGTCGAAGAGAAGTACGACTTCGACGAGTTCGGCCCGGAACAGATGGCGGAGATGTCACCCGAGGAGTGGGAGGCGGCGTTCGACCCGGATACGTGGATAACCGGCGAGGAGTTGCTGGACCGGGTCGAAGCGGACCTCAAATACCGCGTCGCCATCCGTGACGTGTTCGCCCGCGTGGAGCGACTCCGGGACGGGAACCTCGTCGCGTACTCGGACCAAGGGTACGCGCTCGTCCAACCGGACGGGAGCGTCGAGGGGTTCGGCACCGTCGTCAGGGACGTGAAACCCGTCGTCGCACTCTGTTCGATGGACGACTACGATGCACCGGACATGCCGGATGGGGAGGTACTGCCGGACCCGGCGGAGGTTCCCGAGGGGACCGGCGAACTCGGCAACCGCGTCCTGCAGGTCATCGCAGGCGTACAGGTGCTGGCTGGCGTGGGCCTCCTGCTGGCGTGGCTCGGGTTCGTGACGGGACTGCTCTCCGCGCCGCGTGGCGGGCAGGACGTGAACCTGACGTTGCTGGTCGTCGCGGGCATCGGCTTCCTGATAATCGGCCTCGTCCTGTTCATGGTCGTGGCGAACGCACGACTGTCCGACCGGTTCCGGGCGGAAGAGTTCCGGAATCGGCTCCGGGCAGTCGGCGTCGGCGAGGGGGAGTACCCCGAGTTCTTGCCGGTCGAGAACGGTCGGTGGGTCGGCGACGAGGGCGACGGCCGGTCCAGCATTCCCGCCGACGACGGCGGAGACGACGGCACCGAACAGTCGGATTGACAGGGCGGTTCGAGCGGGGCACGGAGTCCGTTTTCGTGAGAACCAGAAACAGCGTTAGACCAGTTCATCGGCGTTCCTGCTGGCGTATTCGGTGGGTTTATACAAACCCAGTCCTGAGATTGAGACGTATATGAACAGGCGGGACTTCATCCGAACAGCCGGTGGGACTGCCGGTGCCACCGCCGCCGTGTCCGCGAGCGTGGGCACGGCCGCCGCCTCCGAAGAGGGCGGCGGTGGCGGCGGCCCCGACTTCGGCGGCTACCTCAGCGGCGCGAACAACTACGACGGGAGCGTGGTCGACGCGACCGGACAGGACGAGGTAACTGTCGAGGTCGGCGCGGGGAGCACTGGCCTCGCGTTCGGTCCGGCGGCAGTTCACGTCGACAACGGAGCAACCGTCGTCTGGGAGTGGACCGGCGAAGGCGGTGCCCACAACGTCGTCGCCGAGGACGCCGACTTCGAGTCGGGCGCGCCCATTGGGCAAGCCGGCAACACCTACGAGTACACCTTCGAGGAGGACGGCGTCTACAACTACTACTGCCAGCCGCACAAGGGCAGTGGTATGGTCGGTTCCGTCGTCGTCGGCACTGACTACCCCACTGCAAGCAGCGACGGCGGTGGCGGTGGAGAGTTGAACCCCATCCACATGGGTGTCCCGTTCCAAGCCCACTTCGTCGGCATCGCCACGATACTGATGATGGTGGTTTCGCTGATTTTCACCTTCTTCCTGCTGAAGTACGGTGAATCAGCCCACACCAAAGGAGGGAGCGACTGATGGCGTCGGAAGGCAGCAGTTACGGCGACATCCACCGCTACGAACCGCCCAGAGAGAGCACCGCCGCGGCACTGGCTATCGTCCTGTTGACAGTGGTCGAAGTCGTGTTCGTCGGTCTGTTCACCTACGGCCTCATCTCCGGGTGGGGGCTGACTGAAGTCGGGAACATGTATCTCGGCGGCATCCTCGCCGTCATCTTCGTGGACCTCGCCTTCATCATGCTCCTGTACCGTAAGGAGTTCCTCCCCGACGTGATGATAGTCAAGAAACGTCGGCGCAAGTGGGAGGACCTCTACATCCGCGAGGACCAAGTCGACGGCACGAGTCTCGTGGACGACCCGTGGGACGGAGTCAAACGCGCGCTGTACCCCTACTACAAGAAATAAACCATGCCACTTGACGAAGACAAATATCCGAGCGAGACGGGCCGACGCCGCTTCGTGAAAGGCGTCGTCGGCAGTGCTGCACTGGCGGGCGTCGGTACCGGCGGTGCGGCCGCCATCGACACCGCGACATCCCCGACAGGTGTCGGCGGTGGTATCACACAGTTCATCGGTATCGAGAACACCGACGGACCGGCCCCACGCGGAATGCCGCTCGTTCCGCTGGAGATAGACGACGAGGGGGCACTCCGGGGCGTCTGGCCCGAAGTGCAGACGGAGACGGTCGGTGGCCGTCAAGTAACCATCGCCGAGGGCGAAATCAACGGCGTCACCTACTCCTCCTCGTGGTACCAGTACTGCGGCATCCAGAACTACGCCGGACTCGACCCGAGTGCCGACCAAGACAACTACTTCCGGTCGGTCGGGTCCCCGCCACCGGGGTTCACGTGGCAGTCCGAAGAGAAGGAGGCCGGCGACAAGTTGTTCGTCGAGGACTTCGACGACTACGAAGAGTGGGGCAACGGAATCGGCAACGACGGCGTCGGCAAGCCAGCGGCCGCGAACTGGCGGTCCGACGGCGACGTGCAGTCCATTCCCGTGCAGATCGTGCGGAGTCCCCAAGTCGAACAGATGGCGAACGGCGAGGGCGAGTACAGCGACCTGCCCGAACGGGCACAGAGTTTCATCTCCGGTGCGACACAGGACGGGTTCATGGCGTGGCTGAACAAGTGCACGCACTTCTGCTGTGTCCCCGGATTCAAGGCGTACGAAGGGAGTGCGAAGTTCGGGGCCGAAAACGAAGTGTACTGCCAGTGCCACCAGTCGATATACGACCCGTTCAGCCCCGTCGAACTACAGTTCGTGGCACTACCGCGTCCGGGCGAGTGATACAATGAGTCTAAAAAAGAAAGACGAACACGACCACAAAGGCTGGATGGAGTCCCGCGACCTCACGGTCGTCGAAGAGCGTTACCTCGCGGTGTTGATGTGGCTCGACAAGCGGTTCAGGTTGGTCGACTACCTCGAACTGCTGGAGGACCTGTACTACAAGGTCAACATGCAGATGCCCAAGAGCCACACCGAGCAGTACGGACTCGACAACAAGTTCTGGTACTGGTACCCCCTGTACGCGCTCGGGTCGTTCTCGACGTTAGCGTACCTGGTCGCGGCCGTCTCGGGCGCGTTGCTGGGGTTCTACTACGCGCCGGCCGCCGCGGGTGCGACCGGCGACCCGACCGTCGCGTGGAACTCTGTCGCAGCCATCATGACCGACCTGAACTTCGGGTACATGCTCCGGTCCATCCACCGCTGGAGCGCGCAGGTCATGACGGCCGCCGTGTTCCTGCACATGCTCCGTGTGTACTTCACGGGTGCGTACAAGGAACCCCGAGAGCTCAACTGGATTATCGGCATCGTCCTCATCTCGATGACGATGGTCTTCGGGTACACCGGGTACCTGCTCCCGTGGAACCAGCTGAGCTTCTGGGCCGGACAGATCGGCGTCGAGATGGCACTGTCCATCCCGATGGCCGGCGAGTGGGTCGCACAGTTGATGTTCGGCGGGTTCACGCTAACCCAGGCCACGCTGCAACGGATGTACATCCTGCACGTGTTCTTCCTGCCGTTCCTCGTGACCGCACTCATCGCAGTCCACATCGGCATCGTCTGGATGCAGGGCATCGCGGAACCCCACTGATACAATGACAGCAAACGATACGAACACCGACTCGGAGAAGGTGACTGACGGTGGCGAAGAGGTCGCCACCGACGGCACCGGCATCGTCCCGCCGGACGACGAGACGCCGACGTGGCGCGAGCGCAAGGAGCGCACGCAGGGTCTCTCCCGGTTGACCTACGAGTACTTCGAGCGTGCACGCCGTGAGGACCAAGACCTGCGCCAAGAGTCCAGTTACGTCGAGCGCGACGTGTTGGGCTTCCCGGCGTGGCCCCACGAGATGATTCGGAATCTCGCGCTGACGAGTTTCTTCGTCGGCATGATACTGTTCCTCTCGGCGACGCTCCCGCCGGAGATGCTACCACCGGCCGACGCATCGAACACGCCCGCGGTCATCCTGCCGGACTGGTACCTCTACTGGTCGTTCGGCCTGTTGAAACTCGGGCCACTCAACCCCGACCTGAGCCTGCTCGGCGGGCAGAAGCTGATGGCCGACCGGACCTACGGTGTGCTGGCGAACCTCGTTATTGTCGGTGCCATCACCATCGTCCCGTTCGTGAACAAAGGTGCGGCGCGGCGGCCGGTCGAACAGCCCTTCTGGGCGGCAGTGGGCGTGTTCGGCGTCGTCTTCGCGGCGACGATTTCCGCGCTCTCCATCAAGAACCTCGTCCCGATGGACTCGCACCTGCTGTTCGACCTGACGTTCCTGCTCCCGTTCGTGGCAGGGTTCATCACGTACGCCGTGCTCAAGTCGATGCGCGAGGGGTACATGTTCACCCTCAACCGTCGGTACTACCGGCTCCGCCCACCGAAATAGCGGGGCCGCGATGAGTTCTCAGGATTCGTCGTCGCAGTCGACAGCCAACGGGGAGCCACGCGTCCCCGACGACGTTGCCGACGACACCGCGGCGTCGGACGGTGATGGGTCCCGCGATGTCGAAGTCCCGATGAGAGTGTACAAGGCCGTCACGGTATTCACGACGCTCTTTTCGGTCTTCGCGGTCGTTGGCGGCTTCATTCTCCTCGACTCGGCGACCAACAGGGCGACTGCGTCGCTCTCGGAAATCAACGCCCCACTCGCGCTCGTCGGCATCGGCCTCATCGTCGCCGGAGCGGCGGCCTACGCGTTCTCGACACGGTTCCGTGCGGCGGGAATGGGAAAGTCTAAAGACGACACCGACGAACCTTCGGATAATGGCTGACGAATTCGCCAAAGGTCTCGGCATCCTGACTGTGGCAGGGCTGGGCTGGATGGTGCTGTCTGGTTGGTACACCACCGCCAGTTTCGAGGAGGGACAGCTCATCGCGGCACCACCCGAGAACCCTGACTTCTACGGGCAGCTCGCCCTGTTCCTCAGGGAGGCACTGTTCTGGTTCGCCATCCTCGGCGCGCTGACGTTTTGGGTCGTCATCCCGGCGGTCCAACAGGCGCGCGAGACGTGGGCCGAGCGCAGTAGCTAACTGACGGACGCGGTCTTTTCCCGAAACGCTTCTCACCCGGACAGCGGCCGCCATCGCGTGGCGGCGTGTGGCAGGTGGGCTACTGTCGTTGCTCTTGCCGCGGAGCATACTGTCAGCGTGTGCCCGACCGACTGCATGTGTGGCACGTCTCTCGACGCGTTAGCCTGCGCGCTGTCGTGGTCGCTTCCGCAAGTAGGGCCAGCCATCACGTCCGTGCGCCACACCGATGTCGGAAGCGGGCGGTCACTGGCGGCGGACACGCCTCGGAGATGCGAGACTGGTCGACTCGTAGCGGTGCGCGAAAAGGTGTGGTATCGGTCGTCCGTGACCGACGGGGCAGTCAGACGATGGCCGACCAGACGGGTTCGATGACGAAGAACAGGGTCTGGTAGGCCGCGTACAGGAACACGAGGCCGGACGCGGCGATACCGGCTTTCGGGCGTTCGAGGCTGATGCCCCGGCGGGCTTCGACCTTACGGGCCTCGAACTCGAAGAAGTCGCTGACGAAGGCACCGAGGACGAGCGTCGACATCACGATGCCACCGTGGGGGTGCAGCGTGGTGTAGTAGAACGCCGCCGCCGCGAGGGCGACGTTGGCCGCCTCGTGGGGAATGAACCGAGAGACGGCGTCGGCACCGTCTGCGGCCTGCGAGACGTGTTTCCGGTGTGCGATGGCACGCGTTCCGATGTTCACCACTGCGAGGACGAGGATGACCCACTCTATGTACGGACCGACTAAGGTGTCGAGCGGGCCGAAAAGCGTCACCGATGGTTCCATACGCGAACGTGGACACCAGATACATTAGAGTTTTTCCAATCCCGGCCGGCGTCACTCCTGCTCGAACGGTGGCGCGCTCTCCGGCAGGACGACGACCCGGAGCGTGTCGGCGACGGAGATGCCGACCGGGTCCCCGGGTGGGACGGGACCGACGACCCGGTCGTCGGCGAGCAGTTCGACCGGAGCCTCGTCGCGTTCGACGGTCAGGGAGACGCCGTCGGTCGGTAGCACCCACGAGTCGGCCTCGGTGGCGAACGGGCCGACGGGTGCGACGGCGACGACGCCGGTATCGGGGGCGACGACCGGCGCGTCGACTGCTCTGGCGTACCCGTGACTCCCGACGGGCGTCGAGACGACGACGCCGTCGGCGCGAAATCGTGACACGAGGTCCGTCCCGGTCGTGACGGCGTACTCCGAGATGCGGGCAGGTTCCTCCGTGAGGAGAGCTATGTCCGCGAGTGCGTGCGCACGCGGCGTATCGTCCACCGTGATGCCGAGTATCGGCACGGTCACCGTCGCTCCCTCGCCCGTGACGAGACGCTCGATTGCACGCAGGGCGTCGTCCGTCGCGACCGAGCGAACGCCCGGCCCGGCGTCGACGGGGAGGACAGGGACGGACGGCGGGGCGTCGGTCAGCGAGAGGAGGGCGTGCTCACCGACTGCGACGACGGCGTCGAGGTCGGCGGGGTAGTCGGTCCCCCGTGTGGCGTGTACCTCACCGTCCGCGGCCACGATTGCGTCGGTGACCGTGGCCGACTCCCCGACGACGCCGACGACCGGACGGGCCTCCTCGTTCATCGTGTAGGGCAGTTAGTCCGGGCAGGCAAAAGGATGGGGTTCCCGCTCAGAACGGCCAGTCGCCGGTGATACGCATCCCCTCGGCGAGCCCTTGGGCTTCGAGTGCCTTGGCGACGGTGTCGGTGTCGGCGTGTGAGACGGTACGGTCCGCGTCGGCGAGTTCGACGACGAGGTCGGTCACGAGAATCGCCCCCTCACGCAGGTCGCGGGAGTCGAGTTTGTCGAGCGTGTCCGCATAGGTGTGTCCCCACCCGCGGCCGCGGTCTTCGGTGTCGCTGAGGACGTAGCAGGCGGGGACGCCGCGCTTGACGTACGACCAGTGGTCGCTGTGGGGTCCCATCCGCGGGTCGAGTTCGATGGGATGGTCGAACCGGTCCCGGACCGTCTCGACCGCGTCTGCGAGCGGTTGGAAGCCGTGTGTCTGTGCCCGCAGCGTCCGACCGCGGACGACACCGTCGAGGTTGCAGGCGACGCGCACGTCGTCGGTATCGGTCCGCGCGGCGTGGTGTTCGGACCCGCGGAGGCCGACCTCCTCGCCCCCGAACGCGATGGCGTGGACCCGCGTGTCGAGGTCGGATTCTCGCGCGGCGAGTGCCCCCATCACTTCGACCAGCATCGCCGTCCCGGCACCGTTGTCCATCGCGCCCTCGCTGATGTCGTGGGCGTCGACGTGACTCGTCAGGAGGACTTCCTCGTCGGTGTCGGGGCCGAGTGCTGCGTGGACGTTGCGACTCGTCGCGTCGTGGATGTCCGCCTCGACGCCGACGGTGACGGGTTCGCCCTCGAACCGACGTGCGACGCGGCAGCCGACCTCCTTGCTGACGCCGACGGCCGGGATGGGGCCGATTTCGTCGTCGTTCCACCCGACGCTCCCGGTGGGCGGGAGACAGCCCTCGACGTGGTTCCGGAAGACGAACGCGACGGCATCGGCCTCGACGGCGTGGTGGTACTTCTCCCGGCGGTGGATGACGCGGTCGTACCACTCGGGCACGTCGCTGGCGGCCATCACGACGGCCCCCTCACAGTCGGCCTCCTCGAAATCCTCGGGGCGGCCGTAGCCCGCGTCGACGAACCGGCCCGTCGCCGTGTCCGCGGGGCTTCGCGGGAGCGCGATGCAGTCCTCTTCGGTGCCGTCGGCCACGAGACGGCTCTCGCCGCGGGTCCACCCTTGGAGCGGGAACTCCGTGATTCGGGCGTCGCGCGCGCCCGCCTCGGTCAAGGCGTCGCGTGTCAACTCCGCCGCTCGGCGTTCGCCGTCGGTCCCGGCCATCCGGGTGCCCACGTCGACGAGGGACTCCAGATGCGACCAGCCACGCTGGCTGGTGAAGACATCGCCTATCCAGTCCATACCCCTCGGTGCGGCGATGAGAGCCTAAGGCTTTCGCCGGGGGAACTGAAGGCTTTTGGGCCGGGCCGGTGATTGGCGGGGTATGCGGGACGTACTCGCCGAGTGGCGGCCGGTGGTCGACGATGCCATCGCCGAGTTGTTGCCCCGAGCGGTCGACGAGGCGTACCTCGACGACCTGTTCGGGCCGCCAGCCTATCAGTACGACGCGACTGCAGTGCAGTCGGCACTCGCCGACCCCATCTGGGAACTGCTGGACCGTGGCGGAAAACGCTGGCGTGCCGTGGTCTTCCTCCTCCTCGTCGAGGGGTTCGGCGAGGACCCACACGACTACCTGCCGTACGCCTGCATCCCCGAAATCCTCCACAACGGGACCATCATCGTCGACGACGTGGAGGACGGGGCGACGATGCGTCGCGGCGACCCGGCACTCCATCTGGGCCACGGGACCGACATCGCGCTGAACGCGGGCAACGCGATGTACTTCCTGCCGCTGAAGGTTCTCTCGCGCAACCCCGCTGACCTCGACGACGGGACGCGTCTCGACGCCTACGAGATGCTCACGCACGAACTCAACCGCACGCACCTCGGGCAGGGGATGGACATCCAGTGGCACAACGAGAAGGAAATCAGGGTCGGCGAACCGGAGTATCTGGAGATGTGTGCCTGCAAGACGGGATGCCTCGGGCGCATCGTCGCCCGCCTCGCGGCCATCGTCACCGGACAGTCCGATGCGGTGGAGGCGGCCGTAGCCGACTACGCCCAGTCGATGTCCGTCGCCTTCCAAATCGGCGACGACATCCTCGACGTGGAACACACGCTCGACCAAGCCGAGAGCGTGGCGACGGCCGCGGAGGGTGGGTTCGACGACGACTTCGGCAAGGAGTTCGGCAACGACATCCGCGAAGGCAAGAAGACGCTGATGGCTATCCACGCCGCCGAACACGCCCCGCCCGAGGACGCGGCCCGCCTCGAAGAGATACTCTGGGCCGAGGACAACAGCGACGAGGAGGTCCTCGAGGCCATCGAAATCCTCCAAGCGACGGGAAGCATCGAGTACGCCCGTGAACGGGCACTCTCGCTCGCGGCGAACGCCCGCGACCACCTCGACGGCGTGCCACTGGAGGGAGAGGCGGCCGAGAACCTCCGGGAGTTTACCCGGTTCGTCGTCGAACGCGAGGCGTGACTCACGCGACGACGGCGTAGGTCATCAGCAGGCCGAAGTACAGCAGAACCAACACGCCGAGTGCCAACAGTCGGAACCGCCTGATTTCCTCCTGTTCGGCGTCGTAGGCCGTCTCGAACGCCTCCCGTTCGTCGGCCGAGAGGTCGCCGGGGTGGTCGAGTCCACGGTGGAGTGCGAGCAGTTCGTCGTCGGCGAACGGCGCGCCACAGTGGCGACAGCGGACGGCGTCGTCGTCTGCCGGAACCGCGAAGTCGCCGTTGGCGTCGGGCGCGTCGTCTGCGGTGGGTGTCGTGTGTGTCATTGTCAGAGGAACGGTGGCGTGACTGTCGGTTGCGTGATTATCCAGAGGCTCGCGACGGTGTAACAGACCATCACCCCGGCGAGCGGGTACTGGCTACGGACGGCCTGTAACCGTCCGGGGAACACGTCGTAGGCCGTCGCGTGTGCGACCCAGATGGCGAGCAGGTGGCCGAGCAGGACTAACGCCATCGAGACACCGCCGAACCACCCGGGCACCTGCAGGACCTGTACCGTCGCCGGGGCGGCCAGCGGCGCGGTGACCGCCGAGAGGAGCGCGGGCGACAGCGAGAGGAAGTAATCGAGGTAGTGCGCGAGGTGATACCCGGCCGCGATGGGGAGCAGGGACGGGGCAAAGCGGACGGCGAGCGATTCGGACGTGCGGTAGGTGTCCGCCGTCCGCCGACTCAGGCGGACGGCGATGCGGAACACGGACAGAAAGAGTGCGTAGCCGACGAGGAGCGTGGCCGGGTAGAGGACCCACGCTGGGACGCCGACGCCGACGAGTACGGTGGCGATGTCCGTCCACGCGGGCGTAGAGACGAACCCGTCGTACGTCGTCACCCACAGCAACGCGACGACGAAGGCCACCTCGTCGAACCCGTCGACCAGTCGGGACTCCGTGAGTGCGGTGCCCGGGAGTCGAACCGAGAGCCTGTCGCCGGCACCGTCCCACGACAGGGGTGCGACGCGGCCGTAGTAGCGGAACACGCGCGCCACGGGGTCGACCGACCCGAACCACCGGTCGGGGCCGACGGCCACCACACCGGCGAGCGTGACGACGCTGTACCCGGCGACGACGGTAGCGAGCAAGCGAGGGTCGTCGGCCAGTGGACTCACGACTTCGAGCCAGATGAGGACGAGCAACCCGGCGACGCTCGGCCACGCGCCGAGTCGTGTGGGGTAGGTCCCGTTCAGCGACGGCAGGCGGCACGAGAGCGTCCGCCACGGGTTGAGGAGGGGCCACGCGTTGCCGACGAGGTACGTCGTCACGGTGAACCCGGCCCACCAGCCGACCCAGACGAGCAGAATCGCGAGGTTCCCCAAGGCGTCCGGTGGACCGAGATAGCCGACGACGAGGATGGCACCCAATCCGAGGACACCGACGAGTTGGACCAGCGCGGCGGCGACGCGGCGGAGGGGTACGTCCGTCGTCGCTCGCCAGCCGTGAATCCGGGCGATGAACGCGCGGTCGGTGACGAAACTGGCGAGGAGGAACGACCCGCCGACGGCACCGCCGCCGGTCAGCAGGAACAGCCACGTCGGCACCGCGAGCGACTCACGGGCGGAGGCACCGAGACTCCCGCCGTGTGCGGCCACCGGGGTGGCCAACAGGGCACTCCCGAGTGTGAGGGCGACCAGCGTCGCAATCGTCCGGCGCGGGGACGGCGTCTCTGCCATCGGGGGTGGCTACGGCCGTCCGGGCCGAGTACCTTCCGAAAGGCGGCGACGAGTTGGGCAGGTTTTTGGTAGTCCACCCGTTACCCCCCGATACAATGGGCGTCGCAGACGACACGACAGACGACCACGGTGGCCACGGGGACCATCATCTCCCCGCGGTAGAGGACTGGCCCCGCGGGTTCGGAGAGGCGAGTTGGTGGCCGTTCGTCACGGCCATCGCGGCGGCCGGCTTCTACGTCGGTGCCGGACTCTTCGTCCTCGGGCGAGGCGAGAACGCCATCGTCGGGCCGATGGTCGGCCCCGGCGTGTTCGTGGCCAGTACCGTCCTCTTCCTCATCGGCCTGTACGGCTGGGTCTACCACGCGTTCGTGGTCAACTTCTGGGAGCACGGCACGGAGGGACACGGCGGCTCGACCCTCAAACTGGCGATGTTACTGTTCCTCGGAACGGAAGTCGCCACGTTCGGGGCTGGCTTCGTCTACTACTTCTTCGTCCGGTCGGGGACGTGGCCACCCACGGGTGCG
The DNA here is from genome assembly GCF_023028225.1 of Halorientalis litorea. Taxonomy (NCBI): domain Archaea; kingdom Methanobacteriati; phylum Methanobacteriota; class Halobacteria; order Halobacteriales; family Haloarculaceae; genus Halorientalis; species Halorientalis litorea. The sequence continues at coordinate 599,961 of NZ_CP095482.1, forward strand.
GAACTCCCGCCCCTCGTGAGTTCGCTCGTCCTCGTCAACACTGCCATCCTCGTGGTGAGCAGTTTCACGCTCCACTACGCACACGTCGCGCTCCTCAACGAGAACCGCAAGCGGTTCATCCGCCTGCTCGGCGTGACGCTGTTGCTCGGCGTGATATTCATCGGCGGACAGGTGCTCGAATACTACGAGTTCCTCGTCCACGAGGGCTTCACGCTCACCGAGGGCGTCTTCGGGAGCGCGTTCTACGGGCTGACAGGCCTCCACGGCCTCCACGTCTCGATGGGTGCCGTCCTCATCGGCATCGTGTTCGCCCGTGCCCTGCTCGGCCAGTACTCGGCTGACCGGCACACCTCGGTCAGCACCGCCTCGATGTACTGGCACTTCGTCGACGCCGTCTGGATTTTCCTCGTCGTCGTCCTCTACGTCGGCGCGGCCTTCTGACGGCCACCGACCCGTTTCCGAACCGCGATAAACAGAGCCTACCTACCGGCAGGTGAGCGACGTGTCCGCGGCGGCGGGCGGCCGTCGCGTCGCCGTCGTATCGATTCCTTGCTAAAACTTATCAGGAGACGTGTTCTGATTGGCACCAATGGAGGACGCCGGCGGTACGCCGCATCGAGTCGGATTCGTCGGTGCCGATTCGGATGTCGCAGAGTGGGTCCGCGCTGGCTTCGAGCGAGCGACGGAGCCAGTCGACTTCGTCATCGAAGAGTCAGTCTCCGACGCGGTGGAACACGTCGAAACCGCCCAACACACGCCCGACCCGCGGCTACGGACACCCATGGGGGAGTCCGACCCGCCGTTCGACGGATTCGTCGTCACCGACGACGGGGACTGGGACCCCACGGACGTCACCCGCCGCATCAGGAACCGGGACGGAACGCTCCCAGTCGTCTTGTTCCTCGACGACGGAAGCGAGGACATCGCCGGGCGGGCCGTCGCGGCCGACGCGAGCGGCTACGTGACGAGGGCGTGTGAGGAGCCGACTGGAACGCTCGTCGCACGGGTTCTGGACTGTGCCGCGACGGCCAGACGGGAGCGAGCGACTCGCAAAGAGCGCGCGCTCTCGGCGCGTCTCGTCGAGAAGAACCCCGAAGTCGTGACCGTCGTGCGTCCCGGTGCCGACCTCGCCTTCGGGAACGGCCGCGTCGACGAGGTGTTGGGGTTCGACCCCGCCGAGGTCGACGGTCGGTTGCCCTACGAGCGGATTCACGAGGACGACTGGCAGGACCTCCGGGAGGAGTTCTACGACGCCGTCATCGACCCCGACTACATCCCGACCGTCGAGTTCCGCGTTCGGGACGACGACGGCGGCTGGCGCGCCGTCGAAGCGCGCGGCCGGAACCTCCTCTCGGACCCCGTCGTCCGCGGGTTCGTCGTCATCATCAGGGACGTGAGCGAGCGACGGGAACGGGAACGAGAGCACGAACTGTACCGGCAGGTCGTCGAGAACGTCGGCAACGCGATGTACGTCCTCGACCCCGAGGGGTACTTCGAGTGGGTCAACGACGCGTTCGTCAGACAGACCGGCTACGAACGGGAGTTCGTGGAAGGGACACACGTCTCCGCGTTCATCGGGGAAGACGACTACCGGACGGCAACCGAACTGGTCTCGGAACTCCGTGAAGAAGGCGCGAACGACTGGCGACGGTTCGGGTTCGTCGCCGAGAACGTCGAAGGCGACATCCGCCGGGTGGTCGCCAGAGTCTCGATTCTCAGCGGGGCTGACGACGAGTTCCGCGGCATCGTCGGCGTCCTCCGCGACGTGACCGGCGAGTCCTGACTCAGGCCGCCGGTGGCGTGTCGCCGCCGACGCCCGTCACCTCGACGCGGGTCCCGCCCGCGTCGCTCTCGACGATGTCCAGCCGCCAGCCGTGCCCCTCGACGATGCGACGGACCAAGGCGAGGCCGAGGCCGGTCGCCTCCCTGTCCGTCGTCTCCCCGTACTCGACGAGTTGGTCGGCACGGTCCGGGTCCATCCCCGGACCGTCGTCGGCGACGTAGAACCCCCCGTCGAGGTCCCCCAGCGTTATTTCGACCGGCCCGTCGCTGTGCTGGACTGCGTTCTCGAACAGTTCGACGAGGACTTGCTCTAAGCGTTCGCGGTCCGCCGGGACCGTCGCCTCCGTCGCCACCGACAGCGTTGCGTCCGCGGTGTCGACTTCTTCCCACGCGAACTCGGCCATCTCGGCGAGGGCGACCTCTTGGGTGTCCGGGACCGTGTGCCCCTTCCGTGCGAGGTCGACGAGGTCGACGATGAGGTCCTCCATCTGGTCCGTCGCGCGTTCGAGCGCGTCGAAGTGCGTCTCGTCGCCGGTTTCACGAGCCAGTTGGATGCGGCCGGTCACCACGTTCAGCGGGTTTCGCAGGTCGTGTGAGACGGCACCGACCAGTTCCTCCAGTCGTTCGTGCTGTCTGCCCAGTTCCCGCTCGTACGCCGCCCGGTCGGACACGTCCCGGAGCGTGCAGGCGAGCGCGACGATCCGCCCCTCGGTGTCGGTCAGGCGCGTGCAGTGCAACTCGACGCGCCGCGTCGTGCCGTCGGCCGTTTCGAGCGCGCAATCGAGCGTGTCCTGTCCCGAGTTCGCCGCCGCCGAGAGCGTCGCCGCGACGGCCTCGCGGTCCTCTGGGGCGAACAGCACTGGCGGCTCGATATCGGCGAGTTCGGCCCCACTCCGTCCCGTCAGTTCGGGGACCGCCGTGTTCCAGTACGCAGTCGTCCGGTCGCTGTCGAGGACGAGTACCCCATCCGGGAGTGCGTCGAGGACACCGGTCAGGACCGCAGCAGCGTTCCCACCGGCGATACGCGAGAGACTGCGGTCCGCCGTGGGGTCCGTCGGCTCCGTCGGCCGGCCGCCGTCGTCGGACGGCGCGCTCCCGGGACCGCCGTCGGTCCGGTAGACCGGCGTGCCGCCGTCAGTCGCCACGTCGTCTGCACTGGCCACCGCGTCGACGATTTCGGCCGCGAGTTCACCGTACTGCTCGGTACCCGACCCCTTCTGGAGATACGCCGTGTAGACGGTATCGAGCATCTCCCCGTCGACCTGCTCCTCGTCCCGTCCGGTGAACAGAACGATGGGGACCCCCGGCGCGGCGTCGTGAATGGCCTCGGCGAACGCCGGTGGCTCCATGTCGGGCAACTGGTAGTCGCTCACCACGCAGTGAAACTCGCCCGCTTCGAGTTGGTCGAGTGCCTCCTCCCCCGTCACCGCCCCCTCCATCGCAAGCCGGTCGTCCTCGCGTTCGAGGAACGTCGCCGCCAACTCCACGATTTCGGGGTCGTCGTCCACGTGTAACACCCGAATCGGGTCGACTCCGACTTCGCTCATGGCACCCCCTTGGCATAGTACACGGTTAAGCGTTGAGGGCAGTTACCACGGCTGAAATCCACACGCTCGGTGCCGGCGGCGAAAGGGCCGTTTCGGAAGCCACGGCTGGCACACGAGTATCGTGATACCGACGGGACACCAGCCGGCCCACTGACCGAGCGGGTCGCTGTCTGGTCAGTCGTTCGTCCGAGAGAAAGAGCCGGTGGAGGGATTTGAACCCTCGGCCTAATCCTTACGAAGGATTCGCTCTAGCCAGTCTGAGCTACACCGGCACACTCACGCTGTTCGTGTGCCCAGCCCTGCGTCGCTCTACTCCGCACGACACCGGCACACTCACGCTGTTCGTCTACCGAGCCGCCGCGCGTGTCCGCGTGTGCAGATAACCGTTCGTCCCATAACCGCAATAAGGATTGTGAATCGCGTCCGGTTCAGGTCCGTGACAGTCGAACGTCCAGCACCACGTTCAGTTCGTGTGGCGCGTACGAGCGGACGGTGTGGCGGGTGTCGACGGTCACTGCGTACTCTGGTTCGGCCGCCGCGCGGATGGCACGCTCGCCCGGGCCGTAGGGGTCGTCCTCGTGCTGGATGTCGTAGTAGTGCAGGACACACTCCTCGCTCGCGAGCTCGACCGCCGTGTCGAGGAACTCCTCGGCACTGTGGGGGAGGTTCATCACGAGACGGTCAGCCCAGTCGCGATAGTCCGTCCCGTCGCCGTCGATTCCATCAGGGTCGGTCACCGTTCGAACGTCGCCGTGGATAGCGGTCACCCGGTCAGCGACGCCGTTCCGGCGGGCGTTCTCCCGGAGGTACTCGATTGCGGTGTCGTTCAAGTCCACGCCGACGGCCGTCGCGCCGCGTTTGGCGAACGGGACGACGAACGGACCGACACCGGCGAACATGTCGAGTGTCCGCTCGCCCGCGCGCACTTGCTCGGCGACGCGGTGGCGCTCCGTGGCGAGCCGCGGCGAGAAGTAGACTGCCGCCAAATCGAGCGCGTACTCACAGCCGTACTCCCGGTGAACCGTCTCGGTCGGTGCGCGGTCGGTCCCGTCCTCGGCGACGGCCAGCACCTCCCAGTCTCGTACTCGGAGGTCGCCCTTGACTTTCGAGGCGCGGTTGATGACGGCGCGTGCGGGGATGGCCGACTCCATCACGGCCGCCGCGAGAGCCTGTGCACGCTCGGGGTCGTCCTCGTCGACGACCACGACGTCCCCGATGCGTTCGTAGGAGGGCGTGAAGTCGACGATATCGGCCGGCGTCGTCTGTGTCTCCCGGGTCGGCACGTCGCGGTGTACCACCTCGTAGTCGTCGGGAACTGCGGTGGCGTCGGTGACGGGGATGTAGAGCCAGCCGTCCTCGACGACGATTTCGCGCGTCTCGGTCACGAGGTCCGCCTCGGCGAGGGTGCTGCGCACTGCTTCGCCGTCCTCGCGAGGAACGCGGACACACGGGACTGCCATAGCGGTGGTCGGTCAGCGCGTGCGGTAAGCCTGACGGTCCGGGCGGTTTAACCGCACCGCCGACCGACTGGCCGTATGCTCACTTTCGTCGGTCTGGGGCTGTACGACGAACGCTCCGTCACGGTGGCCGGACAGGAGGCACTGCGGGCCGCCGACCGCGTGTTCGCGGAGTTCTACACCAGTAAACTCGCGGGGACCTCGGTCGACGCCCTCGAATCGCATCATGGGGTCGACATCGAGGTCCGCGACCGCGACGGTATCGAGAGAAACCCCGGTCCGATTCTCGACGCCGCCGAGTCCGGCGACGCCGTCTTTCTCACCGCCGGCGATACGATGATTTCGACGACACACGTCGACCTCCGCATGCGTGCCCACGACCGGGGCATCGAGACGCGGGTGGTCCACGGAACGACCGCACAGACCGCCGCGAGTTCGCTCACCGGCCTCCAGAACTACCGATTCGGGAAGGCGACGACGCTCCCGTTCGAGCGCGCCCACGGCGGCGAGGGCGTCCCCGACAGCGTCGTGGCGACGATACGGGACAACCGGAGCCGTGACCTCCACACCCTCGTCTACCTCGACATCAAAGCCGCTGACGACGACTACATGACCGCCGACACCGCCGCGGCGATGCTCGCCGAGGAGTTCCCGAACACGCTCGCCGTCGCCGTCTGTCAGGCCGGAAGCCCGGACCCGACCGTCCGCGCGGAGACGCTCTCGACGCTCGCAACCGAGTTGTTCGGCCCGCCGCTCCACTTGCTCGTCGTGCCCGGGAGTCTCCACGTCCTCGAACGCGAGGCACTCGTGGAACTCGCGGAGGCACCGGCCGACCGCCTCGCCTAACCGTCGCCCTCGCCGTCGGCACGGACCTGTTCGGCCCCGAGCGCACGCTCTAAGTCGTACTCCGTCCCCGTCAGCATGAACAGCAAGTCCTCGACCACTACCAGCACCTCCGGGAGTTCCCGGACGACGAGCCACGTGATACCTACGAGGGCGACGACCGACAGCCCCTGTGCGAGGATGCGGTCGGCGATGAAGTACGAGACCATGTACGGGTCGTCCGTGGCGAACACGGTCATTACTGCGTTCGGGAAGAGGTCCATGTACTGGTAGCCGAAGGAGATGCCGATAAACACGTTTCGGACGATGTTCAGGGCGTAGATAATCGGTATCGAGACGGCAAAGGCACGGAGCTTCCGGCCGAGCGGTGCGTCGACGGCGGTGACCAGCCCGGCGAAAATCGCCATGCTCCCGATACCCGTACACGCGGTGACGATAGTGTACGTTATCGCGTGGTTCGGTTCGGGATAGAACTTGAAGGTCGCTCGGAACGGGTCGTACTTCTCCGGCGAGACGGTCGCGCTGTTGACGACCGCCGGCTCGAAGCCGAGCAGCGACATCACGACTTCGGTCTGTCGAGTCACCATCTCGATGACGAACTGGCGGAGGACCACTATCGTCTCGAACGGGAGGTACACCAAGCCCATCACGGCGACGGCCCGCGAGAGGACGAACAGCGTGTCCCGGCCCCTCGTGAGTAAGTAGCCGGCGTACAGTGCCGCCGGGACGGCGACGAGCGTCCCGATGCCCTCGACGATACTCTTCTGGACGAACGCGAAGTGGTAGATGAGCGTGAACCAGAAGACGGCGAACAGCACCCATCCGGCGACGGTTATCCGTCGTGCCCACGAGCGGTCGACGTCGTACCACTCAAGCAGGGACCCGACGGTGAAGGTGCCGAGGACGAGCCACGCGAGCGGGTCCGAAAAGCGCGTGAGCCACGCGAGTACACCGAGGACGGTCTCCAGCATCTGTCAGGTGGTATGCGAATGAGCAGTATATGCTTTGTCGTTACTGTCGGCACTCACCGGGAAGCGTCGAAAGAAAGGTGTGTTCGAGCGGCCGGAGAAGACTCCGGTAGTTCAGACCTTAGCTGCGACGGCGGGCCGCCAGCAGTGCGGCACCGAGCATCGCGAGGACTGCGAGCACGGCCGTGAAGCCGGGACCTTCGGACGACGTGGTCGTCTCGGTCTCGGGCTCTTCGGTCTCCGTGTCAGGAGCCTCGGTCTCGGTGTCCATCTCGGTCTCGGTATCCATCTCAGTCTCGGTCATGTCGCCACCGGTGTCGGCCGTGATGTTGGCCGTGTCGGTGACGGCGTCACCGGCCGAGGTCGTGTACGGACCGTCGGCGTCCGGGAAGTCGTATTCCTCGTTCCCGTTGGTGTCGAGGTGAGCCATGGCGATGAGCGTCGTGTCTTCCTCCGGTTCCTCGTCCAGTTCGACGACAACGTTGTCGTTCTCGCCGGATTCGAGGTAGTCGGAGTTACCGATGACGCTGCCTGCGACGTTCCCTTCGAGGAGCGACGAGTCGTGGATGACGATGAAGCCACCCTCGGAGAGCGTCGCCGTACTGACGGTCACCGTGCCGTCCTCGACGGTCTGGTCAGCGAAGCCGACCGCTGCGGTCGCGGCATCGCCGATGACGCCGGGCGTCTCGGTGTCGTCGTCGTCGAAGTCACGGGCCGTTGCCTCGAACGTCGTGTTCGGGGCACGGTCCGAGAAGTCGACCGTCGCGTTGAACGAGCCGTCGGACTGAACGATGGCCGTCGGGCTCTCGAGGAACGGACTGGTACCGGTCGAGCGGATGCGGAGGTTCAGCTCAGTACCGGGAGCCACGGTAGTGGTTCCGGAGATGACCTGGTCCGCCGCAGCGTCGACGCGGATGGTTCCGGTGTCGTCCGTGTCGTAGCTGAGCGACTTGTCCACAACACTCACATCACCAGTGGCCGAGAGCGGGTCACCGACGACGAAGTCGGAACCGCCTCGGTCACGCTCTGAGATGAAGAAGTTCGCGGTGTAGGTTTCCCCATCGTCGAACTCTGCGTTACCGCTACCACTGGTCTGGAAGCCAGCTGCGTACTCGTCGTAATCGTCCGTCGGGACGCGTTCGAGCACGGCCTGGTCGGTGTCTATCAGGACGTACAGCGAGCCGTTACGCTGGTCCGGAACGACCTGCATCGCATCGGCGTCGTTCGTCGATGCGAAGTCGACAACCTTCGGGTTCCGGTTCGCGTCCGGATTCGATTGCTCGATCCAGATTTCGTAGTCCTCTTCGGTCAGACGCTGGTTGGCCGAACCGAAGTTGAAGCTTGCCCGGTTACTGGTGCCGTTAAGCAAGTTGACGAATGCCGTTGCGAAGTCGTCGGAGTCGACATCGGCTGCCTCCTCCTCAGCTTCGATGGCACCGAAGACGCTCGTCGTCTGGAATTCGACGACCATCACGTCCTCTTGGGCGACGGAGTCGGACTGCGTGATGAGACCCTCGTCGACGGCGTTGTACAGTTCCTCAACTTCGTCTTGGTCGAACTCGCCGAACTCCTCTTCGGGTGCGGTCCAAGTCCGAACATCGTTGACCGAAGTCTCGGTAATCTGGAGCGTACCGACACCGATCTCGTCACCGTCGTGGGTGACGTTGATGTCGTACGCTGCAGCGTCGAGTGGCGGGTCGTCGATCGGCCCTGCGTTAGGGTTGATGTTGACGATGTCGAATTCGTCAGAACTGTCGTCGACATCGACGGATTCCTGCATCGCGTTGATCGCGTCAGACTGGGTGAAACCTGCCGTAGTATCCGGGTCCGGATACGCACCGAGCGTGTAGAGGTTGAGCTGCGGCGTGACGACACCGTCGCCGTCACCGTCCTCTATGTCGGCCGTGAGGTTGAACCCAACTTCGTTGTAACCGATGTTGACGCGTGCCTCGTCAGTGTCTTCCAGTTCAATCGGGAACTGTGCAATGTCACCCTTGGCGGCGGTCGCGATGCCGCCCTGGGCGATGGTCGCTGTTGCGTCGTCGTCTTCGACGACGTTGATGGACGCGCTAGTGGACGCTGCCGTGTCGGAGACTTCGATATCGAGCGTGTACTCGCCAGGGTCGATGTCCGTGAAGTCGCCCGTTGCGATCTGGTCACCACTGACGGTGAACTCGATCTCGTCGTCGTCCTCGTCCTCGGTAACAGCCTTGTCCGTACTGAAGATGCTTGCGAGGTCGCCGGAGTCAAGCTGCTCCGACGTGATGGTGACATCGAAGTCGTTCCGGTTCGACTCAAAGTCGAGGTCCACGTTGTCACCTGTCTCAATCTCCTCCTCGTCGAAGGTCGCGCTCAGACTCTGAACGGAGACGGTGAACGTGTCACCGCCATCAATGGTAGAGGCGGTGTTCGGAGCGAGGCCACCACCGGTCTGCGCAGTCGGAAGCCCGTCTGTCGGGTTCTGACCACTGTCGGCGAGTGCGTACTCGCCTTCGAGATTGTCGGTGTTGATCAGCGCGTTGCTGTTCTCGTCGAAGTTTGTCTGTGAGATGAAGTCGTTCGAGAGAATCTGACGGGCACCACCGTCATCTCGGGTAACCTCGAACAGTTCGAGCGTTTGTGTGGCGTCGTCCTTGGCGTAGATCGTTTGACCCTGCCAGAAGCGACGGTTCTCGAGGTTCAGGTCGCCGACCTTGTATCGCTCGCTTGCGATCTCGTCGACAGTGTTACCCTCGTCGTCGAAGTGCTCGATCGAGAGTTCGTAGGTACCCGCGTCGTCGGGGTTCTCCACACCGGTGATGGTCGCCGTCACGTCCGTGTTGTCCGGGACAGTGATGGTTCCATCGTAGTTGATCTCGATCTCGTCGTCGATGAAGGTGACGTCCGCATTATTGATCACAGAGGTCGGGACGTTGGTGACGCTCGAAATCGTCGCGCCCTCAACGTCAGCCTCTTCGATGGTGATGACGGTCTCAGAGACGTCACCGCCATCTTCAACCACGCCGCCAATCCTATACTGTACGCCTGTTGTTCCTGTCAAGTGCTCGTCAGCGTCGGTCGGAGGACCAACCTGATACGACACGTTGGCAGCCGCAGCGGCCGTCCCTGTGAACGCGATGGTGCCGGCGAAAACCGAGCCGACCATCAGCGTCACGAGGAACAGACTGCGAAGTTTATCTCGTGTTCCTGTCATAGTTTATTGTTGGTATTCGGGCGGTTCAAGCACCTTTCCAACGGGTCGGCCACGGACTGCACCGTTCCGCGCGGAGACCGACCGGCTGTACTCGCTACTGTCACCATGGGTAGGGGTACGATGAAAAGGAACATCGCTCGTTATAAATGCTTTGTGGTCGGGTCCGGAGGATGACATCAACCCACATGGTCGGAAATCAACCCGTCAGACCGCTATACCGGTATTTTCGGCCGCACGTACGAGCGCGTCCGCCCGTCGGCTAACAGGCGTCTGACACGCGTGGGACGTGCCGGTTCGCGTCAGTTCGTCACGAGTTCGACTTCGTGTCCGTCGGCGGTTTTGGTGAACGCGTAGCGGTTCCCGCAACTCGCCGGGTCACGGTAATCCGCGGCGTGTCGGGTCACGAGCGTCTCCCAGTCGGCCTGCAAGTCGTCGGCTCTGACCGCGACGTGCCCCCACGCGTCCCCGATGTCGTACGTCCGTCCGTCGTAGTTGTACGTCAGTTCGACCGACATCGTCTCGGCGGGGTCGTCGCCGGGCTTGAGGAAGTACAGCGCGAAGTCATCGAACTCCTCGCGCCGGAAGAGGTCGTAGTCGAGTTTCCGGACGAACCAGCCGATTGCGGCGTCGGCATCCTCGACGCGGAGCATCGTGTGGTCGAGGCTGAACCGCGCGCCGTGGTCACGTTCGACCAGTTCTATCTCGTGGCCGTCCGGGTCCCGCACGAACGCGTAACTCCCGCCACAGGAGTCCGGGTCGCGGTAGTCCGAGACGCCCTCGTCGAGTAGTTGCTCGTACGTTTCATACACATCGCGCACGCGCACGGCGATGTGCCCCCACGCGTCGCCGAAGTCGTAGCTTCGCCCGTCGTGGTTGTACGTCAGTTCGAGGAGTGCCCCCTCGTCGTGTTTGTCCGGCGGCCCGAGGAAGACGTTCGTGAAGGTGTCGGCTTCCCAGCGGCCGTACTCCTCGTAGTCGAAGTGAGACTGGTACCACGCCAGTGTGGCGTCCAAGTCCTCGACGCGCATCATCGTGTGGTCGAGCGTCCCTCGCATGTCCGGAGACAGGGGTGGCGGTCCGAAAAGAATACCGCTCAGGACGGGTCGCCGCCAGCACCGGTCAGGAGTGCCCGGAACGGGGGCCAGTAGTACCACCAGACGGCCCCCCAGAGGAAGACAGTCCCGACGGGGAACGCGACGACGCCCGGCCGCCGGAGGAACCCGAGGGCGAAGGTAGCCTGACTGATTCCGGCGAGAACGAGAAGCGCGGCCGTCACGCGCTCGTCCTCCCGGCCGAACAGCCCCGTGGCAGCACTCCCGACTGCAAGCACGAAGAGACCGACCCCGATGCCGTAGGCGTTCAGGAACCCCGGCAGGCCCTCGGTGAACGCGAAGTAGTAGTCCGTGATGGTCGTCAGCGCGAACGGGTCGAGGTTGAGGAAGCCGACGGTGAAAAACAGCGTCGGCGCGCCCCCGGTGACCACGACGGTCCACGGGAGGACGGCGAGGCCGGCGAACACGAGGAGGCGATGGCGCGTGGCGGTCACTGTCAGTTACTTCCGCCGGACGATGCGGAGCACGTCCTCGTCGGCCAGTTCGTGGTCAGTCCCGACCTGCTGTTCGTCGTGTTTGGCACTCGGGCCGGAGACGCGGGCGAAGCGGAAGCGGTCCTCGAACTCGCCCCCGAGTTTCCGGCAAGCGTCTCCGACGGTGTCGCCCCGGCGGAGTACCAGCGGTTCGTCGTAGTCGACGCCCCGGCCCGGCTTGTCCATGTAGACACGGATGAGGCCGAGGGCGTCCCAGAGTTCCGCCTTCAGCGCGTCCAGCCCTTTCTCCTCCTCGGCACTGATGAACACCGCCTCGTCGGGGTCGATGTCGTGGTCACGGAGGTTCTCTTCGACCGTCGGGAGGTAGTCCGGGTCGATGAGGTCGGCCTTGTTGACGGCGACGATGGAGGGGAGGTACTCCCGGTTGTCCATCACGCCGTCGATGAGACGGTCGATATCCACCTGCTCGCCGATGGTCACGTCCGCGTTGACGAAGCCGTTCTCCCGGAGTACCTCCTTGATAGTCCCCTCGTCCAAATCGAGGTCGACGCTCGCAGTCACGGAGAGTCCGTCTTTCCCCTTTCGGCGGATGGAGATGCGGGGCGGTTCGGTGTCGACGCGGACCTTGTTGCGGTACAGCTCCTCGCGCAGGCGCGCGTACTGGTCTATCTCGAACACGTCGAGCATGAAGACGACGAGGTCTGCGGTCCGGACGACGGAGAGGACGGCCTGTCCGTCACCGCGCCCCTCGGCGGCCCCCTCGATGAGGCCCGGCACGTCGAGTATCTGGATGTTCGCGCCGTTGTACTGCAACATTCCGGGGTTCACGTCCAGCGTCGTGAACTCGTACTCCCCGACTTCGCTGTCGGCGTTGGTGAGGGCGTTGAGGAGCGTGGACTTGCCGACGCTCGGGAACCCGACGAGGGCGACGGTGGCGTCGCCGTGTTTCTCGACGGCGTAGCCCGGGCCGCTAGAGCCCGAGGACTGTTGCTGTTCGAGTTTCTCCTTCTTCTGTGCGAGTTTCGACTTCAGGCGGCCGATGTGTGCCTCGGTTGACTTGTTGTAGGGCGTCTCGGCGATTTCCTCCTCTATCTCACGGATTTCCTCCTCAAGCCCCATTACCGGATAGTCGGCCATCGGCACTCAAAAACGCTTTCGTTGCCCTCGGTCGGCACCGAAACCGATGCCGGGCGAGGAATTTTAAGACGAGTCTGACAATCACCGGTGCATGCTCGGACCGGTCAATGGACGGCGCGGTCAGGAGTCCCGTTCGGTGAATTGGAGGGGTCGGCGTGAGTAGCCACGGCGAGCGTACCCCCGAGGCCACGCTCGGCCTGCTGGACGCTACGATGATCGGAATGGGGGCGATGATCGGTGCCGGAATCTTCGTTCTCACGGGGCTTGCGGCCGAAGTCGTCGGCGGTGCCGTACAGACCATCGCCGACGTCGTCGGTGACCTCGAAGTGTTCGAGATACGCGTCGCCGACGGCGCGCCCGCCGCGAACAAACGACTCGCGGACATCGCCCTGCCCGCCGGGTCACTCGTCGTCTCCGGCGACGACGGAAACCGTATCGCCCGGCCGGACACGACGCTCGACCCGGGCAAGCGGTACGTCGTCGCGGTAGAACCGGCCGTCACCGAGGAGGTAATGAACCTCTTTCGTGGGTGACGCTACCGGGTTCCGACACACCTATACGACGAGATGCCCTGACAAAGAACGATGACAAGCGCGGCGATGCTACGCGACAGCACGCAGATTCTGCTTCCGGAGAGCGTGCTGGGCGACCTCCGGAACGACCTCGAAGAGCGGTTCACGCTCACCATTCTGACCGACGAGTCCGAGGTGCGAATCGTCGGGAGTCCGGTCGAGATAAAGGACGCGAGCGAGTTCCTCGCCCGCAACGGCATCTCGGTACAGTAGTCGCCGCGCAGACGCCGTCCCGGGCGGTTACGGCGTCCTCGCGGACCGTGTGGGGGAGAGACACGGGCCGGCCGGGAAAGCAATTCTTAAATCCGCGCCGCTTCGTTTGGTGAAACATGGCTGGAACCATCGAGGTACTCGTCCCCGGCGGGCAGGCCAACCCCGGCCCGCCGCTCGGCCCCGAACTCGGGCCGACGCCCGTGGACGTACAGGCAGTTGTCGAGGATATCAACGACCAGACCGCCGCCTTCGACGGGACGGAGGTCCCCGTCACCGTCGAGTACGAGGACGACGGCTCCTTCGAGATAGAGGTCGGCGTCCCGCCGACGGCCGAACTCGTCAAGGACGAGGCCGGATTCGAGACGGGAAGCGGCGAACCCCAGGAGAACTTCGTCGCCGACCTCACGGCCGAGCAGGTCAAGCAGATCGCCGAGCAGAAGCACCCGGACCTGCTCTCCTACGACCTCAAGAACGCCGCGAAGGAAGTCGTCGGCACCTGCACCTCGCTCGGCGTCACCATCGAGGGGAACAACCCCCGCGAGTTCAAGGAGCGCGTCGACGAGGGCGAGTACGACGACGTGTTCGCCGACGAAGCGACCGCGTAGGTCGCTTCGAGGCAAACACTCGCAAAACGAACATGATGGGTTTTGCGGTGTGTTCGCGGCCGAAGCGACCGCGTAGTCCGCGGACGGTCGTACAGAAGAAGCACCGTTTTCCTGCGTCGTGGTGTCGACGCCGGTAGCCGACGACTGGTAACGAAACCGAACGCCATCGTTCCCGGTTATTTTGTGCCCACAAATGCGTACATGACAACAATGTCTGCCATCCAGGGACTCTTGCAGCGGGCACGAATCGAGTCGGGGAGTCGCCGTGCCGTCATCGGCGGTGTGTCGGGCGGGACGGCCGCGCTGATTGCGTTCGGAACGGTCGACGGGTTGTTGACACAGGCGGCAGTAACTGGGGGACTGACGTTCGTTTTCATCGTCGTAGCGGGGCTGGGTTACAGCGCTGTCGGTGGTAAGTGACGGACGGCAAGTGGCCCGCCTCTCTGGGCGGTTCGACGGTTTTAAGTGTCAGACTGGCCTCCCACCGGACGAGACAGGCCTCGCCTGTTTCACTAATCCGTAGGAGCCATTGGCGTACTACGGAGGTGAACAATGGCAGATCAGGACATAGAGCAAGCGGTAACTCGCGCACTAGAGGAGGCACCGCCACGGAACTTCCGTGAGACGGTCGACCTCGCTATCAACCTGCGCGACCTCGATTTGAACGACCCGTCGAACCGTGTCGATACGGGTGTCGTTCTCCCCGAAGGCACGGGCCAAGAGACGAGCATCGTCGTCTTCGCGGAGGGTGAGACAGCCATCCGCGCAGAGGACGTTGCCGACGACGTGCTCGACGGGAACGAACTCGAAGAACTGGGCGACGACGACGAGGCCAAGGACCTCGCCGACGAGACCGACTTCTTCATCGCGGAGCAGAACATGATGCAGGACATCGGTCGCTACCTCGGGACGGTCCTCGGCCCGCGCGGGAAGATGCCGACCCCGCTCGACCCCGACGACGACGTGGTCGAAGTCGTCGAACGCATGAAAAACACAGTGCAGCTCCGCAGCAAGGAGCGGCGGACGTTCCACACGCGCGTCGGCGCGGAGGACATGGACGCCGAAGCCATCGCGGACAACATCGACGTCATCGTCCGGCGGCTGCACGCCGAGTTGGAGAAGGGACCGCTCAACATCGACTCGGTGTTCGTCAAGACCACGATGGGTCCCGCAGTGGAGGTCGCGTAAATGAGCGCAGAACGTAAGACCGAGACGATTCCGCAGTGGAAACAGGAGGAGGTCGACGACCTCGTCGACACGCTCGAATCCTACGACTCCGTGGGTATCGTCGCCATCGCTGGCATTCCGAGCCGACAGCTACAGGCGATGCGCCGGAACCTCCACGGGACGGCCGAACTGCGCGTGAGCCGGAACACGCTCATGACGCGGGCACTCGACGAAGTCGACGAGGGCCTCGAAGACCTGACCGAGTACATCGGCGGGCAGGTCGGACTCATCGGGACGGACGCGAACCCGTTCTCGCTGTACCAGCAGCTCGAAGAGTCCAAGACGTCGGCCCCCATCAACGACGGCGAAGTCGCGCCCAACGACATCGTCATCCCCGAGGGCGACACCGGGATGGACCCCGGACAGTTCGTCGGTGAACTGCAAGCCGTCGGTGCGGACGCCCGCATTCAGGACGGCTCCATCGTCGTCCTCGAAGACTCGACGGTGCTCGAAGCGGGCGGCGTGGTGGACGACCAGCTCGCTGGCGTCCTCAGCGAACTCGGTATCGAACCCAAAGAGGTCGGACTCGACCTGCAGGCCGTCTTCGCGGACGGCGTGCTGTTCGAGCCCGAGGAACTCGAACTCGATGTCGAGGCCTACGAGGCCGACATCCGGGCGGCCGCCGGACAGGCCCGGAACCTCTCGGTCAACGCCGCCTACCCGACGACGGCGACGGCCCCGACACTGCTGGCCAAGGCCAGCGGCGAGGCCAAGTCCGTCGCCCTACAGGCCGCAATCGAGGACGAGGCAGTCATGCCCGACCTCCTGAGCAAGGCCGACGGACAGGTGCGGGCACTCGCGGCGCAGATAGACGACCCCGACGCACTCCCCGAAGAGTTGCAGGGAGTCGAGACACCCGAACCGGACGCGGAACCGGCAGCGGGTGACGAGGAACAGACTGACGAAGACGACGCGGACGACGCCGAGGAGAGCGACGCCGACGACGCCGAGGAGAGCGACGCCGACGAGGACGACGGCGGCGACGGTGGCGACGCCCTCGGAGACATGTTCGGAGACTAACAATGGAATACGTTTACGCAGCACTCATCCTGAACGAGACTGGCACCGAAA
Organism: Halorientalis litorea; assembly: GCF_023028225.1. NCBI lineage: Archaea > Methanobacteriati > Methanobacteriota > Halobacteria > Halobacteriales > Haloarculaceae > Halorientalis > Halorientalis litorea. The sequence goes on from NZ_CP095482.1 coordinate 616,122, forward strand.
TCAACGAAGACAACCTGACCGACGTTCTCGACGCCGCGGGCGTCGACGTGGAGGAGTCCCGCGTCAAGGCCCTCGTCGCGGCACTCGAGGACATCGACATCGAGGACGCCGTGGCGGAGGCCGCGGCCGTCCCCGCGGGCGGCGCGGCCGCATCCGCTGGTGGCGAGGCCGAAGGCGAACTCGAAGAGGCCGACGAAGGCGGCGACGACGAGGACGAAGGCGGCGACGAAGCAGAGGCCGACGAAGGCGGCGACGACGAGGACGAAGGCGACGGCGGCGAAGGCCTCGGCGAACTGTTCGGCTGACGCCACACCTCTCCCATTATTTGTACGCGCCACGGGGCGACAGCGACGGCGGCGTCGCGGTACTGGCGTGAATCCGTGTGCTTTACACTCGCAACGGCCCGTTTTGGAATCAGATATGATACCAATGGGCATAGTTTACGGAGTGTGGCATTCAATCGTGCGGTAGAGACGCATGCTCCAGTCGACGCCCTACACCGTGCCGTTGGCCCTCGTCGTGCTGTTGGGCGTGGCTGGGGCCGCGTTGACGTGGCGAAAGAGTGAGAGTGCGGCGGAGCGGTGGTTCGTCGCCATCGAGTTGTCGATGGCAGTGTGGGCTAGCGTTCACCTCCTCACCGTCTCGGCGGTATCGCTCCCGACCAAAGAGCGGATTCTCGTGGTCGGGTTACCGCTGTTGCTGTTTCTCCCGATTAGCCTTCTCGGGTTCACCCTCCACTACACGGGCCGGAATCACTGGGTGACCCGTCGGACGCTGGCTGGACTGTTACTCCTCCCGGCGGTGAGTGCTGCCAGTGCGACGACGAACAGTTACCACGGCCTCTACTACGCGAACGTGCGGCTCGTGGACCACGGTCAGTACACCGTGGCCTCGTTCGAGTGGCGACCGGCCTCGACCGCTCTGATCGTTCTCTCGTGGGTAATTATCCTCGCGTGTATCGGAATGTTGTTCGAGAAGTTCCGTCGGTCACGCAACGTCTACCGGAAGTTGAGCTTCATCCTGCTGGTGTCGTTCGGTGTGATGTGGTTGGCGAACGTGGCGAGTTTCGTCGGGCTGAGTCCGTTTCCACACTTCACGCTGTTGCCGCTCACGTTCCTCGCGTTCGGGTCCATCGCGCTTCTGACGACGGCGAACGTGCGGTTCGTTCGGGCGATTCCGCTCGAACGGCTCCTTTCGGCCGTGAGTACCCGCTTCGGGGGCGTAGTCGTCATGGCCCGTGATTTCATCGTCGAGGAGATCGACAACGGCGTCATCGTTCTCGACACCGACGGCGTCGTCGTCGACATCAACACGACGGCAAAGGAGATACTGGGCGTCGACCGACCGGTCGGCCAGCGGATTTCCACGGTGGTGGACTTCGACGCCATCCGCAAGGAGGGGACGCTCGTCGTGGCACTCCGGAACGACTTACAGGTAGACGACCTACGCGACGAGTTGTGGGTCGACACGGACGGGGGAAAACGGTGTTACGACGTGAGCGTCTCTGCGGTGACTGACGGCGACGACGCCACTGGACGGGTGGTCCTCATACACGACATCACCGACCAGAAACGCCGTGAGGAGCAACTGCGCGAGCGCGAGCGGACGCTCCAGCAACGGACGACGGACCTCGAACAGCGGAGCCAACAACTCGAACATCAGAACGAACAACTCGACCAGTTCGCGAGCATCGTCTCTCACGACCTCCGGAATCCCCTGAACGTCGCCAGCGGACACGCGGAACTGCTCGCCGCCGAGGTGGAGACGACCGACGAAGTAGACTCCGAACACGTGGCGCGTATCGTCGAGGCACACGAACGGATGGGCGACATCATCGACGACGCGCTGGAGTTGGCCCGACAGGGGAAGGCAATCACGGAGACGGAGTCGGTCGAACTCGCCGGTCTCGCGGCCGAGGCGTGGGAGAACGTCGGGACCGACGGGTCGACACTCGTCGTGGAGACAGACCGCACAGTCGGGGCCGACCGGGACCGACTGCTCAACGTCTTCGAGAACCTGTTTCGAAACAGTGTCGAGCATGGCTCGACGGGCAGTCGGCACTCGTCGAGTGCTGGCGACACCGTCGAACACGCTGCGGACGGCGAGTCAGAGCCGAGGAAAACTGAAGACGGGGCGACGGAGGAGGCGTCGGTACCGGCGGCCGACGGCGTGACCGTAACCGTCGGGGACACCGGCGACGGGTTCTACGTCGCGGACGATGGTGACGGCATTCCCGAAGACAAGCGCGACGACGTCCTTGAGCAGGGCTACACGACCAGCGGCGACGGGACCGGTCTCGGCCTCGCAATCGTCGACGACATCGCACGGGCACACGGCTGGACCGTCTCGGTGACTGAGAGTGTGGACGGAGGGGCACGCTTCGAGTTCGCCGGCGTCGAACCACCCGGTGAGACGGTCGGGCACACCCAAGAGTCCGCGTCGTCCACGAGGGATGCGTTCGAGCCGTAAGTTCAAGTCGGATGCCGGGACCACCCCGGCACGATGGGGTGGAGTGTCCTCGGGACGCGCGTGGCTGTCGCGCCGGAAGCGGCCGCGCTCGCACTCGGGTTCGTCTGCGGGGGGGTCCTCCTCGGCACCGTTTCGGGCCTCGTGCCGGGCCTGCACGCGAACAACATGGCACTGTTGCTGGCGGCCGGTGTGGCGGCAGTACCCGGGCCGCCGCGACTCGTCGGCGCGGCCATGCTCGCCGCCGGGACGGTCCACACCTTCCTCGACGTCGTGCCCGCGCTGGCACTCGGGGTCCCCGACCCGGCGATGGCCGCCAGTTCCCTCCCCGGTCACGAGTTGGTGCTGGCTGGCCGCGGCCGGGAAGCACTCAGGCTGTCGGCACTCGGGAGCGGACTGGCCGTCGTCCTCGCGGTACCGCTCGCGGTGCCGATAACCGAACTCGTCACCGCCGTCTACCCGACGGTTCGGGCACACCTCCCGGCGGTGCTGGCCGGCGTCTGCGTCCTGCTGGTCACGACCGAAGGGACCTACCGGGCGAAGGTCGGCGCGGCAGTCGGTCTCGTCGCGAGCGGCGCGTTGGGACTGGTCACGCTCGACTCGAATCCGTCGGGATTGGTCGACGCTGGCGGAATGTTGGCACCGCTGTTCGCGGGGTTGTTCGGCGCGCCGGTGTTGGTGGAGGCACTCGGGGGTGGTGGCGTCCCGGCGCAGGACGACGCGACGGTCGCACTCTCCCGGTCCGCCGTCGGCGGACTGTCGCTGTTGGGGACCGTCTCTGGCGCGCTCGTCGGGTTCGTCCCCGGCGTCTCCAGCGGCGTCGCCGGGACGGGCGCGTTGCTCGCCGTCCCGTATCGCTACGGTGCGCGCGGATTCGTCGTCACGACCAGCGGCGTCAACACGGCGAACACGATTTTCGCGCTGTTCGCACTCCATGCACTGGGGTCGCCTCGGACCGGCGTCCTCGTCGCCGCCGAAGCGGCGGGTGTCCCGATGGCACTCCCGCTGTTGCTCGCCAGTGTCGCGTTCGCGGCGGCAGTCGGGTTCGTCCTCGTCGTGGTCCTCGGCGACCGCTACCTCCGTGTCGTGGGCCGCGTGGACTACACCGCCCTCTCGGTTGCGGTCCTCTGTCTCTTGGCGGGCGTGTCGTTCGTGTTCGCCGGACCGCTCGGCATCGCGGTGTACGGCGTCGCCGGGGTGGTCGGCCTCGTTCCCCAGCGGTTCGGTGCCAGACGGGTGAACCTGATGGGCGTACTGCTCGTCCCGCTGAGTACTGGCCTATAAGTATCCTCGGCGGCGGAAGTAGGCGAGCATCCCGACGCCGAGCAGCGCCATCCCGACCATGACGGCCGGGTAGCCGTACTCCCAGCCGAGTTCGGGCATGTTGTACGGGCCGCCGGTGAAGTTCATTCCGTAGACGCCGACGACGAAGGTCAGCGGGAGGAACACGGTTGCGATGACCGTCAGCACCTTCATCACCTCGTTCGTGGACTGAGAGACGGTGTTGAGGTAGATGTCCCGCGTCCCCACGGTGAGGTCGCGGTACGTCTCGGTGAGGTCGACGATTTGGACGAGATGGTCGTACAAGTTCCTGAAGTACTTCTCGCTGGCTGGCTGGACGTACTCCGGGTCGCCGCGGGCGAGGATATCGACCGCACCCCGACAGGGCCAGACGAGTTTGCGGAACGCGAGCAGGTCACGCCGGAGCGAGTTGATGGCGTCGAGCGTCTCGATGTCCGTCGAGACGGTCACCGCTTCCTCGATGCGTTCTATCTGGTCTTCGAGTCGGTCGAGCAGGTCGAAGTACTCGTCGACGACCACGTCCATGACGCGGTACGCGGTGAAGTCGGGGCCACGCTGGAGCAGTCGCTCGTCGCCGGAGACCACGGCCCGCCAGACGCGCTCGACGGGTGTGTCGGGAACCGTCGTCATCGTCAGCACCCAGTCGTCCCCGAAGCAGATACCGACCGTCTCGTCGATGACCTCCTCGGCGAATATCTGGTCACCACCCGCGAGTTCGGCAGTCTTGATGAGCGTGAAGGTGTGGTCGGCGTACTCTTCGGTTTTCGGTCGGACGCCGTCGCGGACGTTCTCGACGACCAGCTGGTGGATGTCGAAGGCGTCGGCAACGGTGCGCAAGTCCGCGGCGGAGGCGTCGCTGGCCCGCACCCACGTCGTCCCGGCGGCGTCGCGGGCCGTCGCGATATCGTCGTACTCGGTGACGCCGTCGGCACCGTAGGCGACGGCCGAAATCACGTCGGGTCACCGTCGTGAGAGACACGGCCGGTGGCGACGAGCAACAGGCCGACCATGACCGCCGTCACCGAGAACGCCCGACCGGGGTAGGAGACGGCAGTACCGACCACGTAGCCGACGAGTCCCGCGACCAGTGTGACGACACCGGCAACCAGTTCGCGGTTCATACCCGTCACGCACCCGCCAGACGCAAAAACGTTCGCCGCACCGGCAATCCGAGGGCCGCACACCCGACCGGGCCGCCCGGGTCGCGACTCGACTGCCTGCCGTCCCGGAGAACGGCCGGGACTGGAGTGCCTATCGCCAATTCATTTCTTCTATTCTGTGGTTAATTTAATTAGATTCAATTATAGTATCGAGCGCATGACTGAATACAAATCAGCATTATAGCCGATATAAGACCCAGTATGCTCGCCTCCTACGACGACGATGCAATCGCCGACGAAGAGTTGCTGACGGGAACGGGCAGTGGCGGCCTGTTCACCAGCGGGTACCTGCGTGACCGTCCACTCATCGAGTATCTCGACGAGGAGGAGCGGGTTGCCTTCCTATTGTCGAACAAAAAGAAGGGGGTCAGACGAGAGACGGAGGACAGGGCGACGGTGTACGCGCCGGGCGACGGGTACCAGGCCATCGCGGCCGTCACCGACACGCGTGTCCTGTTCGTCGTGGGAGGGAGTGGCACTGGCGGGGACGAGGTGTTCTCGGTCACCTATGCCGAGATGGAGGACGTAAAGAGCGACAGCGGGATGTTGACCAAACACCTCGACGTGTGGTCGACGGAGGGCGTCCGCTGGCGATTCTACGTCCGGGCGACAGTCGACATCGAACCGGCCACCGAGTATCTGGAACGCGCGGCGGTCGTCTGGTCGCGCGCCGAGCGACAACTGGGGTACGCTCGCAAGTGGTTCGTGGACGCGAACGAGGCCATCGACGCCAACGACCACGAGCGCGCACGGGAGGCACTCGACCAAGCGGAGACACACGTCGACGAGGCACGG